>JBBQCH010000068.1:0-16174 GCA_038318485.1 Geobacterales bacterium
GACCGGATTTTCCTTGGCGAAGACCCTGATCCGTCCTACGACGTCCGACGCTCGTCCCTGACTTTGATCGGAATATCATGCACACCAGACGAATTCTGTTCATGTCTTCGGCACCCGTCCCCGCTGAAAGCTTCCTATGATCTGTTTCTCCAGCAGATTGATGACGGGTTTATCATCAGCTGCGGTTCTGTGCACGGCACAAAACTAATTATTTCACTGGAAGAACTTATCGAAGAGCGGGAATTACCAACCCCGGAGGACACCCGCAGATTCTTCGGCCAGAAGATCCCGCCACCGCCGCAATCAGAGCTGGACCCGGCCATGCCCGACTGGCAGGAACTGGCCGGACATTGCCTGGGATGCGGAGCCTGTTCGATCTGCTGCCCGACCTGCTACTGTTTTGATGTTCTGGAATTCGGTGGACTGGACAGCCGTTCAGCCGAACGTCTGCGGCGCTGGGACAACTGTCTGTTCAAAAGCCACGCCCAGGTGGCAGGCGGCGCCAGCTTCCAGAAGGAGCGTGCGCAGCGCTTCCGCTATCGTTACCGGCACAAATACCGCGGTTTTGGACAACTGCGCGGGATTCCCGGCTGTGTCGGATGCGGTCGCTGCCGGGCAATCTGCCCGGCCGGACTTGACCTGCGCCCGCTGGCAGAACGGCTGGACGGAGGACCGCCATGAGTGCCAGCCTGCCCGTGGCGGCGACAATTACGAAGAGCCGGCACCTGATGGTCGACACGACCCTCTTCACACTGCGTTGTAATGACAATGCATCAGACGCCAGTGTGGCTTCCTTCATGCCGGGCCAGTTTCTGGAACTGTCTCTGCCGGGAGTCGGAGAAATCCCGATTTCATACTGCGGCCTCCCCTCCCCCGACGGCTCAATCGAACTCTGCATCCGACATGTGGGGCATGTCACTTCACCATTGATAAACGCAGCATGTGGAGATGAGGTCGGACTGCGCGGCCCCTTCGGTCATGGATTTCCTCTGGACAGCTACGAAAACCAGGATCTGCTGCTGATCGCCGGAGGGCTGGGAATGGCGCCGCTGCGCTCGCTGCTGCTGGCGCTGCTGAAGCAACGTCAGCGCTGGGGAGAATTAACCCTGCTTTATGGCGCGCGGGAAACGGGAGCACTGCTCTTCTTAGACGAATTGCAGGAACTGGCACAATGCAGCGATGTCCGGATTCAACTGACTGTCGACCGCCTCGAGCATTGCCTGGAAGGTCCGCCTAACTGTCGTGTTGCACTGCTGCCGGCCTTGCTGGAGCAGCTTACTATCCGACCGGAACGAACCGTTGCCGCCCTGTGCGGCCCGCCGGTTGTCTACCGCTATCTGGTGACCGGGCTAAAACAGTTCGGACTATCCGACGAGCGGATTCACCTGTCGCTGGAAAGGCACATGAAGTGCGGCCTGGGGCGGTGCGGCCATTGCGCCGTTGGAACTTTGCTCTGCTGCTGCGACGGCCCGGTCTTCACCCTTGCTCAACTGCATGGGATTGAAGGGGCACTGTCATGAAAAAGCTGCGCTTCGCCATAGCCGGCCTGACCGCCTGTTCCGGCTGCCAGCTCTCGCTCCTTAACTGCGAAGCAGAATTGCCGCATCTGCTGGAAGCGGTTGAATTCCACTTTTTCCCGATGGCCTGTTCTCCTGCCATTCTGGAGGGGGAATACGATGCCACGCTGGTGGAGGGTTGTCTGTCGATGCCGCATGAACAGCAACTGCTGATTGCTCTGCGTCAGAGCAGTCGCTATCTGATTGCCGTTGGCAGCTGCGCCGCCTGGGGCGGGGTGGCGGCCCTTAAAAACGGAGAAGATCGTCAGCTTCTGCGGCAACAGGTATATGGCTCGAGCCGGATCGCAAGTGAGACCTTCGCACCACAACCGCTGCATGCTGCAGTAACAGTTGACGCTGTCATCAGCGGCTGCCCGCCGGAAAAAGAAGAGCTGCTCAAGCTGATTGCCGGCCTGCTGCGCGGAACAGTTCCGATCCCTATCAGCTATCCGGTCTGCAATGAATGCCGTATGCGTGAAAACCTCTGTCTGTTGACTGAACGATCCATGCTCTGCCTCGGTCTCTTGACACTGGGCGGCTGCGATGCACGCTGCCCGAGCCTGGGAGTGCCCTGCGAAGGCTGTCGTGGACCGGCACCGGAGACCAACCTTGGCGAGGCGCTGGAAATCTATCTGCAAAAGGGATACGAGACGGGAATTGTATGTGAGAGATTACGGCATTTTTGTCCGGAGTGGAAACCATGAGCGGCACAGGCAGGATTGATATACTGACCAGAGTTGAAGGGCATGGCAGTGTCGAACTGGTTCGCGAAGGGGAGCGGGTCGTGGATGCCTTTTTTAAACTGCACGAGTCGCCACGCCTGTTCGAGGCACTGCTGGTCGGCAGACGTTTCGACGAGGTGCCAGAGATTGCCTGCCGGATCTGTTCGATCTGCTCCACGGTACACAAAGTGGCGGCGCTGCAGGCTGTCGAGCAGGCGTTGTCAATCAGGATATCCCGTCAAACCGGTCTGCTGCGGCAACTGGCGGTACAGGGCGGACAGATCGAAAGCCATGCCCTGAACATCTTTTGTCTGGCGCTGCCGGATTATCTGGGGGTTGGGGGCTTTCCAGGACTGGCCAACGCGGCACCGGAAGAGCTGCAACTGGGGTTGAGGATCAAGGCTCTCGGCAATCTGATCCAGGAGACAATTGGCGGGCGGGCGATTCATCCCTTCAATCTGCTGGTGGGCGGATTGGGAACAGTGCCGAAGCCTGAGCAACTGCAGCACTTGGCTGACCAGTTGGCGGCTATCCGTGAAGACCTGGAAACCTTGATCCGGTTTGTTTCCGCTTTGCCGGAAAGCTTGCCAGCTTTACCGACGCCCCACGTCTGCGCTGTCAGTGGAGGCTCGCCTCTGTTCGGTGACCGGCTTATTACTGCCACAGGAACAATCGTCAGCGCAGACTCAGCCGCCAGCTGGCTGAACGAACAGATCGAACCACACACCCACGCCAAGGTCAGTCGTTTTGACGGTGAAAAAGTTTTCATGGTGGGTCCGCTGGCACGGCTCAATCTGGCCATGCCGGAGGAAGATGCGGAACAATTGCGCGGTGCTCCGGTCAGTTCCTCCCTGCTGGCTCGCACGGTTGAGCTGAAGCAGGCTGCGGAACGGGCCGGGTCACTGATCTCCCAACTGTTGTCCGATGGACTTCACCAGGAGAGTCCTGTCGCAATCTCTCCTTCAACCGGTGCAGGGACCGCATTGATCGAAGCACCTCGCGGGGTACTGCTGCACAGCTACCGTTTCGACAAACAAGGTGTCTGCAGCAATGCCAACATCATCACTCCCACATCCATCAACCAGGCCGCAATTGAAACATCACTGAAGGCGCTGGTCACAGCAATGGATGGTGCCGACTATGATCAGGTCAAAACCTCCTGCGAGCGCCTGGTGCGCTGTTTCGACCCCTGCATTTCCTGCGCGGTGCATTGAATTAAAAACGATTATTAGCCACAGAGGATACAGAGTTCTCAGAGTAGAATCAGACAGACAAGTATTATTTATGTCATACTAACCAGCTGTATTTGAATAAATAGAATTTTGAGGTAATTACTCTGTGGCAAAGTTTTTTTATGCAACCAACGTCACCTCAAACTATCAAACAGAAACTCCAGTCCGTTGACCTTGATCTCGTAGACCGTCCTCAGCATGTATCCCAACTTACCGGAAGGAAAGCCTTCCTGCGCGAACCAGACCACGTAGCCTTCCGGCAGATCCACCAGACGGGTACCTTTGTACTTTCCGAAGGGCATGCGCGTGGCGGCCAGTTCCAGCAGTTTATCGTGATCGAAAGGAGCCTCTGAACCAGCGGCAGGATTAAATTCGGTGCTTTTTGAACCGTTCATAACAGTTTCCTCAAATACTGGCCGGTGTATGAGCCGGTAACCTTGGCCACCTGCTCCGGCGTGCCGACCGCTACGATCTCGCCGCCCCGATCGCCCCCTTCCGGCCCCAGGTCGATCAGCCAGTCAGCGGTTTTGATCACATCCAGATTGTGTTCGATGATCACAATTGTGTTGCCGGCATCCACCAGCCGCTGGATTACCTCCAGCAACTTGGCGATATCGTGAAAATGCAGGCCGGTGGTCGGTTCATCCAGAATATAGATCGTGCGGCCGGTGGCGCGCTTGGAAAGCTCCTTGGCCAGCTTGACCCGCTGGGCCTCGCCACCCGAAAGGGTCGTGGCAGACTGTCCCAACTTGATGTAGCCGAGACCGACCTCCTCCAGCGTAGCAAGTTTGTTCCTGATCTTCGGGATGGCCCCCATGAATTCCAGCGCCTGCGAAACGGTCATATCCAGAACTTCTGCGATGGATTTACCCTTGTAATGCACCTCCAGCGTCTCGCGATTGTAGCGGGCCCCCTTGCAGACTTCGCACTCCACATACACATCCGGCAGGAAGTGCATTTCAATTTTGATAATTCCGTCACCGGAGCAGGCCTCGCAGCGCCCCCCCTTGACGTTGAAGGAGTAGCGACCCGGCTTGTAGCCGCGCAGTTTGGATTCCGGCAGGTTGGAAAACAGGTCACGAATGTCGCCGAATACGGCGGTGTAGGTGGCTGGATTGGAACGCGGCGTGCGGCCGATCGGCGATTGATCGATATTGATGACCTTGTCCAGATGCTCAAGTCCCAGCACTTTCTGAACGGTGCCGGCCTTCTCGCGACTGCGGTACAGGTGCTGCCCCAGCACCTTGTGCAGCGTATCGATCACCAGGGTAGACTTGCCGGAACCGGAAACACCGGTTACGCAGGTCATGATGCCTAGCGGAATATCCACACTGACGGATTTCAGATTATTTTCACTGGCCCCGACGATTCGCAGGGATTTATCTGACTTGCGACGCTTCTTCGGCACCGGGATGCTCAACTCTCTCGACAGGTATCGACCGGTCAGCGATGCTGGATCTTTCATGACATCGGACGGCGTTCCCTGAGCCACCACCTCGCCGCCATGCACTCCAGCCCCCGGCCCCATGTCAATCAGGTGATCGGCCTCCAGAATGGTTTCCTCGTCATGTTCCACCACCAGCACTGTGTTGCCCAGATCACGTAACCGTTTCAGAGTTTCCAACAGCCTGGCGTTGTCACGCTGATGCAGTCCGATCGAGGGTTCGTCCAGAATGTAAAGGACGCCCACCAGAGACGAGCCGATCTGGGTTGCCAGCCGGATGCGCTGCCCTTCACCGCCGGAGAGGGTGCCGGAGGTGCGGTCCAGCGAAAGGTAGTCCAGCCCGACGTTAACCAGGAAGGAGAGCCGTTCCCGGACTTCCTTCAGTATCCGGCGGGCGATTTCCTGTTCTTTGTCGGTCAACATCAGTTCCTCGAAAAAAACCAGACAATCACGGATTGAAAGGGAGGTAACATCACGGATCGCACGTCCCGCCACCAGCACATGCAGTGCTTCCGGCTTCAGGCGCGCCCCCTGACAGGTTGGGCAGGGCATGACATTCATATACTTTTCCAGTTCTTCCCGAGTTGATTCTGACTCTGTCTCGCGCCAGCGACGCTGCAGATTATTGAGGACCCCTTCGAACTCCTTCTGGTAGGTGTGGCGGCGATCGTCGCCTTCCTCCCACCAGAACTCGATCTTCTCCCCTTTGGAACCGTTCAGGATCACATCCTTGGCCTGCGGCGACAATTCCTTGAACGGTGTATTCATGTCAAAGCCGTAGGCCTTGGCCAAGGCCTCCAGAATCATGTGAAACCAGCCCGACAGCCGTTTCTCCCAGGGGGCGATGGCTCCTTCCCTCAGTGAAAGATCATGATTTTGTATTACCAGCTCGGCGTCAAAGTACATACGGGTACCAAGGCCGGTACAATCCGGACAGGCACCGTGGGGATTGTTAAACGAGAACAGTCGAGGAGTGATCTCCTGGTAGGAGATGCCGCAATCAATGCAGGCCAGCTTTTCGGAAAAAATCATACTTACCGGTTTGGGAACCTTTTTGGTGCCCCCCTCGGCCGGCTCATCCATTGCCGGCGTAACCACTTCAACCTTGACCACCCCCTCGGCATGATGCAGGGCGGTTTCCAGCGAATCGGCCAGACGGCGTTGTATGCCCTCCTTGACGACAATCCGGTCCACTACGATATCGATGTCATGCTTCTTTTTCTTGTCCAGCTCGATCTCGTCGGCCAGTTCGCGCAACGTACCATCGACTACAACCCGGGTAAAGCCTTCCTTGCGCAACTGATTGAGCTCTTTTTTGTACTCACCCTTGCGGCCGCAGATCATCGGCGCAAGCAGGGTCAGCTTGGCCCCGACCGGCAGGGTCAAGATCTGGTCCACCATCTGGGAAACGGTCTGGGAGGTGATTTCCTTGTCGCAGGAGGTGCAGTGGGGGCGCCCGACCCTTGCAAACAGCAGGCGCAGGTAGTCGTAGATTTCGGTTACGGTCCCAACCGTGGAACGGGGATTCTTGCTGGTGTTTTTCTGCTCAATTGAGATGGCCGGCGAAAGCCCCTCGATCGATTCCACATCCGGCTTTTCCATCTGCTCCAGGAATTGCCGGGCATAGGCCGAAAGCGACTCCACATATCGGCGCTGTCCCTCGGCATAGATCGTGTCAAAAGCCAGGGTGGACTTGCCGGAACCGGAAATGCCGGTGATGACGACCAGCTGGTCGCGGGGGATTTCGACGTCGATGCACTTCAGGTTGTGCTCGCAAGCGCCTTTAACAATGATACTGGTGTGGGCCATGATATTCCTTCTGTCGTAAATTGACTTTCAGATATATCACAAATCGGCTTGGGGATGAAGGGTCTTTCAATTGAGGATGATTTATCCGGTCTGCGCCTACATCAAGGCAGTGTGCTGTGGCAAAAGCTGCAGTCGGGGGTTATAAACCCGAAACAGCCATTACTTTATTCCGAATGTATGGTAACCGTTGGGTAACGGCCCCGAGGTGACAGTAATTATTGTCTGCTACATACTTTTCTGCGTAAACAACTTTACTTACGAATTGACAACTTTATTTCTCTTCGACAAATTCTTCTGTACGTCCGAACGAACTGTGTCCGTAAAATAAAGTTGTATACTGGCCTTAAATGATTTTCAATAGGTTACGGTCAGTTGAATTTAAACGCGGAAAAATAAAGTTGTATACTGACTGCAAACCGTGCTCAACGCTGTTAGCTTGTGTATATGCGGTATACCGAACCCTTAATCCGAAGTTAAAGTCTGTAATTAACCAAGCCGGTCGGAAAAGATGTTGAAAATTATAAAAGCAGCCGGTCTATGGCGGCAATAATTTCCGATCGGCTCGCTTGGGCCGTGCCAACAGGTTTGCCAAGAACGGTTCTGAGAACAGAAGTTATTTCGGCGGGAGACAGGAAACATTCAACACCATTAACAGAGATAAGAGGATTGAGAACTTTCGCACCGGTAAAATATTCTTTGCATACGAGAGGCACAACAACACAAGTAGCCAGCGCTTCAACGAATCTCCCTTGGATTTCAACGAGATAAGGAGCTTGCTTGCTGGTTCGCATTCCAGGGTTTTTGTAAATATCAAACTGCGCCATCAGAGCTGCGGACCGATATCATCAGCAATTGTGCCGCGCTCCTCAATCATGCGATTGTAAGAATCAAAAGAAGCTTTGCTGTCTTCTTTCCATCGCTCAAGGTCACGTTTGGTGATGAATTCAATCATTGATTGTTCAAAAAGAGCCGAGAGGTTACCTTTTTCTTTTCGTACCAGATCAATGAGTTCGGTGTTGGCGGTCAGGTTGACATGCTTTTTGGGGGCATATATGTTGTAGTTGAGTTGCATGATTTGCCTCCTTTGTAATTTGATGCGTATTGTAATACGCATCACTATGAGTGTCAAGGCAGTCATGATCATTTTTTTCAGCACCTTAACCGACCGGCTTGACTTATGACAGGGCCCCTGCTATTTTGCCCAGCTCCACTTGTGAGTGGGAGGGGCAATACACATCACCAACACCCCTACCTCCTCATCCAAACAAATCTGGTGTCTCCAAGCAACACTTCATCTTATTAAGCGCTCATAGCGCCAACCATGGCATCATGTCCACCCCTAGTATGCCACGGGCAGATTATTCGGTGTTCTCGCCGTAGGATTATCTGTTTTGTCAAATGCGTAGGTCTGACCCTTGAAATTCAACCAACAGCTAATTTTTAACGCCGTCTGACATATTGACAACTCTTTTTTAGTAATTTTAGCTGTCTTTTTTTAATAGTTTTTCCAGAAGAGACTTTGATATTTTCTTCAAGATTTTCCCTCCAAATGGAATTGGAGTTTTTTTCCCAAACTCTTCCATAAGATCAGGAATATGTTTAATTGCAGCTTCGGCTATCTTTTGAGGTACTCCCATTCTTTTCATTAACGCGTACACTGACTCGTTAGCTTGGCGCCTATACTTGTCAGACAAACCTGCCAGCGTGATAAATTCATTCCAGATACGGGTTAGTGCTTCGTTGAAGGAGCTATTGGTACCGACACCATAAAGTTTGCTTGGCTCAGGCAGTGCATGCTCCAATATCGAACGAATAAGGTCTCCACGAGACTGACTCCGTAGTGGCGCGAAGAACTCCTCCAGTTGCCCTCCCAAAGCAAAGCATGTTGGGACGAGTTCCTTGTAATCGAACCGACTAAAAGCTTCATGATTCCTCTCTACCCAAGAAGCCATAGGCTTTTCGTTCTCACAACCTGTAACAGCTAGGATTACTGGAATTGCACCTTGTGTCATTTTTTCTACAAAGAATTTGTAATCATCATCATGTTCTTTAGTGATACGGGATGCCCTTGTGACATGAACCAGCAGACTAAACCCATCTCGGGCTTTTTCAAGCAGTTCTATGAGTTCAACTACCGCTTTTTCTGCGGGAACGGTACCGTGAGAGCTTTCGTGTAATCCTACCGTATCGATTACCTCAATCTTGCAATCATCAACTTGAAATGGTGGGTAGATATGAGAAGTATCTGTATTACCTCTCGCACCATTGTCAGTAGGCCATGATATTCCTGCAAGCTCATTGCAAAGACTTGTTTTACCTGTACCTGTTGCACCAAAAACAAGGACGCGAATAATTTTCATTGATTTACCTATCTAACTGCTTGAGGGTTCACCTGACGTTATTCAGTCAGGTGTGAATCGGCTTCAGCGTTTGACACGGCATCAGCGCCCAATTTGACCCGCCCAAAATTCAAAACTATATGATTTTACGTTTTTGGCAGGTCAACATTGGACGCCGATATGGGTCTGTTTTCAAAGCCGATTGACACATTTAGTCTGTGATCATTAAAATAATCATTGCTTTAATTACAGAGTTCTATCATCTCAGTATCAATGGTGGCAAGAAAACACATTACATTGTTCAGAAATACTTAAATCCGGTGAAAAGGTAATGCTCTGCGTTTTACTGTTGTCACACCATCTTGCTTTCGGTTATTGCAGTAACCGAATATCTCGATTTTGGCGCGAACTTGCGGAGGGGGCTTGTCATTAAATTCTGTTGGGGGGCCTCAGAGGGGTATGAGCTAGGGACCAGAGGGGCAAAGAGGGTGGAATAAAAAATCAGTTTTGTTGGGTTGGCTGAAATGCCAGCGCAAAATGAAAAGGGTGCAAAGTGGCAGTTGTGAACCGGATGTTTTGATTCGAACGACCGGCCCCTTCCTTAGGAGTGGAGGAAATCATCAATTTGGGTGCAATAAGTCATATTGGTAAAATAATGGGCCGCAAATATTAATCTGCGACCCATCTCAGTATACAACTTTATTCCCCAGTATATAACTTTATTTCACCGAGACAATTCTTCTTTACGTCCTAACGAACTTATTCAACTGTAACACTTTTTGCCAGGTTGCGAGGTTGGTCCACATCGGTCCCTTTCAGTACCGAAATGTGGTAGGCCAGGAGCTGCAACGGCACCGACAGCAGCAGCGGATCGAGATCTTCGTTCAGATTCGGTATTTCGATAATGGTTTCGACCCTGCCCTCCACCTCAGTGTCCCCTTCACTGCACAGGGCGATGACTCGGCCACCGCGGGCGATGACTTCCTCCATGTTTGAAAGAGTTTTGTCAAAGGCGCTATTTTTTGGTACCAGAACCACAACCGGTACATTCTCGTCGATCAGGGCAATTGGACCATGTTTCATTTCGCCGGCCGGATAGCCTTCGGCATGGATATAGGAAATTTCCTTTAGTTTGAGCGCGCCTTCCAGAGCAATCGGGAAGTTCTTTCCGCGCCCAAGGTAAAGGAAGTCGCGGGCGTTCATGTATTTTTTTGCAATTATCTCGACAGAGTCATTCAGTTTCAGAGTTTCTTCCAGCAGGGCCGGTACCTGCTTGAGTGCGGCAATCATGCGCTGACCGGATGGTGCGTCGATTGAACAGGTGGCCCGTCCCAGGCGGATTGTGAATAAGTATAGTGCCGTCAGTTGTGTTACGAAGGCTTTGGTGGAGGCCACGCCGATCTCCGGTCCGGCATGGGTGTAGATTACACCGGTCGATTCGCGGGCAATCGAGGAATCAACCACATTGCAAATGGCCATGTTCATAGCACCGCGTTTTTTTGCTTCGCGTAACGCAGCCAGCGTGTCGGCTGTCTCGCCGGATTGGGATATGACGATAGCCAGTGTACTTTCATCGATAACCGGGTTGCGGTAGCGGAACTCGGAAGCGATATCGACTTCTACCGGAATGCGGCAGAGCCCCTCAATGTAGAATTTGCCAACCAGTGCGGCGTGCCAGGAAGTGCCGCAAGCGATGATTACGATCCTTTTAACGGCAGCCAGCTGTCGGTCACTGAATGGCAGATCCTCCAGGTATACGTCCCCTTCGTTCTCCAACAGTCTTCCGGCGATGGTGTCGCGTACGGCTCGAGGCTGCTCATGGATCTCTTTTAGCATGAAGTGCCGGTATCCACCCTTTTCTGCCATCATTGGCGACCAGTCAATGTGCCGGGCGGTTTTATTGAGTACTTCGCCTGCGATGGTCGAGAAGTTTGCAGCGCCGTCGTGGAAGACGACCATCTCCCCATCCTCCATGAATACCATTTCGCGGGTGTGGGCCAGGATGGCCGGGATGTCGGAGGCAACGAAAAATTCCCCGTCTCCCAGACCAACTACCATGGGCGAACCGAGCTTGGCAGCAATCAGCGTGCCCGGCTCTTTTTCGTTGAGTATGCAGACAGCAAAGGCGCCACGCAGTTCGGCCAGTGCCAGACGGACGGCTTTTTCAAAATTGGTTTCAGTCTTCAGCTTTTCTTCGATCAAGTGGGCAATAACCTCTGTGTCGGTATCACTATTAAATACATGACCAGCCTGTCTGAGTTGTTCTCTGAGCTGCAGATAGTTTTCGATGATGCCATTGTGCACTACGATGACGGACCCGGCTTTGTGGGGGTGGGCATTGATCTCTGACGGCCGGCCGTGGGTCGCCCAGCGGGTATGGCCGATGCCGATGGTACCAGAGAGCGGTTGCTCACGCAGGAGGTTTTCCAGGTTGATCAGTTTGCCTTCACTGCGGCGTGTGGCCGATTCACCTGAGGATAGAGTGGCGATGCCGGCCGAGTCGTACCCGCGATATTCAAGCTTTTTCAGCCCTTCCAGAATAATTGGCGTCGCCTGCTGTCCGCCGATGTAACCTACAATACCGCACATTCAGAATTCCTCCGGAGATGCTAATTTAATAATAAAGTGTGACTTTGTTATCATATTTTCATGCTTGCGGCACGTAAAAAATATGTTTCACATTTTCGTAGTTCGTAAAATGGCGCTGAACATCTGGTTCTGGTCGGATTGTGATACCGAAATCACCATATCAACATCAAAAAGTCGGCCACATACATCCCGTATTTTCTGACGGGTGGTTGTGCCGATCAGGCTGCTGCTTCCGGCAGTGAAGTAGGCGGCGATTGCGCTTCTCAAATCCTCTCCACGTTCCATGAATTCGAATATGCATTGGCCCAGCAGTTCCTCCTTGGTCAGCCCGAAAAGATTTTCTGCCTTCTGGTTTGATATAAGGATTTTGCCATCAGGCATAAAGGTTATGATCGGTGATTGTGCAATCTCTATGAAGTTGCGGTAGCGCTCCTCCGATTCGACCCTTTGCTGGGTCTTGTGGTCGAGTTCCTCCATCAGTATATTGAAGGAGTCTATCAGTTCGCCGATTTCGTCTTCACGATTCAATTCTACCCTCTGTGTAAAATTGCCGGTGCGAGTGACTTCCGATATGCTGTTTGCGACTATCTTTACCGGTCTGATTATCTTCCTGTGCAGAATCAAACCGGTCAGAATCATGAATATGGCCATGACGATGCCGTCATAGATGACGTCTCGGACCAGGTTGTGTCTGACCTGGCGATACAGGCTTCCCATCGGCACGGCCACTGATACTGCTCCGATGACCTCACCCAGTTGGTATCCGTATGAAAAATGATCTTTCGGGTAGCGGGCCTGGATGAATTTAGGCGCGCTTTCATAGCTTCCGTGGCAGGCCAGGCAGGATTGGTCGGCAACCATTGGCAGCATATAGCGCAGGGATTTTTTGCCACCTTCTTTTGAAACTTGCCAGACTTCCAAAGGTTTTGGCCCTGTAAAACCGTTTAACAACCGTGTTTCGTAGGTATCGGGACGATTGTCGGGATTGCGATAGCGCAACGACACTTGGCGTACATAAAAATCCGAACCGCTGGTCAGTTGTTTGGCAATGTTGCTGGCTGCCACTTGCGGTATCAGGGCAGGATTTTGCTCCGGTTCATTGGTGACGTGTCTGGAAAGATAGTCGCGGGTCTCGATAATCTGCTGCGATATCGTGCGAGCGTTATCAACAGCCCCTTTAATGATCAATTCCTGTTCGCGGCGATAGCTGCTTAAAGCCAATGTCATGAACAGGGTGATCAGCAGCAGGCATGAAATGAAATTGAAGGTTTTGGTTACACTGGGTTTTCTAAAAAGGCGCATGGAATGATCCCTGAATCGAAAATGGCAAAGCAGTTTCACACCCTGAGTTTTAAAGCTGCCATGTAAATTGCAAGCGGTGTGTCTGTGTCTTAAAACAGTTGATTGAACTGCCGAGATGACCTCGTAGCACTGGTGAACTGTCGGGTTGAATATAGTCTATAAACCGGTTTTGTCAATTTTATCTGGTACCGTTTTACCGTTTGCAGTTCCTGATTGTACTTGAATTCCTGAGGCTGTATGCTATGTTACAAGGCTACCAATAGTACGCGTCTCAGTCAGATACAATTGAAACGAACAGTCAGGAAGGTTTTTATCATGGGCATAAAAATGCCGCTTATTTCAGAAAACAAGGGTTTCTTATCCACATTGCTGCTGTTTGTAATCACTATTGGTGTCGTAGTACTATTGGGTGTATCCGGTTATGTGTTCTATCTGTTGGCAAGGTTGCCGCGCGTTGACCGGTTGGCTGATTATAAGCCACCGATTGTTTCCCAGGTCTTTGGCGATGATGGTAGCCTTGTCGGTGAGTTTTATCTGGAACGGCGTATCGTCGTCCCGGTCAATAAGATGCCGCGCAAGCTTATCCAGGCTTTTGTTGCGGCTGAGGATGCCAATTTTTACTCCCACAAGGGAATCGACTATTTCGGAATCATGCGTGCTGCGGTTAAAAATGTACTTTCCATGCGAAAGAAAGAGGGGGCCTCCACCATCACTCAGCAGGTTACAAAATCAATGCTGTTGACTCCCGAGAAAAAGTTTTCACGCAAGATCAAAGAAGCAATTCTGGCTACACAAATGGAGAAAAAACTTTCCAAAGATGAAATCCTTTATCTTTACTTGAATCAAATTTATTTGGGTGGCGGCTCTTACGGCGTTCAAGCAGCCTCCGAAACCTATTTCGGGAAAAATGTAGATCAGCTTAACCTGGCTGAAATGGCAATGTTGGCCGGGTTGCCAAAGGCGCCCAATACCTACTCGCCGATCAAGCACATCGATAAAGCCCGAGAGCGCCAGGCGTACGTGCTGGATAGAATGGTCAAGGAAGGGTACGTGACTGCGGCCGAGGCCGAACATGCCCGAACAACCCCGATCGTTGTTCATTCCATGAAAAAGGTCAATAATGAACAGTCAGCCTATTTTCTTGAGCATTTACGCATTCAGCTGGAGCAGAAGTATGGGGAGGACCAGCTTTATAAAGGCGGTCTGAAGATTTATACGACTATGAACGCCGAGATGCAGCGAGCTGCTTATGATAGTCTCCGCAAGGGGCTCAAGGAGGTTGATAAGCGCCAGGGGTTCCGCGGACCGACCAAATACCTTGGTGATACTGACGTTGAAGCTTTTTGCAACAAGGTGGAGGATGGCATTGATTCTGCCGAGTTGAAAACTGGAGAAACTTATCAGGGTGTTGTGGTTGGTTTTAATCCGGGAAAAGGTGATGCTCTTGTCAGGGTGGGGGATCGAAAGGGTATTCTCTCGCGAAGGAATATGGCTTGGGCGGGGAAGCTTGGAATGGTCAACCGCTATGGAAAGCCGGATAAGGGTAATAAAAGCTTGACGCTTGGTTCGATAATTGACGTGTCGGTTGTCTCACCTGAGGTTGACAAGGAGGGCGGACAGTTTGCTCTTGACCAGACCCCGGATGTTCAGGCAGCACTGGTGTCGATAGATCCGCGTAGCGGTGGAGTCAAAGCTATGGTTGGCGGTTACGATTTCAGAAAAAGCCAGTTTAACCGGGCCATTCAAGCCAAGCGCAATGCCGGTTCTGCTTTCAAGCCGATAATCTATGCGGCTGCTCTCGACAAAGGCTTTACGCCGGCTTCGATAATAGTGGATTCAGAAGTGGAGTACCCGGATGGTGCCGGCGGAATCTGGAAACCTAAAAATTACGATAATACCTTCCGTGGTCCGGTGACTATGCGTGAGGCGTTAACTTATTCCATTAATATTGTCAGTGTAAAGATCATGGAGCAAATCGGTGCCCAGTATACGGCTGAATATGCAAAAAAACTTGGATTCACATCCGCTATACCGGCTAATCTTGCATTGGCTCTGGGAGCAGCCACGGTTTCGCCGTTTGAGCTAACGGTCGCATATACGGTTTTTGCCAATAAGGGGTTGCTGACGCCTCAGTATTTTATTACCAAAGTTACTGACACGGATGGTGCTGTCCTTCAGGAAATGCAGCCATCAGTGCCGGTGCCGGTAATTTCACCTGAAACCGCATACGTTATTACCAACCTCATGCAGAGCGTAGTGGCAAGTGGTACAGGGCACCGGGCATCCCTTATTGGGCGCCCTGTAGCCGGAAAGACCGGTACTACCAATGAGTCAAAAGACGCCTGGTTTATTGGCTATATTCCTCAGCTGGTTACAGGAGTGTGGGTTGGTTACGATCATGAGCGTTCGCTGGGTGCAGGCGGGTCCGGCGGCCAAGCTGCAGCTCCCATCTGGGGGGATTTTATGCAGAAAGCGGTGGCTTCCTTGCCTTCAGAAGATTTTGAGGCTCCTGAAAATGTCACTTTCGTCCTTATTAATCCCCGTACCGGCAAGTTGGCCAGGGAGGGAACCCCTGGAGCGGTTATGGAATGTTTCATCAAGGGAACCGAGCCGTCATCGTATGACGACTGGTATAACTGATTCGCTTGCAATAGGCGCCTAAAACCCTTCAAGTGTTTAAGTAGGTTTAAGGCCATGTCTTCGACGATACCGTTTTTTTGGTTCACAACGACTTCAAACTTTTCCCAGATGATTCGCTCTGCAGATTCATTTTTTCTATAAGCTTTCTTGCGTCTGTTCCTAGATTGGTACTCTTGTTGTATATGGTGATATCTTGGTTACAATTTTTTTCAGTTGTTCATCATTTTTATTTTGACAATGTTGAAAGTGTTGTGTTAGAAAACGAGT
Source organism: Geobacterales bacterium (assembly GCA_038318485.1). Taxonomy (GTDB): domain Bacteria; phylum Desulfobacterota; class Desulfuromonadia; order Geobacterales; family Pseudopelobacteraceae; genus JACRCG01. The sequence continues at coordinate 15,901 of JBBQCH010000068.1, forward strand.
CCCTTTTGAGAGGGAAGTTTTGCGAGTGGCTCAGAGAAAAAGCGGTGTTTGTAAAAAGTAGTTGACACGGCGGAATTATTTGAGTATAGTTTGCGACTCCTGATTTACTTCTGGTCTTTGAAAACCGAATAGTAGCGACAAGTGATTGTAGTAAAGAATTGTCAGTAAAAAGTTTTAGAGTTACAAACTTTGCAGAATAAACTGGAGAGTTTGATCCTGGCTCAGAACGAACGCTGGCGGCGTGCCTAACACATGCAAGTCGAACGGAATGAAG
>JBBQCH010000069.1:0-16102 GCA_038318485.1 Geobacterales bacterium
CCGCAAATAAACGCCGCATCCGTTCATCCATTGTCCACTCAAGATTCTGAAAGCGCTCTTTGATTGCTGATTCGATATCCATGCACAAAAGCTAACATACAATGCAAAAATAGTCATGTTATTATTTTACAAGTCCTTAGTTCAAACCCAACCGGCGTGTCATCATATCCATGCAATATTCGGGTCCGTACATGACCAATTTACTGTGCATCATTGCTGGAGGACCCCCGATTCAGGTGCAGTCTGCGCCAACACCATCTGAGAACTTAAGGTTAAAGCAGAACAAGTTGCAAAAATACCTAGTAATCTTCGTGTCTGACTATATTGCGCCTTCTTCAAGTCATGAATGCCCGGTGATTCTACAAAATAAATGCGAACTACGCACATAGAATTACCGGTTTCGCTGAAAATATTTATGCAGGTGGTCGTGAAACTCCTTCAAACACAGTACAATAACGTTTAGATCGACAATCATTTTTTAAACAATTCCTTTGTTTATCAGTATGGATTTTGTTATGAACTAGGCATGGAAACCTATTCAATATGAAAATAATGCATACTTCAGATTGGCATATCGGGCGGGCGCTTTATGGTCGCAAACGATATGAGGAATTCGATCGATTTTTTGACTGGCTGGTTGACTGTATCCGTGCTGAAGGTATTGAAACGTTGCTGTTGGCTGGAGACGTGTTCGATAACGGTACACCCGGTAACCGGGCTCTGGAGCAGTATTACCGGTTTTTGTGCCGGGTAGCGGGAACCGGCTGCCGAAATGTTGTTGTGACGGCCGGCAATCACGATTCACCTTCGCTTCTCAACGCTCCCCGTGATTTGCTGCGATATCTGAATGTCCACGTTGTTGGCTGTGTGACTGAAGATCCGCAAGACGAACTGCTGTTGCTGAAAGATGCCGATGGCCAGCCTGAAGTTATCGTCTGTGCTGTTCCGTATCTGCGTGACCGCGACATCCGTCGGGCCGAATCCGGTGAAAACAGCGAGGACAAAGACCGTAAACTGGTTGAAGGGCTTCGCGAGCATTACCGGCAGGTAGGCGAACTTGCCAAAAACAAGCGCGCTGAATTGGGAAAGAACCTGCCGATTATTGCAATGGGGCACCTCTTTACCAGCGGCGGTCAAACCATTGAAGGTGATGGGGTACGGGAGTTGTACGTTGGAACCCTTGGCCAGGTGCGTGCCGATGTTTTCCCCGACTGTTTTGACTACCTGGCTCTGGGGCATCTTCATATGGCTCAGAAAGTAAGTGGCACAGATCATCGCCGTTATTCTGGATCTCCGATTCCGATGAGTTTTGGTGAAGCCGGACAGGGCAAGCTTGTTCTGGTGTTGGATGCGTCTGATGCGGCTGTTTCGGTCCAGGAAATAAAGGTACCCTGTTTTCAGCCTTTGTGCACTGTTCGTGGTGACTGGGATCAAATAGTCGGGCGTATTGCAACTTTGAAAGAAACAGGCCTTCCGACCTTGCTTGATGTTAATTACGATGGTGATCAGGTTTTCGGAGATCTGCAGGAGCGATTGCAGGAGTTGGTTGACGGTACGGCACTGGAAATACTGCGCTCAAAAGACATTCGCAAGGCTGAACGGACTTTGAGCCGGATGGCTACGGAAGAAACTCTGGACGATCTTGAACCGCATGAGGTCTTTGCCCGTTGTCTGGAGGCCCACTCTGTGCCGCAGGAACAGCAGGGCGAACTTGTAGCCGCTTTTCGTGAAGCCGTTGTGGCTCTGCATGAAGATGATGCGCTGGGGCAGTTATGAAAATTCTGCATCTGCGTTTCAAAAATCTGAATTCACTGGCGGGAACCTGGGATATTGATTTCACGCATCCCGACTTTGTTTCCAGCGGCATCTTTGCCATTACCGGGCCGACCGGCGCCGGCAAGACAACGATCCTGGATGCTATCTGTCTGGCGCTCTATGGGCGGACTCCACGTCTGGACCGGATTACCCAGAGCGATAACGAAATCATGTCCCGTCAGACCGGCGAATGTTTCGCTGAGATTGAATTTGAAACGGCCAAGGGACGTTTCCGCTGCCATTGGAGCCAGCACCGCTCGCGCAGGCTGGCCGACGGTCAGCTGCAGTCGCCTAAACATGAGATTGCCGAAGCTGTAAGCGGGCTGATACTGGAATCAAAACTGAAAGCGGTCGCCTCCAGGGTGGAAGAAGTCACCGGAATGGACTTTGACCGTTTCACCCGCTCCATGCTGTTGGCCCAGGGAGGTTTTGCCGCATTCCTGCAGGCCGGAGCCGATCAGCGTGCTCCGATTCTCGAGCAGATTACCGGCACCGAAATATACAGCCGGATCTCAATCAAGGTTCACGAACGTACTACGGAAGAACGTAGGAAGTTGTCGGAACTGCGCTCTGATCTTGACGGAATTCAGTTGCTGACTCCTGAAGAGGAGCAGCTTCTGCGAAGTGAGTCAGCTGAGCTGCAAGGACGTGAAATAGCGGTGCAAGCCGAGGCTCGCATCATTCAAGAATCACGATTATGGCGTGAACGGATAGCTGCCCTGTATCTTGAACTGCTGCAGCTTGATCAGGAGTGGCAGAACTTCATGGCAGAAAAAAATCAGGCAGCTCCGGAACTGGAACGACTGGATCTGGCTGATCGGGCGATGAAGATTGCCGGTGAGTATGCCCATCTAAATGCGATTCGCAAACAGCAGAAAATGGAACTGGCCGAACTGACCAAAGCGGAGGAATGTATGCCCCGGCTTCAACAGCTTTGGCAGGTATCCTTTGATGCTTTGGAACAGGCTGAGCTTGATCTGGGCAAGGCCGGAAGCGAACAGGCACAAGAGGCAGTGTTGATCCGTTCCACGCGGGAACTGGACACCAGGCTTGCTGAATCATTGAGCCGGCTGCAAGCTCTATCTAACGAAATTGAAAACATAAGACGGCAGAACAGCGACTACCGACTGGCTATCGCAGCTTGCGATGAGTCTCTGGGTGAATCCATGACACTGCTGGAAACGGTGGCGCTGCAATTGGACGAAAATAAGGCCGATTCTGGATTGGTCGAAGCTCTGGCAGGTATCGAACAGCAGCTTAAGAACGTCAAAACACTTGACCTGCAATGTCACAATAATAAAAAAAAGCTCAACAGTCAGACCGCTGCCATATCTGATGCCAGAGTGGTTCTTGAACAGGCCGAAATTGCCTGTAAGGTTGCCGTGCAGATGGTCACTGAAGCCGAGGCAAATCTGGCTGGGCTGATCAGTTCCCGCGGAGCACTGCTACAGGGGCGTGAAATGTCTGCCTGGCGTGACCAGGCTGAAACTCTTTCAATCCGTCTCAATCGCCTGTCAACTCTTGGCGAAGCTGTTGCGCGGATCGAAGAAGAAGGACTGCGGTTGGCGGAATTGACGGTGCGGTTCGTAGGACTTGAGCAGAAACTGCAGAACCTGCTGCAGCAGGAGGAAAAACTGGCTGGTGAACATCTGCTGCGACAGCAGATCGTCAAGCAGTTGCGGGACAAGGTAGTGCTGCTGAACCGGGTACGGGATCTGGAAGAGGAGCGACGGCAACTGGTTGATGGGGTGCCCTGCCCGTTGTGCGGTTCCAGTGAACATCCCTATGCCGTCGGCAATGTTCCGCAGCCGGATGCGGTACAGCAGGAATTGGAAATAGGCCTGGTCGAATCTGAAAGGGTCAGTCAGCAGCTGACTGATGCCAGGCTTGCGCTGGTAGCTGTCAACAAAGATCTCGAACAGCTCAAGCAGGATCAGTCCGAATGTCAGGAACGCCGGGAGCGAGATGAAAACTTCTGCAGAAGCGGTTTTAGCGAGCTTGGTCTCGACTGTGTCGCGGAGAACAGGGATAATGCTGTTCGGCAGGAATCAGGATCGTGTCAGGAATTACTGGTTAAGCTGCGCAATGTAATTAATCAGGCAGAACAGATCGAACGCTCGGAACAGACCTCCAGGAACCTGTTGGATAAGAATAAGGATGATCTTTCCAGACACGAGAAATTGCGGCTTGCCGCAGCCCTGGGACACGAAACCGCTCTGGCTGAACTCAAGCGCCAGGAAAATGAGTCAGTCGTTCTGCGTGACGATCTTGATTGTGCACAAGCCTCGCTCGAACTTGCCGTTGAGCCATATGGTTTTCGAGATGTTGATCCGGATAAAGCCGATGAGATGCTTGCAGTATTGACAGCCCGGCGCAGCGCCTGGCAGCAATGGACACAGACCCGGGAAAACCTTGAAAAAAGACGGTTTGAGGTCATTGCACAAAAGGATAAACAGCAGGCGCTGTTAACGGAAGTTGAAAGGGTTTTATCTGAAAAGGACCAGCAGGTGCGTAATCTGACTGCCAAGCGACACGACCTGGTTGAACAGCGTCTGGACATTTATGGAGAACGTGACCCGGACCTTGAGGAAAAACGACTGGCGGATGTGTTCCGGCAGGCAGGTGAGCAGCGTGAAGAAACATTGCGTAACAGGAATAAACTCCAGGCCGAGCTTGATGTTTTGGACCAGCAGATAAAAAAGTTGCGCGAGCAGGTCAAGGCCCGGGGAACGCAGTTGACCGAGATGGAACCTGCTTTGTGTTTGCGTCTGGCTGCGTCCGGTTTTACCAATGAAACCGCTTTTATGCAGGCCTGTTTGCCGCAGGACAGTTTTGATAAACTGCTGCAATGGGCGGAATCGCTGCGTAATCTTGAAACCGTGCTCCAGACCCGTCAGCAGGATCGCAGGAATGCGTTGGCGCTGGAACAGGACCGGAATCTGACTGACAAGACCCTGGAAAAGATCTGCGAAGAATACGAGGTTGTGACTGGGCGCTTGAGCGAGTTGCAGAAGGCCCTGGGAGCACTTGACCATCGATTGCGGCAGCATGCCGAACAGCAGCAGCGCCATCATTCACGGTTTCAGGAGATTGAAGCAAGCAAGCAGGAGTGCGAGCGCTGGGAACGTCTGCATGCGTTGATCGGTTCCGGGGATGGCAAAAAATTCCGCAATTTCGCACAGGGCCTGACCTTTGAACTGATGGTAGCTCATGCCAACCGCCAGTTGCAGAAAATGAGCGACCGCTACATTCTGGTGCGTGACAATCTTGTGCCGCTGGAACTGAATGTGATCGACAACTATCGGGCCGGTGATATCCGTTCCACCAGGAATCTGTCCGGTGGTGAAAGTTTCATCGCCAGCCTGGCGCTGTCGCTGGGGCTCTCCAGCATGGCCAGTCGCAATGTGCGGGTTGATTCGTTGTTTCTGGATGAGGGTTTCGGCACTCTTGATGAAGATGCTCTTGAGACCGCTTTGGAAACACTTTCGGCCCTGCAGCAGGAAGGTAAATTGATTGGTATAATTTCCCATGTTCCGGCTTTGAAGGAGCGGATCGGCACCCGGATTCAGGTCGAGGCAGGCAGTGCCGGGCGCAGCAGTCTGAGTGGGCCGGGCTGCAGCAGAAGTTAATTGCCGGCTTTCGGATTGCAATACCACGGGCCTTTTATAAAGTAAATTAGATGGAGGATAAATCATGGAAGAAACAGTCACGTTCTGGCTGGACAACAAAATTTCATCGGGATTCAAGATGGCGGAGATCGGCAGCCAGATGCTGGTGTCATACCGCGACAAGTTCTACGTAGTCGAAGGCGGCGCCGCAAAGATGAAGGGTGTCAGACCGCTGCATTTTTCCAAAACATCCCTGCCGACGATCTGGAAGAAGGCCATTCGGGGCATTCTCCCTCCGGTGGCTGCCCCGGTAGTACATCAGGAAGATGATAACCTGCCGATAACAACATCGATAAAAAAGGAGCGACCCAAAATGAAGAAGATTGCCTCGCTCGAAGCGGAACTGTCTGAAACACAATTGCTGGAGTTTAAACCACCTGCACCAGTAGACACCTCAATCGAAGTGAAATCGGTCAAAGTGGTCAAGAAATCAGAAGCCAAACCGTTGCCGCAAAGCGTTGTAATTGCCAACTGCCCTTATTGCAATCACAAGCATGAACTGGCGTTGGACAAAGGCAAAAACGGCAAGCCGTTCTTTGTGGCCTGCTCTAAATGCACGGTCGAGTTTGCCGTGCGCTATGTGCCGGTGACGATCTATCAGGCGCAGGTTGCGGCGTTCAAATAAATGATTTTTGTAAGGCAAAAAATGGAGTTTTTATTATGAAACAGGTAACACTGGATGGCGTAACTCTCTCGCTGGCCGGGCCGGTAGAGCTTAATCTGAAATGGGTTGGTCAGGAAGAGCTGCTGCGTCAGTTGCTGGCGGCCTGGATGGTGATCGACGAGCGGGACATACCCTTCAATCCGCGCCTGATCGGCAAGCCGGGGGTAGGGAAAACGACCTTGGCCTACGCTGCCGCCAAGCGGTTGGGGCGGCCGGTTTACCTGTATCAGGCCACGATGGACACCCGTCCCGAGGATCTGATCGTGACTCCGGTGATCGGACCGGACGGCAAGATCCAGTATGCCGCCTCATCGCTGGTGTCAGCCATGCTGACCGGTGGGATACTGATTCTGGACGAGGGCAACCGCATGAGCGAGAAGGCTTGGGCTTCCCTGGCGCCGCTGCTGGATGACCGCCGCTATGTGGAGTCGATTGTGACCGGACTGCGGATTCCTGCCAAGCGCGATTTCCGGATCGTGGTGACGATGAACGAGGATGCCTCGACTTTTGAAATCCCGGAATACATCCATTCCCGTCTGCAGCCCCAGATCTACATCGATTTTCCAGAGGCTGATGAGGAACTGGTTATTCTGCAGGAGAATCTCCCCTTTGCCGACAGCGGCATCCTGAAATATGTGGTGGACTTCCTGCAACGCTCCCATGCGGCTGACGAACTTTACTCGGTTCGGGATGGCATAAACATTGCCCGCTATGCCCTCAAGATGTCGGCCACCGGCGGACAGCCACCCCGCGACCTGCTGCGCCTTTCCGTAGAGCGAATTCTAGGGGAAGAAGCCCTGCCTTATCTGGTTTAAGCATGTCCCGACGCCTTTTTCTTGAAAAATTCGGCCCAATTCAGGCCCTGCCGATTCTGCATTACCGGATGGAGTTCGCCCAACTGGTGCGGATGGCTTTTCAGCGGGTCCGGCCGGAGGCGGTGGCGGTCGAACTGCCGCATACGCTGGAGGTTTCTTTTCTAAGAGCCCTGCGACGCCTTCCGCAGATTTCGGTCCTCAGCTACCAGACCGAGCCGAAGAAAGGCGCTGAAACAGGTGAAACCGTTTATCTGTTGGTGGAACCGGCCGATCCCCTGGTGGAGGCAGCCCGCCTGGCTCTGGAGCATGGGCTGCCGCTGCATTTCATCGACGTGGACAGTGACAGCTACCCCCGCCACCATGAACAGCTGCCTGACTCCTACAGTATCTGCCGCATCGGCCTGGAAGCCTACTACCATGAATACCGTGCCGCCTGCGGCGATCAACAACCCTGCCGCGAGGATCAGCGCCGCGAACAGGGAATGGCCTTTCGACTGCAGGGATTGGCCCGCCAGCACCAGCGGGTTCTCTTTGTTTGCGGCATGGCCCACCTGGAGCGGATCAAACATCTTTACGACACCCCGTTGGCGGCGCCGCTGGACCGGGTTCGCCGCGAGGGGGTCAGTGTCTTCAATCTGCACCCCGAGTCCTGCGGCGAAATTCTGGCCGAGTTTCCCTTTCTTTCAGCGGTCTATGAACATCGCCGCGGTCCGCTGCCGGATGAACCGGAGGAGAACGGTGCCGGGCTGCGCAAACGATTTCATGCCCTGGAGCTGATCAACGGCGGCAAACAGGAAGTTCCTGAAGAAAAACTGCTGGATAACGCCATTCGCCGAACCGCCCGCCATCTGGGACGCGAGGGGGGCTTCCTCGACCGGCAGCGGGTCATCTACCGGCTATTCAGCGAAGCCGCCCTCCATTATCGCCAGGAAACCGGTGAAAACCTGCATCTCTGGCAAAAACGGGCTTTCTTCCGCTTCGCCCGCAACTATGCTTTAAGCGGAGGAATGCTGCTGCCGGATCTTTTTCAACTGTTGGCTGCTGCCCGCGGTTGTGTTGACGACAATTTTGCCTATGCGTTCTGCCGTTTGGCGGTCTGTTATCCATGGCAGTCCGAATCCAGTGATCTGGCTACGATCCGGATTTATCCGGAAGAAATCTGGGGCGGCAGTCGCCAGATCCGCTTTCGTCCTCGCCAGAAACGGGAGAAGGGGCTTTCTCGCTTCGGCTTCCTGAAACGCAAACGGGAACGGCGTCCCGGTGAATGGCTGGAGGGTTTTGACGATCCTTCGATCTGCTCCTATCCGCCGGAGGATCTGGCTATCGAGGATTATGGCCGCTTCCTGAAGCGCAAGGGTAGCATGCAGCTTTCCGAAGAGCTGACCCGTAGCGAAAAATTCAGCAGTTCCATGCTGGACGGGATCGATATTCGGGAAACCATGCGCAATATTCACGAAGGTGCGATCTATGTCCGTGAGCAGCAGCGGGCCAAGGGCGGGGTGGGGTGCCTGGTGGTGATTTTTGATGATGATCTTCGCAACCAGAAATATCCATACTGCATGACCTGGCTGGGTGAACATGATCAGGAATCGGATATGGCCTTCTATGCCACCGACCCGGCCGGTAATGTGGTTGGGCCAGGCATCTGCCGCTGCGAATATGGAGGTTTCCTGCTTTCCTACCCGCCGCGGCGCATGCTGGATGTCTGGGATGATCCGGATTACCAGATGGCTGCCAGTCGGGCCGAGGTATTGCTGATGGCGGCCCTGGATTATTCGATCGAGAAATATGTGGTCTATGTCGCAGTGAAACCGCCCCGCAGCATCTTCAAACAGATGGCCGCCCGGCTTGACCGACAGATCGTCTATATCCCGCTCGGCTCGCTGTCGCCGATCAAGGTCAAGCAGATGCGAATCATGCATATTCTGGCCGGCAGGGACAAACGGGATATTGCCAGGGATTATATCTGGTGAAAACTGTGAAATGCCCGGAAGTACAGCCTAACGGAGGCAATAGGATCTATGCCGTTTAATTTTTTAGACCCCGTAAAGCGGATTAATGATGTTGTCAGGGCGCTTTCCATTCAGAGAAAACTGAACAATCTTGAAATGCGTACGTGGGAGAATTTGCAGAATTATCAGCAGCAACAACTATCCTCGCTGGTTACATATGCCGCACGCCACTCCTCCTTTTACAGGAATCTCTATGGAGATATCAAAACTCATAAGGTTGCTCTCAGCGATCTGCCAGTTACAGAGAAGAAGTCAATGATGGAGGATTACGACAGCTTTGTGACAGATCCCAGGCTGAAGCTGTCCGAGCTTCAGACACATATCGGGCAACTCACAAGCGATGAATATTATCTGGGAGAGTACCGCGTTACAACAACAAGCGGAAGTTCCGGTCTCAAGGGAGTTTTTGTCTCCAACAGAAAGGAATGGAGCACTGCACTGGCAGCATTCTTGCGCTGCGGCAAATTCATGGGGCTGACGCCTCGTCTGCCCAACCGAAGGAAGGTTTGTACAATTGGGGCAGACAATCCAATTCATGTGAGCTATCGCATGGCAATCAGCAGCGAAATTGGCTTGATGAAGTCGCTGCGGCTGGACGCTACGCTTGGCATTGATAAGCATGTTGCTGCCTTGAACAAATTCCAGCCTGAATTCCTTTCAACCTATCCCTCCATAGCTTCTCTCCTGGCAAGGGAGCAGATTGAAGGACGCCTCAAGATTAATCCGCAGGTCATTTCGACATTTGGTGAAGTTTGCACGGAGGATATGGAGGGGAACATTAAGGAGGCCTGGGGGATTCAGCCATTCAATATCTACGGAATGACGGAAGCAGGAATTATATTAGGATCTGATTGCTCCTGCCATCGCGGGGTGCATGTTTTTGAAGACCTCTTCATTGTGGAAGTGGTAGACGAGCATAACAAGCCGGTCCCTGATGGTTCACCAGGGTCCAGACTTCTGATAACGAATCTCTTCAACTATTCCCAGCCGATTATAAGATATGAAGTATCTGATATGCTGACCATATCAACTGACAAGTGTCCGTGTGGTCTTCCTTTTAGGCTCATTTCCAGTATTGACGGACGGAGTGACGATATTATCCATCTCGATAGTCAGCAAGGGCACAAGGTGCCTGTCCACCCGGTCTGTTTTTATACAGCGATGGGGACCGTCAAGGAGGTCAAACAGTACCAGGTTGTTCATGATGTTGGTGGTCTACATATCAGCCTGGTTCTGCAGGACAAGGCAGTCGGCGCGGAGGTGTCAGAGAAGGTTAAGGTACATTTGAAGTCGAGTCTGGAGGCCCTTGGAGCGCAATGCCCAGTTATGCAGGTTCAGATTCTTGAACGGTTTGAACGAGACCCCCGTCGGATGGGGAAGTTCAAGTTGATTGTTTCTTCGGCGAATGTGGCGCCTCTCTGAGGAATGCTTTTAGACTGGTTTTTTCTTCTGATGTCAAATATCTGGACTTTTAACCTGCCAAAGCTTCCTGCCGCATGCCCGGCATGCTGATTTGCTGACATATCCTGCCACATCATGAAATGACGAATTAAGTCTATGGTTCCAATCTGGACAACGTGTTTTTGATTGCTGATTTAACTGTCGGGACCGAATGCTGTTTATACCGCAACCGGTTTGTGATATTTAAAGACTCTGCAAAACGAATATCATCTCCGGATGTTTCTTGATCTCTTGTTTACCAGAAAGAAAAGTAAGAGGTATAAAATGACACAACGGGCAATATTGTGCCCTCGCTGCCGCAAGTTGGTGGGCAGCGAAGAAACGGTCTGTTCATGGTGCGGAACTTCCCGTTCAGCTTCCTGGTGGCACCTGATAAACTGGACCCAGAGTGGCGGTGTAGGCGGTGACGGCTTGGTCAAGGCGATCATCACGCTTAATGTACTGTATTTTGCTTTGTCGCTGATGATCGGCGGTAACGGGCGTGGCGGATTCATGTCGCCCGGGCAGACCTCTCTGCTGCTTTTGGGCGCCACCGGTACTTTCCCGATAAATTATTACGGGCGGATATGGTCGCTGCTCAGCGCCAATTACCTGCATAGCGGCCTTCTGCACATTATTTTCAATATGATGGCGCTGCGCCAGTTAGCGCCTCTGGTTATAAGCGAGTACGGTCCCAGCCGTCTGCTGATCATTTACACGTTGGGCGGCATCTTCGGATTTGGCGTTTCCTACCTGGCCGGGGTGACCTTTACGATTGGTGCTTCGGCGGCGGTCTGCGCTCTGATCGGCGCGATGCTCTATTATGGCAAAACCAGGGGGGGCGCTTACGGTAACTCTGTCTACCGCGAGGTGGGGGGCTGGATCTTCAGTCTGTTCCTTTTCGGTTTTATATTTCCCGGTATCAACAATTGGGGACATGCCGGTGGAGTGATTGGCGGTGTACTGATCGGTTTGATAGCCGGGTATAACGACCGTCGACCGGAATCGTGGGTCCACAAAGTCCTGGCGGTCTGTTGTGCAGCCGCGACAATCGGTGTCCTGGGGTGGGCCATATTTGGCGCTTTGGTGCGGTGAAGTAGAACTATTTAACTACTGATTTTGGGCGACTGGTCTGGTGGGGTACGACAGGAGCTGCAGGTTGGAGGAACGCGAAGTTACCCCCTAGCGCTGCATAGGCATCCAGTATTCTGGTCAGCCCTTTTTTTTCCTTTTCACTGATCACGCGTTTCAGTTCTTCTTTTGTGCCAAAACTGGTGAGAATGGCTTTTCGAGATTTGAGAAGGGCCTGCAGTGCAGTGTATGATTGTTTGTCTAGCAGTTCATCGTAGTATTCGGCGACCATGTTCTGCTGTTTTTCTGTTTTGATCACATGGGGGTGAAGTCTGAATGTTTTGCCGTCTGCATTTATGCTGAAACTTTTGATGTTGACCGGTATTTTAGCAACAGACTGAATACAGATCCTTGGCCAGATCGTGCCGTAGATGTCTACCAGGTAAACATAAAAAGCATCGGCCGACTTGTCACGGGGTGAGGATTCATCGAAGTATTTAACAAGATCCTGAGGTTTGTCGGCTACTTTTCTTATTCCGGGGCGCTTCGACGCCTTTGCTTCTTTTTCAAGAACCTTACGTAACTCTTCGTATTCCGGTGAGTCTTTAGACATATTACTTAGCTGCATGTATGCGGTCGAACTGTTTCCCTGCTTGATGGCTTCTCGGACACTTTTAATGACAGATTGGGGCTGTAGTTTAGCCAGAATTTGTTTTTTCCCCGGCTCGGTTACAATAACTGTCATCTCGCGAGGTTTGGGTGGCGGAGATGTGGATTCGTTGAAAAGGCTGATCAGGTAAAACGCCACCGTGATCATCAGTACAGCTATTATTATGATAATTGAAAACAGGGCCTCTTCAGATAACTTTTTTAAAAACATGACGATACCTAAAATAATGAAATTGTAACTGCTGTATTATTAGAAATACACCCCTTAAATTAAATTCGCCAGTTGATTTTGAGTATGTCTGGAACTGAATCGTTTGACAGGTGCTTATGGAGTTCAATATGCGTCACAAACCATGCTGATTATCGTGGAATCGCCAACCAAGGCGAAGAAAATTCAGTCTATCCTCAAGGTGAAAACCATCTCTACTGTGGGACATTTCAAGGATCTTCCCGATGCCTCGATTGGCGTTGATTTGAAGAGCTACGAGCCGACTTTCGTTTATCACGAGAAGAAGGCCAACCTGCCGAAGGAGTTGCGTGCGGCGGCAAAGGGCGAAACCGTTATGCTGGCCGGTGACCCGGACCGGGAAGGTTATGCCATCAGCTGCCATATTTACGAAGAGGTCAAAGAGGTCGCCAAAGAGTGTCTGCGGATGGAGATATTTGAGGTTACCGAGAAGGGGCTCAAGGAGTCCCTGGCCAAGGCGGTTCCTTTTGAGAAGACCAACACCGGGCTTTATAACGCTTTCCTTGGGCGCAGAATCGGCGACCGTCTGGTGGGGTATATCCTGTCGCCAATCACCAGCAAGAGCCTGCGCGGCAAGTACAGCGTCGGCAGGGTGCAGTCCCCGGCGGTGAGGTTGGTGGTCGATCGCGAACGGGAGATTCGCAGCTTTGTCTCGTCTCCGTATTGGATGCTGGATATCCAGCTGGACAAGGATGGTGTCCAGTTTCTGGCGCGTCACGTCAAAGGCAAATTCGAGCAGATATCGGATGCAGAGGCGATCATATCCGTTATCAAGGCGGAAACTCTTGCCCTTGCTGAAAAGGTTGTCAGGAAAGAGGTTAAGCAATCACCCAAACCGCCTTTCACAACGGTTGACCTTCAGGCCGCGGCCGCCGTCCGCCTGAAATATACTCCGGAACAGACCATGAAGTTGGCTCAAGCGCTGTTCGACCACGGGATCATCACCTACCACCGTACCGATTCCGTCCGGATGGACGATGCCTTTATAGCCGAAATCAGAGAGTTCCTCGGGAAAACTCTTGGAGCTGATTACCTGCCACCAAAACCGCATCAGCACAAATCCAAAAATTCGCAGGCCGACGCGCATGAGGGCATCCGTCCCACCCATATGCACTCAACAGCCGATATTGCCGACATCATCAGGAAAGAGGGTTTGAACCAGGAACATGCCAGGCTCTACGAGCTGATCTTCAAGCGTGCTGTTGCCAGTCAGATGGCGCCGGCCAGATTCGATTCGACAACGATGATTTTCGATGTTGTCGGTGAACGATTCAGGGCTTCGGGAAGGGTTCTGCTCTTCGACGGTTTTCTCAAAGTTTACGCTGAGCTTGACGAGGAAAGTGAAAAAAAGGGAGACGACGAAAAACTGCAGTTGTTGCCGCCGGTTGAGGTCGGTGAGCTGGTGCCGAAGCTTAAGGAAATCCTTGATGAGAAAAAGACCAAGCCTCCCGGACGGTTTACTCTGGGTTCTCTTGTGAAGGAGTTGGAAAAGTTGGGAATTGGTCGTCCATCCACCTATGCCGCCATCACCAAAAATATTACTGATCGGGGTTATGTAAAAGAGGAAAAGGGAAAAGTCGTTCCGATGCCGCCCGGTGAAACTTTGATTGATTATTTAAGGGGTCAGCATTCCTGGGTGATAGACTACGAATTGACCAGCAAAATGGAGGGTTTTCTTGATCTGGTGGTCGAAAACAAGGAAACCTGGCAGCGCTTTTGCCGTGGTGTTCATAATAAAATGGGTTTTTCGGTCCCACCGGTTCGTGGAGCGGGCGTGGGACCGAGCGAAGGACAGCTGAAGTACGCCAAAGATTTGGCTTCAAGAAACAAGTTGGTCATACCCGGGGAAACTTTGAAAAGCGGTAAGGCGCTTTCCATGTGGATTGAAGAGCTTGTCAGCCGAAAAACAGATCAAAAAAAATCCTCAAATGCTGGACCGGATAAATGAAAAGCCCGCCATATGTTGGGCGGGCTCCTGGTTTTTAATTATATTTTTTCCTTTTCAAGGATTATTCCGGCCCCACTTGCCTCCGGAGCGATACTTCTCTTCCTTTTGGTTCCCTGTCGGGTGGAGTTTCTTCGATAATGTCGCCCTCCTTTTGACAGAATTTTCTACTTTACTACTGTAATTAATATAGCACCGAAAAGCGTATATTAACAGATTGTTTAAAAAATATTTATCGGTATATAATAGTAGGTTATTGGTTTGACTGTGCTTGAACAATGCGTGCCTATCACTTCTTGTTTTGGACCGTTGCAATATGCATAAGTTTGATAAACGCAGGAAATCACTTTTTTACTAAATAAATCTTACTGGAGCTTCTAATGACAAACAACGATATTCTGCGCAGACTGCGCTACGCTCATGATATCAGCAATCCAACCATGGTCGAAATTTTCAAGCTTTCCGGTTGCAATATTGAACAGCCAACTTTGATCAAGTTTCTGAAAAAAGAAGATGAGGATGATTATATTGAATGCAGCAATCCTCTGATGACGTTTTTTCTGGATGGCTTCATCGTTCACAAAAGGGGTAGACGCGAATCTCCGGTGGGTCAAGCGGCAAAGCCGGATGCTGAACTGACAAACAATACCATTCTAAAAAAATTGCGGATTGCACTTGATTTCAAGGAAGATGACATGATTGCCATTATGAAGTTGGCCGGCATTACCCTTTCAAAATCTGAACTGAGTGCGCTTTTCAGGAATAAAGAACACAAGAATTATAAGGAGTGTGGCGACCAGTTCCTGAGGAATTTTTTGAAGGGGTTGACTATACGCTTCAGAAATACTGACCCGATAGAAGAGTAGACGGCTGTTTCAGTGGAACTTGACGTTCCTGATGCACGCTGATGTGCCACAGGTGCGACAATTGACTTGTGGACCAAATGATTCGAATTAAGGGAAAAAAATTTATGTCACTCATAATAACCTCATACAATGATTTGATCGGTACCATCACATTCAACCATGACGAGACCCGCAACAGCCTTTCAAACAACCTTCTCAATGAATTGATCGAGGCGTTTCATCTTTTTGAACGGCATAAAGCCCGGGCCATAATAATTCGTGCCAAGGCAGGCGTCAAAGTATGGTCGTCTGGTTTTGATATAAAGGAACTTCCCGTTCCGGGTCGTGATCCCCTCTCGTACAATGATCCGCTTGAGAAGGCTCTGCGCGCAATCCAGCTTTTCCCGGCTCCGGTACTGGCCATGATTGAAGGAAGCGTCTGGGGCGGTGCCTGCGACCTGGCGTTCATTTGCGACATTGCAATCGGCTGCCCCACTGCATCCTTTGCCATAACACCCGCAAAAATCGGCGTTCCATACAACTCGACCGGGATTTTGCACTTCATTAACGTGGTCGGCCCGCGCATGGCTCGTGAAATGTTTTTTACCGCAAAGCCGATCGATGCCGAAAGGGCCTTGCAGGTCGGAATTCTTAATCATTTGGTGCCGACCGATGATCTGGCGTCTTACTGCTACACCATGGCCAGGCAGATTACAGAAAATTCTCCACTGGCAATTGCCGTCATAAAGGAACAGCTTCGCTTGCTCGGGAATTCACATCCATTAAGTCCGGAAACCTTCGAGCGCATACAGGGACTGCGGCGCAAGGCTTATGACAGTGCCGATTACCTGGAAGGTAAAAATGCTTTTTACGAAAAACGGATGCCGAATTTCAGAGGGGTCTAGTATCTA
>JBBQCH010000070.1:0-16086 GCA_038318485.1 Geobacterales bacterium
GGTGCTGGAAGCGGCCGGTCAGCGCGGAATAAGTGTACGCGGTTATGTTTCCTGCGTTCTGGGCTGCCCCTACCAGGGCGAGGTGGCGCTGGAAACCGTGGCAGATGTTGCAAGGCAACTGCTGAAAATGGGCTGTTACGAGATTTCGCTGGGGGATACGATTGGAGTCGGAACTCCCGGTCAGGCCCAGGAGCTGATCCGGGTTGTGGTGGAGAAAGTCCCGCTGGAGTTTTTGGCGGTCCATTTCCACGACACTTACGGACAGGCGTTGGCCTGCATTCTGGCTGTGCTGGAATCGGGTGTTTCGGTCATGGACAGCTCGGTAGCCGGATTGGGGGGCTGCCCCTACGCCGCCGGATCATCGGGCAATGTGGCCAGTGAGGATCTGCTTTACATGTTGAATGGACTGGGTATTCATACCGGAATAGACCTGGATGGCCTGATTGCCGCCGGAACCTATATTTCCAACTTTCTTGGGCGGCCGTCTGGCTCGAAAGTCGCACGCGCCAGAAACACTGCTGATTGACTATAACATCGGTGAAAAACAGATAGAAGGAGGATTGACCATGTCACAACAACTTACATTAACAGTCGGCGGATTGCTGGACGATATGGCGCGTAGTTACCCGGATAACGATGCGCTGGTATATCCGGAGCGCGGGCTCCGCTACAGCTACCAGCAGTTTAACGATGTCTGTCGCAAGGTTGCCAAGGGGCTTTTGCGGTTGGGGGTCAAAAAAGGTGATAATGTCGCAATCTGGGCCTACAACGTTCCGGAGTGGGTGATCCTGCAATTTGCGACCGCCAAGATCGGAGCCATTCTGGTCACGGTCAATACCAGCTACAAATCATCCGAGTTGGAATATATTCTGAAACAGTCAGATTCGACGACACTCTTCATGGTCAACTCCTTCAAGGACACCGATTATGTAGCAACCATCAATAGTGTCGTTCCAGAATTGCAAACGGCCCAGTTCGGCGATTTATCGAGCGAGAAACTTCCGTTTCTAAAGAATGTGATTTTCATCGGAGATGAAACGCCGAATGGAATGCTCAACTTCGATAGAATCATCGAGAGGGGGCAGGATGTTTCAGATGTCGTTCTGGGCGCGATTGAAGCGACCCACAACTGCCATGAAACCATCAACATGCAGTATACCTCCGGCACGACCGGTTTTCCAAAAGGGGTAATGCTGACCCACTACAATATTGTCAACAACGGCTTCAACATCGGCGAGTGCATGAAGTTCAGCGAGAAAGACCGGCTCTGTATTCCTGTGCCGTTTTTCCACTGCTTCGGCTGCGTGCTGGGTGTGATGGCCTGTGTCACGCACGGTTCGACCATGGTCCCGGTCGAAATATTTGATCCGCAGACGGTGCTGCGGACAATCGAAGCTGAAAAATGCACCGCCGTGCATGGTGTCCCGACCATGTTCATTGCCGAACTGGAACATCCAGAATTCCTGAATTTCGACCTTTCCACGTTGCGCAGCGGCATCATGGCCGGCTCACCCTGTCCGGTGGAAGTCATGAAGAAAGTCGTATCCCAGATGAATGCTTCCGAGATCACAATCGCCTACGGCCAGACGGAATCCTCGCCGGTTATCACCCAGACCCGCACCGATGACCCTTTAGAGCTGCGGGTTGCCACCGTCGGCCGTTCGCTGCCGGATGTGGAGGTTAAAATCATTGATATCGAAACAGGCCAGGCGCTGCCGCCCGGCAAGCAGGGCGAACTCTGCACCCGCGGCTACCATGTCATGAAAGGCTACTACAAAATGGCGGATGAAACCGCCCGGGTGATTGATGCCGATAATTGGCTGCATACCGGTGACCTGGCTATCATGGATGAAAACGGTTACTGCAAAATCACCGGTCGAATCAAGAATATGATCATCCGGGGAGGGGAAAACATCTATCCTCGCGAGATCGAAGAGTTTCTCTATACCCATCCCAAGGTTTCCGATGTGCAGGTGCATGGCGTCCCGGACAAAAAGTTCGGTGAGCAGGTGATGGCCGCCATCATTCTGAAAAAAGGTGTGGAGATGACCGAGGAGGAGGTCAGGGCCTTTTGCAAGGATAAAATCGCCGCCTACAAGATCCCCAAATACATCAGATTTGTGGACGGGTATCCGATGACGGCTTCCGGTAAAATCCAGAAGTTCAAGATGCGTGAGATGGCGATCAAGGAGTTGCAGTTGGAGGGTATCGGGGAAACAGCCTGAAAACAGAGTCGTGATTGTCTTACAAGAAAAAAGGGGCTCGCCAGCGCAAGCCCCTTTTGATTTAAGTGATGTTTAGCCGGTTTCAGAAGTGACGGTTTATCTTTTGGCGTTGCTTTGCCGGCTGCAGGGTTGCTGTCGAGAAACCGGAGATTTTCTGGGCCAGCAGCGATTCTACAATTGCAAAGGTCAGGGAAATGAAGCTATAAACCGCTGTTGCCGAGGCTGTTTGTGAATATGCTTCCAGTTCGGGCAGGTATTTGATTACCACAACGAAGCCCAGGGCCAGCAATGCCATGCACAGATGACGGATAATCCACTCATTATGCTGGTTTTGCAGGTCGTTGAGTCTGTCCAGATCTCCTTCTTCTGCAGACTCTTTCAACAGCAGCCAACTGCCATAGATTCTGGGAACCATTATCAGTACTAGAGTAACTGAAAGCATGACCATTATCGAAGTTAGCATTGTCATTTCTGTCCTCCCTGCTGCTTAAGACTGTATATTGGCCCGTTGTTTATCTGAATTGGGTATATGCAAATTAAAGTCCAAAAGACTCAACTATCCAATAATAGCTTGCCGCGACAAAAATACACACAAAAACAGCCCGTTATAAATAAACGGCTCGGGAGGGTGGTGGCTGGGTGCTGTGAGTTGGCTGTGAAAGGTTGTGAAAAGAGACGGGCTGCTAGTTATATGGCTAAATGACTTGGTTTGAAATCCTGGTGTTTGTAAAAGTGGATAAATTACAGGTGGTTGAAATGGACTTGCTTTTTAGACGTCCGCAGTGCACCGTCATTTGACTGGGGTTTGCTTTCGGGCCAGCGGGTCCACGCAATATGCGATGGACCCGCTGGTCTGTAATGCTGCCATCAAACCGGTTTGCTTCTCAATGAGCTATGGATTGCCGGTACTTGTTTATTTCCCGGATCAGTTCGGTTCGATCAAAGTAAATTTCATTTCTCAGTATTTTCCCCTGTTGATTGAACTGCAAAAAACATAGTGCGACGCACTCTACAATCTTCTCTCCGACCGGGATCTTTGCCGCGAGCTTGTTTACAAATCCGTTCTCAAGCGGAATCGGCTCGATCTGATTCCAGACCCAAGTCGGGTTGTTGCCCAAAACTTTTGTGAAATAGGCAAAAAGTTCGTCCTTGCCGCGGATCCCCATTGGGCGGCCCGGATCAAGGAAAAAGGCATCGTCGGCATAAAATGCGATCAGGTTCTCCGGTTTGTTTCCAGTCCAGGTCGGTAGCCACCTGGATGTAAATTCTCTCGCTTCTTCTTTTGTCATCATAGTCTGGCACTCCTGGTTAGTAATTCCATTTCCAAATCAAGGCGCTATCTTCGTTGGCTCGTCTTCGGCTATTCAACATATTATTTGTATGCTTTCGTCGCCTCAATCTTCGCAGCCTTGATTTCACACTTGATTTAAAAATGGAATAAGTTGCTGTTTCCATGTTTATCGCTTGGATGTTCCGGTTGCAGACTATCCACGTAATTGAATATATACAAGCAGTTTTTTATGGATGGGGCGTAGCGAAGCCGAACAGGTGTACTGATAAAGTAATTAGGTATAAAATTGTTTTATTATTGCTTGACACGTACGTAAGCGAAATACTATATTCCTGTACAGATTGCAAGATCTAAAACCTGGATTTAACAATATCAGAAGGGGGGATGTTTATGTCAAGCGTCGAGCGTGCGGGTGATGAAGGGGTCAGCCTTCTTTATGATTTGAGCAAGGAAGAGCTGATAAAGATTATCGTTGACGATGCAAAAAACTGGCTGGCCCATGACGGAGTCTGGTTCCAGGCGGTGGAAAAACGCTACGGCATGGACGTGGCGGTTGATGTTGACACGGAAGCCTGGCGATATTTCACGGTGATCGAGGCCAAGCGGATCATGGATCGTCTCGGAATCAAACCGGGCGGCGGCATCCCGGCGCTGGTGGAGTGCTTGAAGCACCGCTTCTATGCCCGTCTCAATCTGCAGGATGTGATCGAACAGAGCGACTCGCGGGTTGTGTTCCGTATGCTGGATTGCCGGGTACAGTCGGCCCGCAAGCGAAAGGGGTTGGCGGACCATCCCTGCAAGTCGGTCGGGATTGTCGAGTATTCCGAGTTTGCCAAAGCCATCGACCCGCGCATCAAGACCAACTGCCTTGCCTGTCCTCCTGACCAGCATCCGGAGGAGTACTGGTGTGCCTGGGAATTCACCATTTGAAATGGACTTCTTGCCTGTCGTTGCCGTTTAAATAAAACAGCTCTGACATTATCAGCCGGAGAATAATCATGCATGTAGCCTTCCCACAGCCATACAGCAAAAACAAAGTACGTTTTGTGACCGCCACCAGTTTGTTTGACGGCCACGATGCCACGATCAATGTTATTCGCCGTATCTTGCAGTCATCAGGCGCCGAGGTGATTCATCTGGGCCATAACCGTTCTGTGGAAGAGATTGTCACCGCTGCCATTCAGGAGGATGCCCAGGGGATTGCGGTCAGCTGCTACCAGGGCGGCCATGTCGCTTTCTTCAGGTATGTCCGAGATCTGCTGGAAGAACGCGGAGCTGGTCATATCCGTGTATTTGGCGGCGGCGGAGGTGTGATAGTCCCGGACGAAATTGCTGAAATAGAGGGTTTTGGTGTCAGCAAAATATTCTCTCCTGAAGATGGTCGCCGCATGGGACTGCAGGGGATGATCAACCATATGATGGAACTTTGCGATTTCTCAATTGAGCGCGATCTGGAGGTTGAGATCGGGCGGCTCAAGGAACGTGACGTGCGGGCTGTCAACACGCTGATAACATTGGCCGAGCAGGCAGTACACGAACATTCGCAGGGTTATGGGGCTGTCAGGGAGCGTATTCGTGCGTTGGGGCGTGCGGTACCGGTACTTGGCATTACCGGTACCGGTGGGGCAGGTAAAAGTTCAATCACCGATGAACTGGTCCGACGATTCATCCGCGATTTTCCGGACAAGAACGTAGCAATTCTGGCCGTTGACCCGTCACGCCAGAGAACCGGAGGGGCCCTGCTGGGAGACCGCATCCGGATGAATTCGATCAATACAGATCGGGTTTACATGCGCTCACTGGCTACCCGCGAGTCACAAAGCGAACTTTCCGAGGCGATTCAGGATGCGATTGATGTGGTGCGGGCTGCCGGCTACGACCTGATAATTGTGGAAACCTCCGGTATCGGCCAGGGCAATGCCGGAATCGTCAATATCTGTGATGCCTCGCTATATGTCATGACCTGTGAATTCGGGGCGCCGACCCAGCTGGAGAAAATTGATATGCTGGATTTTGCTGATCTGGTGGCGCTGAACAAGTTCGACCGCAAGGGAGCCGAGGATGCGTTACGCAACGTACGCAAACAGTATCAGCGCAATCGAAACCTGTTTGAGGTAGCCGATGAAGAATTACCTGTCTTCGGCACGATCGCCTCGCAATTCAACGATCCGGGTACCAACGTGCTGTACCGGGCGGCCATCGATACGATCAATGTCAAGAAACGTCTGGATTGGAAATCCAGTTTAGAAATCACCGAGCGGGAAAGTCTCAAAAAATATATTATTCAGCCCGACCGGGTTCATTACCTGGGAGAAATTGTACTGGCGGTGCGCAATTATCGAAAGCATTCGGCTGGGCAGGCAGGGGTTGCCCGTTGTCTGTTTCAACTCAAGGGCACCCGCAGCATGCTGGGAGAACGTGCCGACAACAACGTTGATTTGAAACAGCTTATTACTGACTACGAAGCCAAGCTGCATGAGGAAACGCGCACGATTCTTGACGGTTGGCCAGAGCTGAAGGACTCCTACCGTAAGGACGTCCTGGTAACCAAAGTCCGTGACAAGGAGATCCGCAGCGAACTTTACACCACAACTATTTCCGGTACCCGGATTCCCAAAGTCTGCGTACCGGACTTCGAGGATTGGGGTGAAATCGTCAAGTGGAGCATGAAGGAAAACCTGCCCGGTTTTTTTCCATACACGGCCGGAGTATTTCCTTTCAAGCGGGCCGAAGAGGATCCCAAGCGCCAGTTTGCCGGCGAGGGTTCCCCGGAACGGACCAACCGGCGCTTTCACTACCTTTGCCAGGATGATGGTGCCAAACGGCTTTCGACAGCCTTTGACAGCGTGACGCTCTACGGTGAAGACCCGGATTATCCGCCTGACATTTACGGTAAGGTTGGAGAAAGCGGTGTTTCGATCTGCACCGTCAATGATGTTAAAAAACTGTATGCCGGTTTCGATCTGTGTGCGCCCTCCACCAGCGTCTCGATTACGATCAATGGTCCGGCGCCGATGATGCTGGCGATGTTCCTGAATACAGCCATTGACCAGCAGGTGGATCTGTTCCGGCAGAAGCAGGGCCGCGAGCCGAATCAGGACGAGTACGTTGAAATCAAAACCTGCACTCTGCAGACGGTGCGCGGCACGGTTCAGGCAGATATCCTAAAGGAGGATCAGGGGCAGAATACCTGTATTTTCTCGACCGAGTTTGCTTTGAAGATGATGGGCGATATCCAGCAGTATTTTATCGAACAGCAGGTGCGCAATTATTATTCAGTATCGATCAGCGGCTACCACATCGCCGAGGCCGGCGCCAACCCAATTTCGCAATTGGCCTTCACGCTTTCCAATGGTTTCACATTTGTCGAGTATTACCTGTCGCGCGGCATGAATGTCGATGACTTTGCACCCAACCTTTCCTACTTCTTCAGCAACGGACTTGATCCGGAATACACGGTTATCGGCCGGGTGGCGCGCCGGATCTGGGCGGTGGCAATGCGGGAAAGATATGGGGCCAACGATCGCAGCCAGAAACTGAAGTATCACATCCAGACCTCCGGCCGCTCGCTGCATGCCCAGGAGATGAATTTCAACGACATCCGCACCACCTTGCAGGCCCTGATGGCAATCTATGACAACTGCAATTCCCTGCATACCAACGCTTATGACGAGGCGGTCACGACTCCCACCGAGGAGTCCGTCCGCCGGGCCATGGCAATCCAGATGATTATTACGAAAGAACTGGGTATGGCGAAAAATGAAAACCCGATGCAGGGTTCATTTGTCGTTGAGGAGTTGACTGATCTGGTGGAGGAAGCGGTGCTGGCCGAGTTCGAGCGCATCGATCAGCGCGGCGGGGTGCTGGGGGCCATGGAGACCCAGTATCAACGAAGCAAAATCCAGGACGAGTCAATGTTGTATGAGCATAAGAAGCACTCGGGAGAGCTGCCGATTGTCGGGGTCAATACCTTCCTCAATCCCCGTGCTGACGAAGAAGGCTATCAGGTGGTGGGAAAACTGGCCCGGGCTACAACCGAGGAAAAAGAACAGCAGATCAGCAACCTGCGGGCCTTCCAGAAACTCAACAAGGAGCTGGCTCCGGCGGCATTGAAGCAGCTGCAGGAAGTGGCCGTATCCGGCGGCAATATTTTCGCAGAACTGATGGAGACTGTCAAATATGCTTCTCTGGGCCAGATTTCCCATGCTCTCTACGAAGTGGGCGGCAAGTACCGCCGGAATATGTAATTCCGGCTCAAAATAAAGGCGCTATCATCTTTGGCTTGTCTTCGACTACTCAACATGCTTATTGTGTGTTTTCGTCGCCTCGTCCTCGCCGCCTTGATTTCACTCTTGATTTAGAACCGGAAATTGTTCACTTTACCCGGGCCTGGAAAAGTTTATACTGGGCAAAAAAGCCTGGGAGGTAGGTTTATGAACAATCCCGAAGCAACATCCTGTTACCGGACCCTGCTGCTGTCATCCGACCCTGTTCTGCGTCGTCGTTTCATGATCGTGGACGAGCCGATTGAGGGCAATTTCCGCTTCGGCCTGCTGCTTGAAGAGCTGGATATAATGGCCGAACAGACCGCCATCGGCTATGTGCGACGGTTCTACCCCGAAGGTCGGGTGGTGACTGCGGCGATAGACAATATCCTGGTCCGCCATGTCGTCGATGTGAACCGGGATATAATTTTTCACGCCCGGATTAATCATGTCGGTCGGTCATCGCTGGAGATCGGTATCCGGGTCGAGCATGCCGGGGAGCCGGCCACCCATATCGCCTCATGTTATTTTACAATGGTGGCGCGGGGAGGGGAGGCCGCCGGTGAAAGCCTGTCGCTGCCGCCGCTTGAGTACCGCGACGAACTGGAGCGCGAGCGTTCCCGCAAGGCCGTTGCCGGACGCGATGAATACCGGCAGCAGCAGGCTTCTATGCTGGAACCGCCCAGCCGAGAGGAGTACGAGATCATGTCCCGGCTGCACAAGGCCCAGGAAGATCCAGGTTTCTCAGGTTATACTGCCGGACAGCTGGTGGCCGGTGCCTGGGAGCGGATGTATCCCGAACAGGAATATGTCCCGCAGAGGATCTTTGGCGGCTACCTGATCCGACGGGCTTTTGAACTGTCCGCCATCTGTTCCGAACTGGTGGCCCCCGACCGTTCCATCATCGCAACGGTAAACCGGATAAACTTCTTTCACCCGGTCCGACTGGGTGACAAGCTGCACTTTACCAGTCGGGTTGTCTATACCAACGAAAGTTTTGTCTGTGTGGAAGCCAGCATCGAGCGCATCAGTCGTGACCGCTCTACCAAGGCGCTGTCCAACTCCTGCCTCTTTACGTTCGTAAATGTGGATATGAAGTTGAACCATCGTCCGGTGCCGCAAATCTATCCGACTACTTATCAGGAAGATTCGCGCTATCTGGAGGCGCATCGCAGCTATCAGGCCCTGGTTGGCCATTACAAGATGATTTGATCTTAATCGCAAAGGAGTTGTTATGGATATCTTTCAGGTTTTCAGGGACAGACGCAGTATCCGTAAATACAAGGATACACCGGTTGAACGGGAAAAGATCGAGCAGATCCTGAATGCGGCCCGTCTGGCGCCATCCTGGAAAAACATGCAGTGCTGGCGCTTTCTGGTTTTGACCGATCCGGCCAGAAAAGCGGCAGTGCTTTCGGCTTTTGCGGATGATAACCCCGGTAAAAAAGCGATTGCCCAGGCACCGGTGACGGTTGTTGTGTGCGCCAATCCGCTTGAGTCAGATTTCAGTCACGAAATAGAGTATTTTATCGCGGATGCCGCCATCGCTTTTGAACATATCTGTCTGGCTGCCCATGCTGTCGGGCTTGGTACCTGCTGGATGGGGTTGTTTGACGAGACGGAAATGAAGGCCGGGCTCGGTATACCTGAAACCATGAGGATTGTCGGTGTTACGCCGCTTGGTTATCCCGATCAGGAACCCAAACCCCGCCCTCGCAAGGAGTTGGGCGAAATCGTTTTTTTTGATGAATGGCACTGATTGACTTATTAAAGATTAAGGGGTATTTGGATGATTTCACGCGAGGAAGTACAACTTAGAACCGAGCGCCTGCAGGCCGTAGTTAAAGAGAAGGGACTCGACGGAGCACTGTTTATCTATCCGATCGATGTCTATTATTTTACCGGAACCCGTCAAAACTCTACCTTATGGATACCTGCCGAGGGCGAACCGATGCTGCTGGTTCGCAAGAGTTATTCGCGTGCCAAGCAAGAAAGCCCGGTTGCCGATATCCGGCCATTTCCATCCAGCAAGGATTTTGCAGCCTTGTTCGGCGACCAGGTACAAAAAATCGGTTTCACTTTCGACGTGGCTCCCGTGCAGCAGCTCAACTTCTATAGCAAGCTCCTTGCCGGTCGTGATTTTGTTGACATCTCCGGACCCTACCGAGAACTGAGATCGGTCAAGTCCGAGTTTGAACTGGAGCAACTGAGAACAACCGGTGCCTTGAGCTGTTCGGTTTTTGCCGGTATTCCGGGGTTCCTCGCGCGCGGCATGCGGGAAATCGATATTGCTGCCGAGCTGGAATGCCGTTTGCGCAAGGCCGGAAGTGAAGGGTACGTCAGGATGCGGTCATATAATCAGGAGTTGTTCATGGGCCTGGCTGTTTCGGCCGGGGCTGCCAGTTACGGGTTCTTTGACGGTGCTGTCACCGGTTGCGGCTTGTCACCCGCCTCGCCTCACGGAGCGTCAAAGGGTCTGGTCCGTGAGAACGAGCCGATCCTGCTGGATTATACCTTTATTCATAACGGCTACATCACCGATATGACCCGTGTCTTTGTCTTTGGCGCTCTTGATCCTGAGCTGCAGCGGGCTTTTGATGTCTCTCTGGAGATTCAGTCGGCTATCCAGCAGGCTTTGAAGCCCGGCGCCATTTGTGAAGATCTGTTTTTAATGGCAGCTGAAATGGCGGAAAAAGCCGGTTTCGGCAAGAGTTTCATGGGAATGCCGGGAGAACAGGCCAGATTTGTAGGGCATGGGGTCGGTCTTGAACTTGATGAGCTTCCTGTCCTGGCTCAGGGATTCAAATTACCACTTCAGTCCGGTCAGGTCATTGCAATTGAACCAAAGTTTGTTATCCTCGGAAAGGGTGCAATCGGCATCGAAAACACCTTCACCGTTACCGCATCCGGCGGGGAAAAAATTACCAATATGCCAGACGATATAACATTTATCTAATTCTGGTCTGGATCAGAGATTGCGGCCACCATCAGCCATGTCTGATGGTGGCTTGTTTTTACTGTAAAAAACAACTAAACTCTCGTTATATTTTCAGTTGACATGCACGTAAGCGAAATATATAGTCGGTCTACCTTATAAGAGGAGGGTTACTGAATGAACGCAGATGTTTATGTGGTTGAAGGTAAAAGGACACCGTTTGGATCTTTCGGTGGGTCTCTGTCAGATGTTCATCCGGCGGAGTTGGGCGCCATCGCCATAAAAGGGCTGCTGGCCAGTGCTACTGTTGATCCGGCAGCGATTGATGAGGTCATCATCGGCCAGGTTCTGTCGGGAGGGTCCGGGCAGGCTCCTGCCCGTCAGGCCATGCGCGGCGCCGGAATCCCGGATAGCGCCCATGCCATGACGATCAACAAGGTTTGCGGCAGTGGACTGAAGGCGGTTATGCTGGCCGCGAATGCAATTAAGCTTGGAGAGTCCGGCATCGTTATCGCGGGCGGCATGGAGAATATGTCGCTGGCCCCCTACTTCCTGAAAAAAGCCCGTACCGGTTATCGTATGGGCAACGGCGAAATTTTTGACATAATGATCCACGACGGATTGAGCGATCCTGACACCGGCCGGCATATGGGCGAAATCGGTGATGCCAGTGCTGCTCGCAACGCCCTTACCCGGGAAGAGCAGGACCAGTTTGCGCTGCGTTCCTACACACTGGCTCAAGCGGCTGTAAAAGAAGGTGTCTTCAAGGACGAAATAGTTCCGGTTGTAAAAAATGTGCGCGGCAAAGAGACAATCGTTTCCAATGATGAAGAACCATTCAAGGTCGATTTTGAGCGGATCGCCAAGCTTAAACCGGTTTTCGGAAAAGACGGCACTATTACAGCCGCCAACGCCTCTACAATCAATGACGGCGCCGCAATGCTGCTGCTGGCCGGTGCCGATGCAGTTAAACTGCACAATCTGACTCCCAAGGCCCGCATTGTGGCCTCGGCCACCAGCAGCCTGCACCCTGATTATTTCCCGGAAGCTCCGGTCTCGGCAATCCAGGCGGTCTGTGCCAAAGCTGGTCTGGGCATTGGTGAAATCGACCTGTTTGAAATCAACGAGGCATTTGCAACGGTGGCGCTGCTGCCGGTCAAGCAATTGGGGATTTCGCTGGATAAGGTCAATGTCAACGGCGGCGCCTGCGCCATCGGTCATCCGATTGGCGCCAGCGGGGCCCGTCTGGCTATCACGATCATCCGCGAGCTGCATAAACGTAATCTGCGTTATGGTCTGGCTACGCTATGCATAGGTGGCGGAGAAGCTGTCGCCGTAATATTCGAACGAGTTTAATTAGGTTGCAGTACCTAACGGCAAATTCCCCCTGCCCCCCTTTGCAAAGGGGGATTTGGTTTTTGAATGATACAACTACTGATCAAGGGAGATAACTAAATGGAATTCAAATATCTGCAGACAGAAAACAGTGACGGTGTTGCAACTTTGACGATAAACCGCCGGGAAGCTATGAACTCCTTGAACAGTGCGGTGCTGGCCGAGCTGGAGTGCGCTCTTTATGAGCTTGATCTGGATGCGTCGGTCAAGGTGGTGGTTATTACCGGTGCCGGCGAAAAGGCTTTTGTGGCCGGGGCCGACATCAAGGAAATGTCCGAAATGTCGGCCTTCGAAGGGCACGCCTTCGGTCGTACCGGACAGCGGGTCATGCTGCTGATTGAAAAGATGAAAAAACCGGTCATTGCTGCCGTCAATGGCTTTGCTCTGGGAGGCGGACTGGAACTGGCTCTGGCCTGCGACTTTATCTATGCTTCTGAAAAAGCCAAACTCGGTTTTCCTGAAGTTGGTCTCGGGATCATGCCCGGTTTTGGCGGGACCCAGAACCTGTCCCGCCTGATCGGTCCCAACCGGGCCAACGAGCTGATTTTTTCGGGACGGATGATCACTGCGGAAAAGGCCCATGCCTGGGGGATTATCAACGAAGTCTTTGCTCCGGAAGAATTGCTGGCAAAGACGCTGGAAACGGCGCGCGAGATTGCCGGTAAAGGAACTCTGGGCGTGGCCTGTGCCAAGGATGCGATCGCCAACGGCCTGAATATGGGCAAAGAAGACGGCTTCCGTTATGAAGCAGCCTTATTCGGTGTGCTGTTCTCCACCGGGGACCAGCGTGAGGGAATGTGCGCCTTTCTGGAAAAACGCAAAGCAGATTTCAAGTGTAAATAAATCATATTTCAGGGGGTATTCATGGATTTTGAACTGAGCCAGGATCACAAGGTGTTGCAGTCGGCCGTACGGGATTTTGTCGAAAAGGAAATCAAGCCGATCGCCATGAAGATCGACGAAGAGCATATGATCCCGGATACGTTGGTAAAGCACATGGGCGAAATGGGCTTTCTCGGCAGTTACCTGCCGGAGGAGTACGGCGGCGCCGGCCTGGATATGCTCTCATACGCGATCGTGGTGGAAGAGGTTTCCAAAGCCTGTGGCTCCAGCGGCGTTCTGATTTCGGCCCATACCTCGCTTTGCAGCGGTCCGATCTACACTTTCGGCACCGAGGAGCAGAAGAAAAAATGGCTGCCGGCCCTCAACAGTGGTGAAACCATCGGCTGCTTCCTGCTGACTGAACCTGGCGCCGGCAGTGATGCGGGTGGTACCGCCACCACCTACAGGCGTGAAGGCGATGAATTCGTGATTAACGGGAGCAAAACTTTCATCACCAACGGCGGTTATCTTGGCACAGGAGTGTTGCTGGCCTCCTTTGACCGCAGCCTGAAACATAAGGGGATCACCGCCTTTATTGTCGATCTGAAATCACCCGGCGTCACAATCCTTAAAAACGAGAACAAAATGGGAATCCGAGGCAGTTACACAACCGCCTTCGCTTTTGATGATCTGCGCGTTCCGGTTGAAAACCTGCTGGGGCAGGAAGGCAAGGGTTTTAATGTTGCCATGGATACCTTGAATGGCGGACGGATCGGGATCGCTTCACAGGCTCTCGGTATCGCAGAAGGTGCCTTTGAAAGGGCATTGGCTTATTCCAAGGAGCGCAAGCAGTTTGATCAGCCAATCAGCAATTTTCAGGCCATCCAGTTCAAGCTGGCTGATATGTGGACCAGCATTGAAACCAGCAAGCTGCTGACCTATCGCGCTGCCTGTCTGAAGGATGCCAAAAAGAGTTACACAATGGAATCAGCCATGTGCAAGATGCACGCTTCTGAAACTGCGACTTTCGTGACCAAGGAAGCGATCCAGATCCATGGCGGCTATGGCTACATTGTCGATTACGAAGTCGAGCGTATGTACCGCGATGCCAAGATTACAGAAATCTATGAGGGAACCAACGAAGTTCAGCGGGTTGTGATTTCGAAGATGCTGTTGTCTTAACAGACGTTCTGATTTGCAACTCTGTCGCTCTATGGTTAAAACGAATATTATGGAGGTAGAACATGAAACTACTGGTCTGCATCAAACAGGTTCCCGACCTGGAATCCCGCTTCAAACCCAACTCCGAAGGGCTCTGGTACAATGAAACCGACCTGGCCTGGCGCATGAACGAATATGACGAATACGCTGTTGAACAGGCTGTCCGGTTGCGGGAGGAACAGGGTGAAGGCACTGAACTGACAGTCCTTTCGATCGGCCCGGACCGGGTTGTGGAAGCCATTAAAAAAGCGCTGGCCATGGGCTGCGACAATGCCGTTCATATCCAGGACCCGGCTGCCGCCTGCAAAGATCCATGGCAGATTGCCTCGATTGTTGCCGCACATGCCAAGGACAAAGCCTATGACGTGATCTTCACCGGCATGCAGTCCCAGGACCGCGGTTCGGCCCAGGTCGGCGTCACGCTGGCTGAACAGCTGGACTTTGCCTGCACCAGCACCATCGTCGGATTCGAATACGACAACGGCACAATCACCGCCAAGCGGGAACTGGAAGGGGGTATCAAGGGCGTTGTCAAACTGAAAACCCCGGCCCTGGTGACCTGTCAGCTGGGACTAAACGTCCCGCGCTACCCGACCCTGCCAAACATCATGAAAGCCAAGAAGAAAGAGATCACAGCGGTAGCGGTGGCCGACCTTCTCAAGGAAGGGCCTCTGGCCACAACAGCCAGCTTCCATCCGCCCGCCAAAAAAGGGGGCGGCACTGTTCTGGAAGGCGACGTTGGAGCGATGGTGGACCAGTTGATCGGGATACTGAAAGAAAAAACTGCGGTATTGAGATAGGAGACAACCATGAAGACACTACTGATCGGTGAATACCGCGAAGGAAAATTGCTCGAATCCACCTATGAACTGTTCGGTTTTGCCGCCCAACTGGGTGCCGAGACCGCCCTGCTGCTGGTGGGAAGTGAAAGCCAGCTGCCTGCTTACAGCGGAACGCTCTACCTGGCCGAGGTGGCAACCTGCGGAGAATACAACCCCGGCCTGCACAAAAAACTGGTACTGGAAGCGATCCAGAAGGAAAACCCGGACTATATCGTCTTCCTGCACTCCTCCTACGGCTGGGATCTGGCGCCGCGGGTGGCGGCCGCCCTCAAAACAGCCCAGATCTCGGAAGTGATCGCCATAGTCCCGGACGGCTTTGAAGTCGGCTGCTGCAACGCCAAGATGCGCCGGACCGTCAAGCCGAACAGCGCCAAAGCGGTCCTGACGATCCAGGCCGGTGCCTTTCCGGTCACCCAACCGGGCGGCACTCCTCAGTTGCAGAAACTGACCGCCGAGGGATCAGCGACAATTGAATTTATAGGCTATGAACCGGCCGAAGCCAAGGATGTGGATCTGGCCAAAGCCGAAGTGATTGTCTCGGCCGGTCGCGGGGTCGGCAAGAAAGACAACATTCCTGTCATTGCTGCCCTGGCCAAGGCCCTGAAGGGCGAACTGGGGGCCAGCCGTCCGGTGGTGGATGCCGAATGGGTCAGCCACAGCCACCAGGTCGGAACCACTGGCCAGACTGTATCACCCAAGCTGTACGTGGCCTGCGGCATCAGCGGAGCGATCCAGCATCTGGCCGGCATGAAGAAATCCGACTTCATTGTGGCGATCAACAAGGACAAGGACGCCCCGATCGGGGAAGTGGCCGATGTTCTGGTCGTGGCGGATGTGATGCAGTTTGTGCCGGCATTGACGGCCAAGCTGGCACAATGACAGTGCTGGCCGGAATCAGGATTGTTAATCTGGCGGTCAACCTGCCAGGTCCGGCCGCTGCCCAGCGTCTCAGTCGGATGGGGGCCGAAGTGATCAAGATCGAGGCTCCCGCCGGTGATCCGATGGAGATCTATAATGCCGACTGGTATCGGGATCTGGCTGCCGGCCATACTATTGTCAGAATTGATTTGAAGGAACCGGATGGCAAGCA
>JBBQCH010000071.1:0-16076 GCA_038318485.1 Geobacterales bacterium
AAGACGAACTTGAAGAACGTATGCATATTTTAACCACAGCCATTGAACCGGCCATTATGATTATCATGGGTGTGGTAATTGGTGTAATTATTATTGCTATGTATCTCCCAATATTCAAGATTGCCGGTACGGTAGGATAGGGTGTCGATGCAGCCGTTCAGACGAAAAAATATAGGAATCATACTTGTAGAGTTGGGAATGCTTACTTCCAACCAATTAGCCATTATAGCTGAAAAGTTAGGTTCGTCCCGGATGCGTTTTGGAGAGATCGCCCTTCATGAAGGTTTTCTATCCGAAGAAAGCCTGGCGCTTGCCCTTTCGGAGCAATTCAGCCTGGATTATGTGGATTTACGCAACTTCAAAATGAATGAAGAGTTGCTTAATTTTTTGCCGCCGGATGCAATTTATCGTTTCCGTTTCGTTCCACTGGAGATGACTTCCCACGCAATTGTGATTGCCGTAGCAGATCCGACCGACGTCGTTAAGCTTGACGAACTTGAGCTGCTTTTGGATCGCCAGGTTCAGATCCGTGTCGCATCGGAGTCGGCAATTTCAGGAGTCATAAAAGCCGGGGAAGGTACACGCCGCGTTTTGCGGGAAGTCTCTGAAGATTTTATGCTTCAGTTGGTCAAGGAAACTGATCGTGGCGAAGAGGTTCTTTCAGTTGAATCGATCTCTGATGACACAAGCCCGAACATAAAATTGATCAATACCACTATCCTGGACGCTTTAAATCGACGGGCCAGCGATATTCATATTGAAACCGGTCATGACGGTGTTGATATCAAATATCGAATTGACGGAGTTTTGTATAAGGCCAACGAAACTATTGACCAGCATTTCCAGGCACCAATAATTTCCCGTCTCAAAGTTATGAGTGAACTGGATATCTCCGAACGCCGCGTACCACAGGATGGTCGCTTCAAAATACGCTTCGGAGAAAAATCGATCGACTTCCGTGTCTCAATCATGCCGAGTTCTATGGGAGAGGACGCCGTTATCCGCATATTGGATAAAGAAAGTATTGCAAGCGATTTGAAGGGCCTTACGCTCGAGAATCTGGGTATCAGTGAAAGGGAAATCAAGCGCTTTCGCAGGAAGATTCGTGAACCTTATGGCATGGTCCTGGTAACTGGGCCTACTGGGTCCGGTAAAACGACCACTCTTTATGCCGCCTTGACTGAAATTCATACTGGCGAGGACAAGATCATCACCATTGAAGATCCTGTTGAATATATGTTGCGTGGTGTGCTGCAGATACCGGTCAATGAAAAAAAAGGACTGACCTTTGCCAAAGGTTTGCGCTCCATCCTGAGACACGATCCTGATAAAATCATGGTCGGGGAAATCCGGGATTCCGAGACCGCGCAAATAGCCGTTCAGTCTGCCCTGACCGGGCATCTGGTTTTTACGACTGTTCATGCCAATAATGTGTTTGATGTTATCGGGCGATTCATTCATATGGGGATCGACCCCTATAACTTCGTATCATGCCTCAACTGCGTCATGGCTCAGCGCCTGATACGCAAAGTATGCACAGCCTGTCGACAGCCGGTGCAGTATACCGATGACGAGTTACGTGAAGGGGGAGTTGATCCGGAACGGTTTCGCGGAAAAATCCTGTATGAGTCAAAAGGGTGTGATGAATGCAATGGAACCGGATATCGTGGCAGGGTTGCTATTGTTGAATTACTGGAGTTGAATGATCAACTTCGGGATCTTATTATCGCCAAGGTTCCTGCAACCAGGCTTAAACAGACCGCCCGCGGTAATGGTGTCATGTTCCTGAGGGATTCCGCGGAAGAAAAACTGGAAAACGGTATAACTACGCTCAGGGAGATAAATCGCGTTACTTTCGTAGAGTAGCGGGAACGGATCATAAATGTTGTTTACCAAAAGCTCTACAGGATTAGAAATAAGCCCAAATGGTGTCACCTGCGCTGTAATTGGTGGTTCTGCCTCTTTGCCACACCTTGAGCGCGTTGCCAAATCATCATTTCCGGCAAATACGTTACAGGTGTCTCTTCGCGAACAGAATATTCTCGAACCGGATATATTTGTTGACAAAATCCGTTCTGCTCATAACCTGCTTTTAAGTCGCTCAAATAAGGTCTCGGTTACTCTGCCAGACTCGGTCGGCAGGATAATGCTGCTGGACCTCGAAGGCCGCTTTAAGAGTCGCGCAGAAGCGCTTGATCTGATCCGTTGGAAACTGAAGAAAAGCATACCGTTCGATCTTTCTGATACCCATCTTGATTATCAAAAAATGTCTGTTAGAGAAAACGGAGACATGTCACTTTTGGTTGCGCTTGTATCTAGAACAGTTATTTGTCAGTATGAAGAGTTATTGATGAAAGCAGGGTTGTCTCCAACTAAAATAAATTTTAACTCATTCAACCTTTGCAGACTGTTTGACCGGAGACTGTCCCTTAGTGATGACAGTATTTTACTGTTTTTCTATGACAACACACTGGGAATCATCTCATTTTATCAAGGTATCCCTGAATTTATAAGGATTAAAGACCTTTCCGGTACTGCTGCTGCCGACAGTCGTGTTTTTATGGAAATAAACAGCTCACTCATGGTTTATAAAAACCGCTTTCCGGAACATGCAGCCCAATCCGTATTCTGCCTGACCGCCCCGAGTGATGCACTTTATTTTCAGGAGATGGTAGCTGAAGCAACGGGTATGGCGCCGGTACTTCTGGAAACAAAGAGTGCGGTGACTCCCGGTAACGCCGCACCCGGTGACCAGAATACGCTGTTTACATATACGGCTGCAATCGGTGCGGCATTGAGGAACCTCTGATGCGCTTTACTATCAATCTTGCTACGCAAACCTATCTCGATAAACGCTTATTGAATCAGATATGTTTCAGTGCGCTAATACTAATGGTTGTTTTGCTGGGATGGAATATAACCAGAGCATCCTGGAATCAGGGAGAAAAACGCCAGCTGGATACAGAAATTGCTTCGCTCGAAAGACGCCTGAATAATAAGCCCAAAGGAATCGCCGATAAAGATTTAACCAAACAGCAGGCCAAAATTCTCTTCTATAACGAGATTATCTTGCGCAAGAGTGTTGACTGGCTTCAACTGCTTGACTCAATTGAGAATGTTACGCCGGAGGGTGTTGCACTGGCGTCAGTAGTTCCGGGCAAAAAAATCGGCGAGCTTAAGCTGGATGGCCGCGCCAGATCCTTTTTGGTAGTACGGAAGTATTTAGAAAAACTTGAGGAATCCCAAAACTTCACAGATGTGTTGTTACTGTCGCATAAAGAGTTAAAAACCGGTGAAACCGGGCGCGGAGTTCAGTTTACTTTGTCGTGCAAGGTTCAGTACTAATGAATCGGATAATTATTGAAATTCTTCGAGAAAAAAAGATTGTAATTGGACTTGTTCTTGTATTGGCGTTTATTAACATCTCTTTGATGATTTTTGTCGGTTCTTACCAGGCTAACGCATTGGTTGCAGCTCAAACAAAATGGAGCGAACTGCGGCGTCAGAATGCAGCTCTGGGACATGCCGATGCAGCAGCACTTTATCGCCAGGGTTCTCTGGATCTTGAAAAACTCAAAACCAGGATTCCTGCAAAGAGAGAATTCGGTCGCGTGTTAAGTGATTTGCTGGAATCTACTGCTAGCAGTGGTGTCACCGTTGGTACGATAAGCTATAAGCCGGTAACGATAAAGGACGAAGAATTACTTTCGTACCAACTGTCATTTTCCGTGAATGGCAGTTATGCCGCAGTTAAAAGTTGCCTGGCGGATTATCAGAAAAACCCGGAGTTGATTGTTGTTGACGATATATATCTTGTCAACAACGATGCCTTTGCTGAAAATGTGACGATGAATCTTCATATTACGATATATCTGCGGGAGGGGGCATGAACCGCCAACGCCTGATCCTGTTTATCCTGTCGATCCTGTTTGTGGTGTCCGTAATCTGGAGTTACACTGCAATGCCTCGCCCCAAAACTGCAAGCACCTTAAAGTATACACAAGGCCAACAAATAAAGTCGGGCGCATTGTCTGCCAATTCAGCATCAGGAACTGTAGCTGACAGCCGTATTTTAAAACTAGATTTGCTGGAACAGCGTCACTCAGCATTTAAAGGATATCGTCGTAACATATTCAAGCCTGTTTTTGTTGACGAGTTGAAAGTTATGAAACAGAAGGCCTCAGCCATCAGACCTCTGCCTTCTCTTCCGGTACAGCCCGTGATAACTGTTCCGGTTGTGCCGGCACAGCCGGTTGTTGCCATGCCCGTGTCCGCACCTTTGGCTCACTTCACCTTCCTTGGGTTTCTCAAGAAAGATGCTCGGCGGACCATTTTCCTGGCTAAGGACAAGGAAATACTTCTGGTTAGAAAAGGTGATAAAATTGCCGGTCGTTATGAGGCTTCTTCTATTACCGATCAAGCACTGACTCTGCTGGTAACTGAAACCGGCGACGAAATAGTTATACCGCTGATTGAAAATCGTCCGCTGACTTTCATGAAATAACCCGGCTTTCAAGTTAGAAGTAAAACGATCTAGAGAATCTTTTTTAGAATGCAGCATAAAAAATACAGATAGAAATAAACGAAGATTGCAAGTTGCTTCAAATTGTAACCCTATTATCCATAACACTTTTGAGGAGACGCTGCTAATGCGCTACCTGAACCAGGTTATACTTTTATTTCTCCTAACTGCATTCTTGATTCTTTCCGGCTGTTCAGCCGGTTCCCGTGCTTTCAGCAAGGGTGAGAACCTTGAGGCTGAAGGGCGATTCGAAGATGCCATGTATAGTTACGCAGATGCATTCCGCAGTAATCCTGCCGCAAACGAATACAGGCTGCGTTTTCTGAATGTGCGTGAAAAGGCTGCCAATCAGCGTTTTAAACAAGGTACTAGTTTGGCTGAGAAAGGGAATTATATTGAAGCCCTGCCGGAGTTTCAGGCTGCACATGGCATTGATCCTACCCAAGAAGTATTCAAGCAGCAGTTGGATATAACAAGTCGATTCAAGGATGCCCAGGTTGCATATCAGGAAGGCCGCGATTTTGAAAAGGCCAATAAACTTAAAGATTCTTTTCGCTTGTATCAGCATGCTGCCGAACTTTCTCCCAAAAACAATGAATATCAGGAAGCCATTTTGCGTGTGTCTGGTATGCGCAAAAGCAAGCTGGATGGGCGTGAACTGAGCCTTAAATCATCCAAACCAATTACACTTAAATTTAAAGATGCAAAAATGAAGGATGTCTTTAATATTTTGACTCAGCTTTCCGGTATTAATTTCATTTTTGATGAAGGAGTAAAGGACACCCCTGTATCGATCTATCTGGAAAATGCTTCTTTTAAGCAAGCCTTTGATCTCTTGATTAATATGAACAAGCTTGGAGAAAAGATTCTCAACGAAACAACCGTAATTGTTTATCCCAGGACTCCTGAGAAAACAAAGCAGTACGAAGATATGGTGTTGCGCACATTTCATCTTAATTACATGGATGCGAAGAAGGCCATCAACCTGATCCGCACCATGATTCAGGTAAGAAAAGCATATGTGAACGAGGATTCAAATTCGATCGTTGTGCGGGACAATGCAGAAATAGTCGATGTTGTAGAAAAAATACTCGATGCCAATGACATGGCGGAAGCCGAAGTGATTCTGGATGTTGAAGTTATTGAGATGAGCGATAAGAACGCCCAGAATGTGGGTTTACTGCTCAGTAACTATAATGTTCAAATGGGTGCTTTTAATACAAATGCAGCTAATTCTCCGCTAATGGCCACCAGCCTTACTTCAGCTGCTGCGTCGACAACTACGACAGCAGCTCCTACTACAAATGCCACAATTGATAATTTGTTAAAGGTCTTTACGTTGAAAGGGTACGGTGGTTTTGTCACCGTTCCAAATGCAACCTACAATTTCGGCAAGACCCTTGCCAAAGGTGAAGTGCTTTCAAATCCCAAAATCCGGGTAAAAAATAAAGAAAAAGCAAAATTCAACGTCGGAACCAGGGTGCCTATTACAACAACGACATTAAATGGTACTCTTTCACAGGTTAATGTTCAGTACGTTGATGTCGGAGTAAAGGTTAATGCCGAACCGACCATTCAGCTTAACAATGAAATTTCTATTAAACTCAGTCTTGAGGTGAGCTCCATACTGACTAAAGAAAAAGTCGGTGATGCCAGCAGTTTGACAACCGTTGTGACGATCGGCACACGTAATGTTGAAACTGTACTCAGTCTTAAAGATGGTGAGACCAGTATTATTGGTGGACTTACTCAAAACACCAGCAGCAATGATAAAACAAAAATATTTCTTCTAGGCGATATCCCTTTTATTGGACCACTGCTTTCCAATAACAATTCATCCAAGGATAAAACAGAGCTGTTAC
Organism: Geobacterales bacterium; assembly: GCA_038318485.1. GTDB lineage: Bacteria > Desulfobacterota > Desulfuromonadia > Geobacterales > Pseudopelobacteraceae > JACRCG01. Next base: position 6,385 of record JBBQCH010000071.1, read on the forward strand.
TGGCGATTACACCTCGTCTGGTCCGCGGTGTTTCGGTGCCATTACCCGGCTTAGCTTCATTTAACTCAGGCAAAGAAGACTACCCTACTCTTGACCGGCCTATGGCGTCTTTTGATCAGGAACCGGTATTTGACGCTGGCGCTAAAACGAGAGCAGGGGAGCAGAAATTTATCACGCAACCAACACCGACAATCCCGCTGACTGCCGTTCCAACACCTTTGCAGAGGGGATTATTACAGATTGCGGCGCCTTCGACGGTTACGGCTGGCCAGCCGTTCAATGTCGATATTAAGGTGAACGGAGTCATTGATCTGACTAACGCCGCTTTTGTGCTGAATTATGATTCAATTTTTGTTGAATTTGTTTCAATGACGGAAAGTACATTCATGAAAAGCGATGGTAAAGTAACTCAATACAGCGGCAAGGCAGATTCTGCTACTGGTGCTGTGACTGTCTCCTTATCGCGTGCGCCTGGAAGTGGGGGCGTTTCAGGAGGCGGGACTTTGGTTACGGCCGTTTTCAGGGCTAAAAATCAGGGGACTGCCAGTTTTGCATTCAAAAATGTTTTGTTCAGTGGAACCAATGGTTCTGATCAGACCATCCTGCCGTTCAGTACGGCGGTTGAAATCCGGTGATAACAGGCATGCATTTTCCTGCTACCCTGGCAACCAGGCGGGGGCTCTCGCTGGTAGAGTTGATTGTGACACTCACCATACTCGGGATTCTGGCATCGGTTGTGCTTCCACTTTCACAGATGACTGCTAAACGCACCCGAGAGATTGAGCTGCGAAGGAATCTGCGTACAATCCGTACTGCACTTGACGAATTCAAAAAAAATTATGACAAGGCAATTGAAGATAAAAAAATATTATCTTCAATGAGTAAGTCCGGATATCCGGAGACACTGCAGCAGCTGGTTGATGGCTATGATTTCGGGGGAGCTGCTTCCGGCAAAAAAAGGTTTTTGCGGAAAATTCCAATGGATCCTATGAATGCTGTACGTCCTGGTGAAGAACCCAAATGGGGATTGCGATCGTATGCTGACAAGCCGGATTCAACTAGTTGGGGTGGCGAAGATGTCTACGATGTTTACTCACTAAATGAAGGAACCGCTATAGATGGTACAAAATATAATGAATGGTAAAGATATCAACCAGCTTGAGTCCAAAAGGAAACCTTGGAGCCGTTCCTGTTCCGGCTTTACACTGATTGAGTTGATGATTGTCGTCTCAATCATTGGCATTCTTGCTGCTGTTGCCGTTCCTAACTACCAATGGGGTGTTATCAAAGCCAGGGAATCAGTGCTGCGCGAGGATTTGTACAACTTCCGGACAACTATCGACCAGTTTTATGCCGATCAGGGTAAATATCCCGATTCAATCACAGAACTGAAAGAAAAAAAATACATGAGGGATATACCTAAAGACCCTTTTACCGGACTCAATGACAGCTGGGTTACCGTTCCGCCTCCACCTGAAACTTCTTCATCGCCGACTGGATCGGATACTGGACAAGTAACCGGCAGCACAACACCCACCGGCAATGTTTATGATGTCCATAGCGGATCAAATCGCATAAGCACTAATGGGACGCCCTATAATGAGTGGTAATCTATGATTCAGTTGCACAACGTATCGATGGCATATCAGAAAGATGCCTCGGCTCTTAACAATATTAATCTGGCTATCGGGAAAGGGGAGTTCGTTTTTCTGGCCGGTCCATCCGGAGCAGGGAAAACAACTCTTTTACGGCTTCTCTATGGTGCCCTTGTGCCGAATCGTGGTGAAGTTCTGATTGACGGACAAAATGTATCCCGTTTGCCCGCATCTCAAATTCCTTATCTTCGCCGGTCAATTGGTGTCGTCTTTCAAGATTTCAAACTGCTTCAAAATAGGACTGTTTTCGAAAATGTCGCAATTACTTTGGAAGTCCTGGGGTGGGGTAGGGCGGATATCGGTAAAAAAACGATGCATATCCTTAAACAAATGGGAATTGAATCCAAATTCAATTTTTCGCCACAGCGCCTTTCTGGAGGGGAACAACAGCGTGTCGCTCTGGCCAGAGCTTTGGTAAATGATCCAAAGATACTTCTGGCGGATGAACCGACCGGTAATCTTGATGATGCCAATAAAAACCAGATTCTGACAATCTTTAAAGAAGCTAATATCCGCGGTACTACCGTTGTTGTTGCCACCCATGACCGCCGTCTTATCGAACAGAGCCACAAGCGTCTGATTACTTTGAATAAAGGGGAAATCGTTGAACAGATGGAAAAAGAAGCAAGCAGTAACGGTTAAACCTTTCAGACGATCTGCTTTGGCAGGGGAAACTTTAGGTGGCAGAACCGGGTATTATATTTCAAGAGCTGTCACGAATATCCGTCAAAATGTTTTTGTAAACGTTGTAACTATTGCAACAATCACACTTGCCATACTGATTGTATCACTGTTCCTTCTGGTATTTCTAAACCTGGAGGGCGCTGCTGATAACTGGAGTGAACGGGTCCAGGTTACGGTCTACTTTGACAGGGAACTGGGATCTGCTGAACAATCCGTTCTACGAGGCAAGATCCTTTCTTTGCCTGGTGCCGCCCGTGTGAGTTATGTATCTCGTGATGAAGCACTCAAAAGATTCAAAAACCGGCTCCGTGGTCAGGAAACACTTCTTGAGGGAGTCAGACCGGAAGTTCTTCCAACCTCTTTTGAAATAGCGCTTAAACGTTCAAGCAGAGATACTCAAGGGGTTGAAAGCTTCGTTGCAGCATTGAAACATATACCTGGAATTAATGAAGTTCAATATGGTGAAGAGTGGGTTAGGCGCTTCAATTCCTTCCTCAATTTCATGAGACTTCTTGGGGTTCTCCTGGGCGGATTTCTGGTTGTAGCCGTCGTTTTTATCGTTTCCAACACAATCAAACTTACCATTTATGCCCGTCGCGACGAACTGGATGTAATGTCCCTGGTAGGAGCGACCCGTTTTTTTATAAAGGCTCCCTTCCTGATTGAGGGAATAATTCAAGGTTTTGCGGGATCATCTATCGCGGTCGCCTTGTTATTCGGTCTGTTCGAGGGGTTTCTGCATAATGCCGACAGTTTAATGGCGTTTAATCCGGTTTCTTCCAGCCTGGAGTTTCTACCATTGGAATATATCTGCGCCCTGCTTTTGGCGGGTATCATGCTCGGTTTCATTGGCAGCCTGACCTCCTTAAAGCGTTTTATTAATGTGTAGCTGATGAAATTGCCCGTATTTATAATAAGTATATTTTTTGTACTGGTTTCCAATCTGATGGCGCAGAACCCGAAAGATGAACTTAAAGGCGTCAAGCGTGAGATCAAAGCCCAAAAGCATCTCATTACTAAAACTCGCAAAGTTGAGGCGCTTATATCGACTGAACTCCGGGAAATCAACAGGAACCTGGACCAGAAAACCTCTGATTTGGTGCGTCTTGACAGAGACCTGCGTGGGGTGGAGTTGAATCTTGGTCGTACCGGACATGAAATAGTGAGAGTGTCTGATGATGCCAATAGCAAAAGACAGGAAATTGAACGTCGTCTGACGTCACTATACAAAGCTGGAGAGTTGGGAGCATTGCGGATGTTCTTTTCAGCGGAATCATTGCCTCAGATAGCGGAAAATATTCGTTATATGCGTTCGATTCTTGATAATGACAAACGAATATTCATGGAGTACAATCAAAAAGTTGAAGAACTGAGAATATTAAAGGCAAACCTTGAACGCGATGCCGTAAAAAAAGGACGTATCGCGCAAAGCATTTCACAAAAAAAGCGCGAGATTGAGCAGGAAAAACTAAAGAAAGCCGATTATCTGGTCAAAGTACGGCATGACCGCAAAAGCTATGAGGTTTCGCTGAAAGAGTTACAGGCGAATGCCTCTCGTCTACAGTCGATGATGAACCGCCTTGAAGCACTAAGTCGTCGCAACCTCTCGTCCAGACATGAAAAGCCAGGGAGCAAGCTTAAACCGCTAGCTGACTTGCCGCTTGTTCCGGATCGTGGTTTTGCTTCACAAAAAGGCCGTATGTCAATGCCGGTGCATGGACAAGTAGTTGAGTCCTTTGGAAAACATAAGCACCCGGAATTTAATTCGTACACTTTCAGCAAGGGCTTGTCCATATCGTCAAATGCCGGAACAGAAATCAAGTCTATTTACGAAGGTAGTGTGATTTATGCAGACTACTTCAAAGGCTTTGGCAATATGATTATTGTTGATCACGGAGGCGGTTATTTCAGTCTTTACGCCCATGCTGCCAGACTTAACAAAAAAGTCGGCTCCGAAGTTGCTCGAAATGAAACAATAGCAACCGTAGGAGATGTCGACTCCACAAAAGGCCCGATACTTTATTTTGAAATCCGTCATCAAGGCAAACCGGTTGACCCAGTTGGCTGGGTTCGTTAATTGACATACTTAAGAGTATACAAATACATGGAGGAACATAATGAGTGCACCCGGTAGTAAAAAAACACGTATGATTGCTGGTTTTGCAATGGTTGTTGCTGTTTTGGTGGTATTTATTGCAATCAGTTCACAGCAGCATTGTTCAGCTGAAGGCAAAGGGAGCGATTATGAATCAATAGAGCTTTTTACCGATGTGTTGGCGATCGTCAAGAAAAGCTATGTTGAAGAGGTTGATACCAAAAAACTGATTTATGGTGCTATTAATGGGATGTTGTCTTCACTTGATCCACATAGTTCGTTTATGCCGCCCGATACTTACAAAGAAATGAAAATCGACACCAAGGGAGCCTTTGGTGGTCTTGGGATAGAAATATCAATCAAGGAAGGTATCCTAACCGTCATCTCTCCGATAGAAGATACTCCCGCATTTAAGGCAGGAATAAAAGCAGGCGACCAGATTCTTAAGATTGATGAAAAGTTCACCAAGGATCTGAATATCAACGATGCGGTCAAACGTATGCGTGGACTTAAAGGGACCAAGGTAACGCTGACTATCATGCGCGATGGATTTGATAAACCAAAGGAATTCCCGCTTATGCGTGATATCATTCAGGTTAAAAGTGTACGTTACAGCCTGATGGATGGTGGGTACGGTTTTGTCCGTATTGCCCAGTTTCAGGAAAAAACCGATGTTGATCTTGGGAAAGCACTTAAAGATATGAAAGAACAGAACAAGGGAGAGCTGAAAGGACTTGTTCTTGATATGCGAAATGACCCAGGTGGCCTTTTGGACCAAGCCGTCAGAGTTGCTGACCACTTTGTCCCGGATGGACAACTTATTGTTTACACAGAAGGGCGTGAAAAAGACTCTAAAATGCAGTTTACGTCCAAAAAGGACGGCAAGGAACCTGATTACCCGATTGTAGTATTGATTAACGGCGGGAGTGCCAGTGCCTCCGAAATCGTGGCTGGCGCATTGCAGGACCACAAACGAGCAATCGTCATGGGTACCCAGAGTTTTGGCAAGGGGTCGGTTCAAACGATTATTCCGCTATCTGATGATTCCGGATTGCGTCTGACTACTGCTCGTTATTTCACTCCTAAAGGCCGTTCAATTCAGGCCAAAGGGATTACGCCCGACATTGTTGTCGAGATGGTTGAACTTCCCAAGGATTCCGCAAATAAAAAAGATGGCATGCATTTGCGTGAAAAGGATCTGGAAAACCATTTTGAAAGCGAAGACAAGTCTGATACTTCAGGAAATGTAAAGGACGTAAAGAAGGAAGAAAAAAAAGAAGAGAAAAAAGATGAACGTACTCAGAAGCTGGAAGAAAAATTGAAAAGTGATTACCAGGTCATGAGAGCCCTTGATCTACTTAAAGGGTGGGACCTGATAAAATCAATGGGTGAAAAGTAGTTTACAGATTTAGAGGTGCAGGTATGAAGTTGCTTCAATTGTTCCTGGCAGTACTGGTGTCATTTTGGGCATGCTGTGTCGTTGAGGCCGATGCTGCCTCAACGGTTATTGTCACTCAGACTTCTGAAGGGGTATACTCTGTCTCGGTTGCCAATGTTGTAAAAGCATCTGCGCTTGACTTCACTATCAAGTATGATGTCGACACGTTGAGTAATCCGGTCATATCGAATGGTCCAGCAGCAAGCATCGCTGGTGTTATGCAGATTCCAAATAATGATAGTAAACTCGGGGTGCTAAGGGTCGTATATCTGGCTGCTGCCAAGGATGTTTTTTTTGATGGCAGCGGATTGTTTGCAACAGTTACTTTTACTAAGATCGGAAATAAGTCTTCTCGGTTGCCGGAAATCAAGTCTGAAATTTTCTCGGATAGTGGTACCCGGATGGTGGTTCAATCGATTGTAACTCCGCTGGCAGGTACGGATGCAGCGCTGATATCAACAGGCAATATTGCCGGTACTAATGCAGGCAGCGTCTTGGCAAATGCTGCTGCTAACAATACCTCAAACGCCATGACAAACAATGTCTCCGGACCCAGTGCCATTACAAATACCGCTATTCAGACTAGTCCGAGTACCGGCGTAATGGGTAATTTGCCAGGTAGTCCGTCAATGTCTAAAACTGTTGCAACTACTACAGTAAACTATCAAACCGCAACTTTAAACTCAGAACAGGCAAGCAAGTTTAAGCGTGATGAAATAACTTCAGATTCGCAGGTGCAATCGTATCAGCAAAACCAGAACCGGGGCTCAGAGGCTGTCAAGGATGCTGTTTCTTCAGCCGGTGATGACAATACTAAAATGGTTGTGCCTGATGCTAAACCGGCTGCAAAACTTGTAAATTTCAAGCCTCTCCAGTCTGTTGCGGAACGGTTCCGTACTTACAGTGGTCCCAGAACATTGAAAAACTTTGCAGAGTTGTTTTATAAAGTCGATTCAAAGGTTACCGGATTCGCACAACATCCTAAGATTGCTGTTTCCGATGGCAGACAAAAGGTAACCGTGAAAATCACTCTTGCGCCTGGTTCAGGAGTTCCCGCTTTTTCAATGAAAGGGGCCAACCTAAAAGGACTTAAGAGCGTATCCGACAAATTGCTTGAGCTGGATGTGATCCCGCAAAAGGGTAAGCATGATATACGTATATCAATGAAAATTCAAAAAAAGATCGTGGAAATCCCTTTGCTTGTAGTTCCGCCAATTTCGTTAAACATTATTGAACTTTCCGATAAAGTTTTGGAAAAAATGTTATTTAAACCGGATGCCAAGAATAAACCGCTTCCTTACGATCTGAATGTTGACGGCAAACAGGATTATCTGGATGACTATATCCTGGTTGCTCATTGGCTGCTGAAACAACAGACTAATAAAAAAACACCTGCTACTAAAGTTTCTGCTCCTCGCTGACTGTGACAAAATCCAACAGAAACAGATCCACCCGCAAGAGCTCGGGCTCTCGCATTGCCGCAATGACAGTATTGATTCTTATTGTTGTTGCTGTGGGTGGTTATTTGTTTATTTCGCAATCAAAAAAATCTTCGCCAACTCCTGTAAAAAAACCTCAGCAGCCAATCCAAACTCCTGCACCGGTTGTCAAATTCAAAAATCACACTGCTATATCACCTCCTGTCACCAAACTGCTTCAGCCACCAGAATATAACGAGTACCCGGAAATTCGGGTTCACAAAGAAGAGAATTTAATCCGGAAGTCAGTCAGTCCTGGTTCTGGACGCTTGGCCATTGTCATAGATGATATGGGCAGCAATTTGTCTGAAGCCCGCTCTCTGGCGGCAATCGGTGTTCCTTTAACTTTCTCGATCATTCCCGGTTTGCAGAAGTCTCGTGAAGTTGCCTTATTTGCCGCATCCGGTGGCATTGATACAATGATTCATATGCCGATGCAGTCCCAGGGATGGCCTGGCAGACGGCTGGAAAGTAACGGTCTGCTGGTGTCTATGGAGGATGAAGAGTTGCGGGAGCGGGTGTCCGGGTATATGAGCGATTTTCCTGGAGCGGTCGGTGCAAACAATCACACCGGATCTGAATTTACAGAACATGCCGATAAAATGCGGAGTGTATTGGAAGCTCTTCAGGGGAAGGGGCTGTTCTTTGTAGACAGCATGACAACACCGCAATCAACGGGGTTACGTGTTGCGCGTGAACTTGGGATGAAGTCTGGCAGCAGGAATGTTTTTCTGGATAATGAACAGGAGCGTGGTTATATTCTTGGGCAACTTAAGCAAGCGGTCAGATCCGCGAAAAAGAATGGTTCAGCCATCGCTATCTGTCACCCGTATCCGGCAACAATTGCCGCGTTGGCTTCGGCATTGCCATCTTTGGCGCACCAGGGAGTGGCCCTGGTGCCGGTTTCATCGTTGGTTAAGTGAAACTATTAAGTGACAAAACGGTATAGAACGAGTCGAATGCGAATAACATTATAAAAAGTCATGTTCTTGCAGCAGACAGCGTCTGGCTAATCTGCTGCTGAACCTTCTGGATTATTTTGTAGTAATCTTCGTGCAGAACGGCTTCGGGATTGGCTGGGTCTACCGGATAAACCGAAAGCCATCCGCCTTCTCGCAACTTCCCCTCGAACCCGGATAGGGCTTCATTAAGTAACAGATACAGCTTGTCATTTAATCCATCAAATTCACCAGAATCAAAACCTGGCATTTCGATATTTTTCTGGAGCAGTTGTTCTCCGCCCATGCTGAACTGGCGGTAATCAAGCAGGTTTTCAGAACCTTCCTGGGTTGGCGCCAGCAGTGAAACTGCTCTTCCAGCCCTGTCAGCAACGGCCATTTTGGCTGCAGTGTATGCATCGGATTTGCTGGTTAGACCGTAGAGTGTCGAACAGAGCATGTCGCTCATGCAGTCTCCATGCAGAAAGCCGCGTGCCGCCCTGTCGGATGTTTCAAAGTAGAAGCTGCGGCCTTCCGGCATTTCCGCCAAAAGTGAGCCACATATCAGGCAGCGTTCAGCCAGGCCTTCCAAACGTGCCAGATATGACTCTTTTTTGCGGGACTCTTTCTCCAACAGCCACCTGTGATACAGAGAAGCCCTGGTATCCTCCGTCGAATCGACACTTCTTAAAATATCGCGGGAGATCTCCATGAATTGTCCATGTACCTCTGTGCCACGGCCGTGGGTTAGTATCGGATATATTCTGCCGTCCGGGTTGGTATTAAGGCTATCTACTTTGGGACTTTTTGAAATGAATGAGTCCAGGCAGCGATATCCTCTATTAACTGCAAAAGCGCGCAACAGGGTCTTCTGATCCTTGAAGATACCTTCAAACTTTATGCGCGAGTCTATCAAGCAGGGAATAAGAGCCAGGGATTTTTTGTCAATTCCGCGCTGATCGAACAGGGCAAAGATGTTCTTGCAATTTTCCAGACTTGGCATGTCCTTAACTGGTATCAAGACTCTGTCTGCGGCATATAATGCATTCTGGGTAAGGATATTCAGGTCGGGACGGGTGTCGATTATAACTATTCCGGACAGTCCCGATTCAGCCAGCATACGTGTCAGAGTCATTGGCCCCTTGAAACGTTCATGAATATCGTCCAGTTCGGTCGATGAGGGAATATATCCGACGCCATACTGTCCGGTTTGGACAACATCAGTGGCTGATGCGCCCATCAGCAATGCATGCACATCTGCATCATCCGGCCCCTTTTTAATCTCGAACATCTTGTCGATAGTGAAATGATTATCAAAAGACAGGATTGTCACCGGCATATCTTCTCGCATAGCTTTTAGATAGATTGCCAGATTGGTAGCAAGAGTTGTTTTGCCGACGCCAC
>JBBQCH010000072.1:0-16075 GCA_038318485.1 Geobacterales bacterium
TGTGCTGATCGACTTTCTCGGTCGAAAAGCCTGGGCTAACAAGGCGCCGGTCATTATTGCCCGCAAATCCAAAGTCCCTCTTGTGCCGGTCTTCATCCATCGTGAATCGGACCGACACATCATCTCATTCCACCCGGAGTACGAGTTAGGCAGCGACATTTCCGACAAGGGCGTCCAGCAGGATGTCCAGGCTCTCTCAAGTTACCTCGAGGATTTTGTCTGTGCTCATCCGGCAGACTGGTACTGGGTCCATCGCCGCTGGAAGCGGGCCGGGGAACCGGTGCAATGAGACCGTCACCTTGGAAAGAAACTATCATAACTGTGACTTTTCTTGCTGCCGCCACAGCCTTGATAGCCATGAGCAGTGCCGATCTGGCCGTTTCTGCAAAGTTCTTTATAGGAGGACAGTGGCCGGTCGGAGAATTATGGCCCTGGAAGATGCTCTACCGGATTGACCGGTATCCAGCGCTGATTCTCGCTGTGTCCGGCTTAGGACTATGCATTGCTTCATTCGTTCGCCACACCCCCTCACATTGGCGACGTTCCGGTATTTTTCTGGTTCTGCTGCTTGCCCTGGGACCGGGGTTGCTGGTTAACGCTCTATTCAAAGATCACTGGGGTCGTCCGCGTCCGAGAGATATTGTGCAGTTTGAAGGAAACATGGTTTTTCTACAGCCCTGGCAAAGGGGCGAGGATGGCAACGGCAGGTCTTTCCCCTCCGGCCATGCATCTGCAGCCTTCTACATGACCGCTCCGTTTTTTATCTACCGTAATAGGCGGAAACTACTGGCACGAATCTGGTTGTCCGGGGGACTGATCTTTGGCGTTTTCATGAGCATCGCCCGCACCGCCCAGGGGGGGCATTTTTTGAGTGACGACTTGTGGGCCTGGGGCATGGTTCACCTGTGCGCCATAGCACTTGCGGCAATGCTGAAACTGGATCGTGAGCCTGGCGAATCTTCAGCACCCGGAAGCTGAAACATGTTCTACCTGATCTACAACATATTCTCGGTTTTCCTGTTAGCACCGGTCATACTTTATCATCTCTACCGCTCTGTCAGTCGCGGTCGGCCACCTGCTTTTCTCGAACGTTTCGGTTTTATTTCCGCAACAGATCTGGCAAACATTGGCAACCGCCCGGTAATCTGGCTGCATGCCGTTTCGGTGGGCGAATCGATAGCCGCCCGCCCCCTGCTTAAAGCTTTACGTAAACGCTATCCCGACCACGCCATCCTTGTTTCCAATACGACTGAAACCGGCCGGGGAGTCGCCACCAGTTTCCCCGAGATAGACCTCTGCATCTACTTCCCTTTTGATTTCCTTCCGGCCGTACGCCGCACCCTGAACACAGTTCGTCCGGCAGTGGTAGTCATCATGGAGACCGAAATCTGGCCCAACTTTACCCTTGAGGCGCGCCGGCGGGGAATACCGGTAATACTGGCCAACGGACGGATATCCGATCGATCGTTCAGCGGTTACCTGCGCTTCCGCTGGTTCTTCCGCAATGCTCTGGAACTGTTTTCACAACTCTGCATGCAAACCAGCGTAGACAGCCAGCGCATAATTGCCATCGGAGCGCCTGAAGAACGGGTTATTACCGCCGGGAACCTCAAATATGACGTACCGTCCCGCCAGATAAGTGATGATGAGCGAAAATCAGTACGCAGCCGTTATGCAATCCCTGATGATTTGACCGTCATCACCGCCGCCAGCACCCATGCCGGTGAAGAGCAGTTCGTCATCAACAGTTACAAGGAGTTACTGAACAGCTGCAGCGACCTTTTTCTGGTGCTTGTCCCTCGTCACCCGGAACGAAGCACAGAGGTAGCCGTTCTGCTGGAGCGCTGTGCAATCCCTTACGTCAGACGAACAGCTCTTACTGAAAGCCTGGTGCTCCCCAAAGGCACCGTCCTGCTGGTGGACACGGTCGGTGAAATGATGAATCTGTATGCGCTTTCGGACATCGCTTTTGTCGGGGGCAGCCTGGTGCCAACCGGCGGGCATAACCTGCTGGAGCCGGCTTCATTAGGGGTAGCCTGCCTGTTCGGCCCTCACATGAGTAACTTCAGGGAGATTGCAGCATTGGTGCTTCAGTATAAAGCCGGCATCCAGATCGAAACTGCTCAGGAATTGACCAGAGCATTCCTGGACATGGTCAAAAGCAGCGATCAAAGGCGGTTGTATGGTCAGAACGGCCTGAGGATGATGGAGGATAATGGCGGCGCCACCAAACGACACATGGACATAATCGCCCAATATTTATGAATAGCTCCTTTTCCACATACTGGCGGGAGTTGGCTAACGGTAATCGCAACGAACCACGCGACCGCTTCTTGATTCTGCTTCTGGCTCCGCTTTCGATCGGCTATTCTTTGATCCAGAGCCTGCGTGCTTTTTTTTATAAAGTCGGCCTTCTGCGGTCTCGATGTCTGCCCCGCCCCGTCATCTCGATCGGGAACATAACCGTTGGAGGCACTGGAAAAACTCCGGTTACCGCCTATATAGCCCGTTGGCTGCTGCAGCAGAGGTATAAAGTGGCTGTTCTTTCCCGAGGATATGGTGGCTCCCTGGAAGGTCAGACCATTGTCGTCAGCGATGGCGCCACAATCATGGTGAACCCCGGCGAGTGTGGTGATGAGCCCTTTTTACTGGCATCAACGATTCCTGGATTGATGGTTGTGATCGGTACAGACCGGCATGCCGCCGGGATGCTGGCCATGCAGCAGCTTGACCCGGACGTTTTTCTGCTGGACGACGGCTTTCAGCATCTTCGGTTGCAGCGCGACCTGAACATCCTGCTGCTGGACCACTCCCATCCATACGGCAACGGCTGGACATTACCATCTGGAATGCTGCGAGAACCGATACGCGCCGGAAAGCGGGCCGATCTGATTATCCATACCCGTTGCCCGAATGACGTAACTGATGCTCCTTTTCCAGAAAACACTCCGTGCTGTAACGCACACCACCACATCGTAGACCTGCTGCCGCTCTCCGGCGGCAATCCGATATCTCTGCCCGGCAATGACACCGGAAAAGTGCTGGCTTTTACCGGCATCGCCGAACCAACGCTGTTTTTCAACGAACTCGAGTCACTCGGCCTGAACCTTGTGCATACCATTCGATTCCCGGACCACACGAGCTATACCGGGGTAACGGTTTCAGAACTCAGAGATGCAATGCGTCAATACGGGGCAGAAGTGGCAATTACCACGGAAAAGGATGGAGTAAAGTTAAGGGGGCTTTTCAACGTTGCCGGACTCAACATTCTTCTGGCACGTCTGGAACTTGTGATCAGCGACCCTGCGCCTATGCTGGACCAGCTTAGTATTTTACTTCAAAAAAAACAATGATTGTGGCAGTATGTCTAATTTAATGACGATTGGATCCGAAGCCGTGCTTTCAGAATTAATAGACATATTAGCCTGCCCTGTCTGCAAAGAGAAGCTTACACTTGCCGAAGACAACAGCTCATTACTCTGCCTGCAATGCGGCCTTCAGTATCCGGTCAGAGACGGAATTCCAGTCCTGCTCAGGGATGAAGCAATCCCAATCAGTAACAGGTGACCAATGACCGGTCATGATTACACCAGGATTAATCGAATCCTGATTAGAGCGGTCAACTGGGCCGGAGATGCGGTCATGACCACGCCGGCCATCGCTCTTATCCGGCAGCATTTCCCGCAGGCGGAGATAACCGTGCTGGCCAATCCGATGGTCGGCGAGATTTTTTCTCACCACGACTGCATTGACAAAGTGATCACCTTTGACCGTAAAGGCAGACATAAAGGGTTAGCGGGCAGATTCAGGCTTTCACGGGAACTGAAAAAAAAGTCCTTTGATATGGCCATTATTCTGCCCAACTCGTTTGACTCGGCACTGGTTCCGTGGCTGGCCGGCATTCCTGTCAGACTCGGAAAAAGCAGTGATGGTCGCAGTTTCATGCTGACCGGCCGCTATCAACCACCCAAAGAGGCGGCCGTTACCCACGAAGTGGGCTATTACCTGGGACTGGTTCGCCACTTCGGCATTTCAGGACAGACGGTAAATCCGGGTATTTTCACCACACCGGAGGAAGACTCCTTCGCCGCAGCCAGGCTCGCATCCAGCGGCATAGCATCAGATGAAATGCTGGTCGGCATAAACCCCGGTGCAGCTTTTGGCTCGGCCAAGCGCTGGTATCCTGAGCGTTTTGCCGAAGTAGCCCGACGACTTGCGGAAGAATGGTCCGCCAGGATCGTCATTTTTGGCGGCCCCGGGGAAACAGAGATTGCTGCCGACATCGAGCAGCGGCTGAACGGCGCTGGTCTCAACCTGGCGGGCAAAACCAATGTACGGGAGTTGCTGGCAATGATCAAACGCTGCAATTTCTTTGTCACAAACGACTCGGGTCCGATGCACATTGCGGCAGCTTTCGGCGTGCCGCTGACGGCTATTTTCGGGTCAACCGACCATACCACCACCTCGCCATACACTGAAAAAGCGGTTATCATCCGCAAGGATGTTCCCTGCGCCCCCTGCAAACTGCGGGAGTGCCCGACAAATCACGAATGCATGATGGCGGTCACTGCCGATGATGTGGTGGAAGCGAGCATCAGGCTTATGGCTTCATTGACCGGCAGCAGCCCATCATACAATTCAGGAAGATCGAAACCATGAAACGGATTCTGGTTACCGGCGCAGCCGGTTTTATAGGGTTTCACCTCAGCAGGAGGCTGGTCGCCGAGGGAGCGCAGGTTATCGGTCTGGATAACCTGAACGACTACTACGATGTGCGTCTCAAGCAGGATCGACTGGCCCAACTGGAACAGCTGCCCGGTTTCAGCTTTGTAAAACTGGGACTCGAAGAACGGGAACCATTGCACCGGCTTTTTGAATCCGGACAGTTCGATACCGTAGTAAACCTGGCGGCCCAGGCCGGGGTACGCTATTCCCTGACCAATCCCTACGCATATATTGACAGCAACATCTGTGGTTTCATAAACATTCTGGAGGGGTGCCGACATCATGGCATCAAGCATCTGGTCTACGCATCATCCAGCTCGGTATACGGCGCCAATACAACCATGCCGTTCTCGGTTCACCACAACGTGGATCATCCGATGTCGCTGTACGCCGCCACAAAAAAGGCCAACGAGTTGATGGCCCATACCTATTCCAGTCTTTACGGGATCCCCACCACCGGCCTGCGTTTCTTCACCGTTTACGGGCCTTGGGGCCGCCCGGACATGGCCATGTTCCTGTTCACAAGAGCAATTCTGGAAGATCGCCCGATTGACGTATTCAACTACGGCAAGATGCAGCGTGATTTTACCTACGTGGACGACATTGCTGAAGGTATGGTACGTGTCTGTGACCACATTCCAAAAGCCGATCCGGCCTGGAGCGGAAAAACACCTGACCCGGGTACCAGCTATGCGCCTTACCGCATCTTCAACATCGGCAACAACAACCCGGTTGACCTGATGCACTTCATCGAGACCCTGGAGCGCTGCCTGGGCAAAACAGCACAGAAAAACCTGCTTCCGCTCCAAGCCGGGGATGTACCGGCCACCTATGCCGATGTCGATGACCTGATGATGGAGGTTGGCTTCAAACCTGAAACCAGCATTGAAGATGGGATTGACAGATTTGTTGAGTGGTTCCGGCAGTACTATGGTCAGTATTGATTTTCATAAACTGAGTCGAAATAAGATTCTCGCCAAAAAATTAAAGCGAACAACATAGGCATACTTTGCAGGGAATCGGTAATTTTGACAATATATTTATCACCGTAACAAAAACTTCCTGTCGGCAGACTGATATTTCATTCGACAAGTTTGTGGCAACACCTGTCGCCTCTTACTTTGTGGAACTAAACAGCATTTCAAACATTCAAGTTTTGGAAACAATAACAAGGGCCATCCCATGGTTTCACCTCTCAACATAATTGAGCCTACATTGAACGATGAAGCAGGCCATTGTTTCAGCTTCATAAGCAGCCTCAGTTTGGCTGCCGGAGACATGCCACTGGTCATTTGGTGTGGAAATGCAGCAAAATTTTCGCTGCCTGGCCGTCAAATACTCATTAAACGCTTCTTTCTGCGCAAAATCAGACGACTACAGGCCATATGGCTTTACAGAAAACTACTGTTGAAAGGGGAGCGGATTTTCATTTCCACCGCAGGAAGAACTGACTTGCTCCTGATCGACCTGGTTTCCCGAGGTACGGTCGCCCCCAACAGGGTTTTCCTCTATATTCACTGGTTCAAATCATCTCCGGAAAAACGTTCACAGCTCAAAAAAATAGCCGACAGACAACCGGAACTCATCATTTTCACTCCAACGGTATCCGTTTTTGAAGAATTTCGCCATGCCGGCTTTTCCAATACTCGACTGGTTCCGTACCCGATTACACCGCGCGAACCAGGTGCAGGAACTTTTGAACCGCAAAGCTTCAGGCACATCCTTTTCGCCGGGGCAGCTCGACAGGACAAGGGCTTTTCAGATGTGGTAAATTTTGTCGCACTGCTGGAACGAACTGGAGAAGAAATACCGGTCACCTTGCAGGCATCCGCAGAACACTATTCAAAATATGACGAAAAGACTCGCAAAGACATCGCCAGACTTGACAGCTGTGGCTATCCTCATCTGAGAAAACTTTCCGATACGCTCCAGCACAGCAATTACAGGGATCTGTTCTCAGGGGCGATTTGCCTCCAGCTCTATTCTCAGCAGGACTTTTCTGACCGCATCAGCGGGGTAACCCTGGACGCCCTTAACGGAGGCAGTCCGGTGGTGACGTTGGCGGGAACCTGGATGGCCCTAATTATAACGGAATTCAAGGCCGGAGTGGTAATCGCATCGCCAGAACCTGAATCCGTTCTTGACGCAGTGAATCGTATCCGCGAACGATATGAATCCTACCGGATCAACGCCATCAGGGCCGGCTCGGAATTACAGAAAAGAAACAGCGCAGAATATCTGTTTAAAGAGCTAACGGAATGACTGAGAACATGCATGGCCGCCGCCCATTGTCGGTTGTATTAATTGCCAAAAACGAGGCCGAACGGATCGAAGCCTGCCTGGTCAGCATCGCCTGGGCCGATGAGATCATCGTAGTCGACTCCGGAAGTACGGATGCTACCTGCGAAATCGCCCACCGCTATACAGATAACGTTCACACAATCCCATGGCGCGGTTTTGGACCCCAGAAACAGTCCGCAGTAGATCTGGCTTCCCATAACTGGATACTGAATATCGACTGTGACGAACGGGCAACCCCGGAACTTGTAGACGAAATCGCGGATATCCTCTCCCAGGAGTCGCCCGATTGCGCCTATTCAGTGCCCCGCAGAACGTTTCTGGGCAAGAAGGAAATCAAACACTGCGGATGGTATCCAGACCGGACGATACGACTGTTCGACCGCACCATGGCGCATTATTCGGACAGCATCGTCCATGAGCGGGTGATCACTGGCGGTGCCATCGCCGCTTGCAGCGGGCACCTGCTGCACTTCTCATTCTCCGGATTGTCACCGCTTTTGACCAAACTGAACCACTACAGCGACCTCTCGGCGCGCCAGATGTCCGAACAGGGCCGTCACTGTCGCCTGTCCGACCTGACAGTCAGACCGCTGTTCGCTTTTTTCAAGACCTACCTGATTAAGGCAGGTATCCTCGACGGAGCCGAAGGACTAGTGATATCCGTCACAACCGCTATGCTGACCTTTGCCAAATACGCCAAGTTGCGCGAACTTGACAAGCAGGAAACCGATCTCACCCCATGAAGATTGCACCAGCCAGCATTCTGCTGGTAAATATCCGGCTTATCGGAGACGTGATCCTGACTACGCCGCTGATCGGCCTGCTGAAGGAGGCCTATCCTCATTCAGCAATTGACCTGCTGGTCAATCGCGGGACAGGGGAATTTCTGGAAAAGGACCCCCGTGTCCGAGAAGTTATCTATTCCGAAGGAAATTTGACTAATTCAGGACGCCCTGGATCCAGCTATCTTGGGCGTATTTTCCGGCGCTACGATCTGGCAATCAACATGAATGCCTCCGACCGGGGGAATATTGCCGTTCTGGTTGCCAGTCGTCGCTGGCGAGTTGGAATCTACTACGGCAACCAGTTCTGGAAAGACTTTTGGAAACGCATGCTGTTCAGCCACCCGATTCCATACCCTTTTCCCATCCACTACGCCCGCCTCTGTCAAGTGGTAGTTGAAAAACTAGGCTTGCCCGTTACCCGTCTGGAAGCAAAAGTCTTCTGGGACAAGGAAGACGAGAGTACTGTCAAATCGCTCCTTGCGGACAGAAGGGTGAAGGGGGGCTATTTCGTCATCCATCCTTTTGCCCGCTGGCGCTACAAGTATTGGAAACCGGCCAGCTTTGCAGAGGTGAGCGATGCCATTGTAGCGCGCTATAACCTGCAACCGGTTTGGTCATCGTCACCGGCGACTGACGAGCGTATTGCATTGGCAGAAGCGGCAGCCCTTTGCCGAACCGCCCCGGTGCTTATTCCCGGCGACTTGAATCTCAATCAGATGACATGCCTGCTATCAGGCAGCAAACTATATGTCGGCCTCGACACGGCAATCAGCCACCTGGCGGCCACGACTGGAATCCCGATGGTGGCTCTCTACGGCCCGACAATCACAGACTGGTGGTCACCCTGGAACAATCATGGTCCGATTGGGCAGCAATGTCCTCTGCCCAGGGGTAAACAGCGTAGCGGCCACATCATCGTCATCCAGAAGGACATGCCCTGCGTACCCTGTGGCCAGGCCGGTTGCAATGGCAACGGAGTGGAACCGCCCTGCATGCTTGAGATCGAGGTTGCAGAGGTGATTGAAGCGGTTGCTGAACTAATGGAGGAGCACGGTGAGAACAATGAATGATACCACACTGCATATACGCTGGCTGGTGCTTTCCTATTTCTCGCGCATAGACGGCATGGCCTGTGCCCAGCATATCGATGACCGAATCGAATATCTACGCGCGCGCGGGATTGAACCGCTCATGCTGACCAGTGTCTGCGGCGGGCGCTGGCCCGGACTGGTGCATGAACAGGTCTTTTCATCGTCACCTTCCGGGCTTCGTTTTGAGTTACGGCACCTTAAAAAGCGGGGCGGTATTTCCGGAATCTGGGCCGGACTCTTAAATCTGCTGATTCTACCGCTGTATCTGGTTGAGAAGCTGGTCATCGATCTGGACAGCCAGTGGTCTTGGTTTCCTTTTGCAATCCTGAAGGGAGAGCGCATGTGCCGCCGCCATAAACCGCACCTGATCTATTCCACCGGGGGCCCCGCCAGCGCCCATCTGGCCGCCGCCATGATCGCCAGTCGCCTCAAGATTCCCTGGGTCGCCGAATTCCAGGACCCTCTGGTGCATGACGACTGGCTGCGTAGCAAGCGGGCGCTTAAAATCTTCATTTGGCTTGAGCGCCTGATCTGTACCCGTGCCGATGCCGTTATCTTCCTGACTGACCAGGCGTGCAGGAATGCCGGAAGTAGAACCGGCATTGACCGACGCGACTGGACGGTATATCCTGGCGCAAACCCCGCCGCTATTCCGCAGGCAACCTACCAAAAGGGGAATTTATGTCACATCGCCCATTTCGGATCACTGGGCGGATCGCGCAATCTCAAGGTTTTTATGGAGGCATTGGCACAATTGCTTACCGAGCGACCGGAGCTGAAACAGGTTCTGCGACTCGACCTGTATGGAAGCTGCGACCCTCTCTCCCGGCGCTTGATCGATGAATTTCCGGCACCGGAAGTTATTCGAGATCATGGCCGAATCCCACGCCAGGAATCTCTGGTGGCCATGAAACAGTGCGATATACTGTTGCTGATCCAGAACACTGAGAAGTTCTCTGCTGAAACAATACCATCCAAAACCTACGAATATCTGCACGTCGGTCGTCCGGTACTGGGACTGGTACACCATAACCAGGAACTCTTTCGAATGCTGATGACACTCGGTCATAAGGCCGTGGCTGCTGATTCGGTGACAGAGGTAAAACAGGGAATCATTGACAACTACGAACGCTGGAAAATGGAAGCAACAGATTACCAGCCGGAGCCCTCACCCCATACAGTGGCATCTGCAGTTCAAAAACTCCTTACCATAACAGCAACGGTCAGGCCGCACGAAAATGGTGGAAAGCATGGCTGAAAGCAGCATCATCATCGTTACCTATAACGGCTTGCAGGAGAATACCATACCCTGCCTTGAGAGTATTTTACATCACGGCGGGGATGAGAATTTCGAAATCATCGTAGTTGACAACAACTCATCCGACGGCACACCTGCATATCTGACCGGTCTGGCAAACCGTGAACCCAGGCTGAAGCATGTCCTCAACAATACCAACCGTGGCTTTGCCGGGGGCAATAACGACGGCATTCGCATTGCCTCCGGTAAGATTATTGTACTCTTGAACAGCGACACCCAGGTTTCGGAAGGCTGGCTGTCCAGGCTACGCGCTACCCTTCTGGAAGACCGTTCAGTTGGACTGGTCGGTCCGGTTTCCAATGCCGTCGGCAATGAACAGAAAATCCTGGTTTCAGGCTCTACGCCGGAGGAAACTCTGAGAGAGGGACGGACATGGACGGAAATGAGTTACGATGATTGCTTTGAGACAGAACGACTCGGTTTCTTCTGTGTGGCCTTACGCAGGGACGTCATAGATTGTGTGGGAATTCTGGATGAGGCTTATGATCTGGGTTTCTATGAGGACGACGATTACTGTCTGCGAGTACTGAAGGCGGGATACAGACTCATCTGCCGGGAGGACGTTTTTGTCTACCATCGTGGTAGTGCTTCGTTCAACAAAAATCCCGCTGCAACTAAACAGCTGCTCAAGAAAAATCGACATCATTTGGAAACAAAATTTGGCATTACCTATCGCCCCCGTCATCCTCGTGATCGACAGTTAGAGCTGATTGAGTCGTATCTTGGCCAAAATAATCGTAAATCAGATGAACAATTGCAATACAAGTTGGAAAACAGGTTACAACTGGTATATCAAAGTAAACCGCGAAGCCTGATCAAGAAGCTGAGGTTCTTCATCAGGATGAGCAGAATACGTAAGCTAAAAACCTTACTACCATTTACAAGCACAAGGAATAGTCAATGAACTGCAGGATATGCGACAACTCAGAGAACAACCGTCCCATCACGCTTTATGAGATGATGTATGGCACGCGTGAACCATTTGAATACTTTTTCTGTGGGGCATGCGGGTGCTTGCAGATTGTTGATATTCCTGCTGATTTGTCGCAATATTATCCCCAGGACTACTATAGTTATACGCCGTCCGACAAATCCTTGAGGCGTCCCAACTTGTTCAGCCGTAAAAAGTTCGAATACATTTTTTTCAAGAAGGGACTGCTTGGAAGACTGCTCTCATTGTTCAAACCGGAAGTGTACGGTCAATTCCGTTGTTTCCGTAACGTTGCACTCAGCAAGCAAAGCAGTATTCTAGATGTGGGGTGCGGAAGCGGGCGGGAGCTTGTCAAAATGCGAGAGCACGGGTTCACGAACCTGACCGGGATAGACCCCTATTTGCCAAAATCCATCGATTATGGTCAGGGCTTGATTATTCACAAGCGTGAATTGTGTACACTGGAAGGAACATGGGACATTATCAAGTTTAACCATGTATTCGAACACCTCCCCGACCCTTTGGATGCTTTAAAACATGTGCAACGGCTGTTGTCCCGGAATGGTACCTGCATCATCAGGGTTCCGGTGGTTCCCTGCGAAGCTTTTGAAAAATACGGGATAAACTGGCTACAGCTGGATGCCCCCCGGCATCTGTATATATATTCGCTACAAGCCATGATGCTGCTTGCACGTCGGACCGGCCTTCGACTGGATGAGGAATGTATGTACCATGATTCCACCAGCGATCAGTTTTGGGGAAGCGAGCTCTATCGGCGCAACATTTCTTTGTCATCAGGAGTTGCCAACCTGAAACAGCACTTTTCAAATAAAGAGATGAGCAGATTCAAGTCTCGGGCACGCCAGCTCAACAAGCAGGGACGTGGTGATCAGACAGTATTTTACCTGACAAAACAAGAGAATCCAGAGAGATAATTAAAGGAGCAGATTATGAACGATACCAGCATGATTAGAGAATTGTATTTGGACTTGATGAAAAAATGTCTTACCAACCTGATCTATGAAGACATGGAACTGGTTCCAATCCCATACCGTGGAGTAACAAAACGTCTCCTTACCAGGGTGTCGGGGGCTTTCGGAATGCGCCTGATGCAACCGCGACGTTATGACATCCACAAAAGACCGGTTGGACAGGACTGGCCGCCAACGGCTCACACCATGATCGGATTGAAACGACTTAACAATATCCAATTTTGTTTGGATAATGTGATCGCCTCCAATGTACCGGGGGACGTTATAGAAACCGGTGTTTGGCGAGGAGGAGCGGTCATTTTCATGAGAGCCATTCTGAAATCATACGGTATAACCGACAGAACCGTATGGGTGGCTGATTCGTTCGAAGGGCTTCCGGCACCGGACCCGGAAAAATACCCCAGCGATGCTGGCGACCGCCACTACAAAAAAAAGGAACTACAGGTTTCCGTCGAACAGGTCAAGACTAACTTCGGCCGCTATGATCTGCTTTATAATCAGGTGCTATTTCTGAAGGGATGGTTCAAGGACACCCTTCCGGCTGCACCAATAGGGCAACTGGCTATTCTGTCTGCGACTTGACGGCGATATGTATGAATAGACAATGGACGCCTTGAACAGTCTTTATGCTAAGCTGTCGGTCGGTGGATATGTAATTGTGGATGATTACTCGCTCATCGGTTGCCGGAAAGCGATCGACGATTTCAGGTTATCTCATGGCATACAGGGTGATATTGTAACAATCGATGAAAGCAGTGCGTATTGGAAACGCACTTGTTGATCAGGGTAAGCAGAGTGCTCAGACACTGTAATACCGATATAATTTAAGCTCCCATGAGGAACATGCCCGTATCTGTATCTTTAAGGTTCTCCACATGCGCGTTCTGATCATAAAAACCTCTTCCCTTGGTGACATAATCCACGCCCTGCCGGTGCTAGACTACCTGCACCAAGCCAAGCCAGGCATCCAGGTGGATTGGGTAGTGGAAGAAGCCTTCAGGGATGTTTTGGAGGGCAGTCCACTCTTGGCCAATCTTCATATTGTTCGCACCAGAAACTGGAGAAAACGGCCCTTTGCAGACCATACGTTGCGCGAAGTATCAGACCTGTGGCGAAAACTCCGCAGCAGCAATTACGACCTGGTTTTCGACATCCAGGGTAACCTGAAAAGCGGCATCATTGCCTGGATTACGGGATCGAAAAAACGGTTTGGTTTCAGCAGGGATTTTTTACAGGAATCCGTTAATGCCCTGTTCACTAATTTCAAAATATCCCCGAGAACGCAGGATGACAATGCCGGCACCCGTTATCTCAGAGTCATAAGCGCGGCCTTCGACAAGGATTATTGTGGTATGGACCTTGAATCTGTTATATACACCGGCCCGAACGATGATGCAGTTGCCGAAAAACTGATTCAGGATTGTAATTCAGGACGGGTATTTCTTTTTCACGGGGGCACCACCTGGCAGACTAAATTCTGGTCGGAAGACAATTGGATCGAATTGGGGAAAAATATTCTTGGTAAATTTCCTGACTCCTCAATTTTACTTTCCTGGGGAAATGCTTTGGAGAAAACTTCTGCAGATAGAGTCGCGGAAGGTATCGGCGAACATGCCCTTGTTCTTCAGAAATATTCCCTGAAAGGGATTGCCGCCATCATCAAGAAAGTCGATGTGGTTATTGGTGGAGACACCGGACTGATTCATCTTGCCGCAGCTGTCGGCACTCCGACAGTTTCATATTATCGCGCCAGCGACGGCAGCGTGAGTGGCCCGCGTGGTTTGAAACATATTATCGTGCAGTCACCCCTTTCATGTACACGCTGTTTTCGCACAAGTTGCGACAAAGATATCGAATGTCGCGACAGTATCAGCGTTGATGCCATTCTGGCCGGCATCGAGGAACTCCAACTCCGCGCTGGCCATTCACCTGACACAGAAATGGTTAACGCATGAGAATTGCTTTTATCAGGCTTACTTCGCTGGGCGACATTATTCTATCCATGGCAGCGCTTCAGATCGTCCGCCGACACCTGCCTGACTGTCATATCACCTGGTTTGCAGACAAACGTTTTACCGCCATCCTCGATCATCATCCCGGCATCCAGCAGGTTGTCGGAGTTAACCTGAAGGAACTGAAAAAGAAGAAATCACTGGCTGCTGTGGTGGCTGAGTATCGGCATCTAACCTCATTCGGCAAATTTGATGCGGTTATAGATCTTCATGGACTAATCAAATCTGCGGTTGTAGCATCAATCATTGGCGGCACCCGTTATGGTTTTTCCAGAGAGACATTGAAAGAGCCGCTGGCAGGCCTGTTTTATAATCGCAGTTTACCGGTTCCGCTGGATATGCCGGCAGTCTGCCGTTACACAACTCTGGCCGCCAATAGCCTTGGCCTGGACTTTCAGGCGACCAAATTATCTCCGCCAGAACCATACCTGTTCTGGTGTGACGAAGACAGTGCCGTCACAGACGATTATTTTGAGCAGCAAAAACGAAACATCCTTTTCGTGCCGGAAACAAGCTCCGATTACAAAAATTACCCGCCTGAAAAGTTTGCCCGGCTGGCCTCCATGCTGGGTGAAAACATCCTGGTTTGTCACGGCAATCAGCAGGAGTTCCAGACCGCTACGATGATCGCAGACAAAGCTGCCAATGTCCGTGTTCTGCCGCGGCTTAACCTAAACCAGCTCAAAGCCGCTGTCGGGCGCTGTGACCTGGTGATAGGTGGGGACTCCGGGCCGACACACATCGCCTGGGCCTGCGGCATACCATCTATCACGCTTTTCGGGGCCACTCCGGTCTGCATCTGCCCGACTGAAATCAACAGGATCATCACAACGGTATCAGAGCTAAATATTCGCAAACCTGACCGAACCGATTTTTCGGTTTGTGACATTTCAGAGGTTGATATCGTACAACTTGCTGAGGAGCTTTTAGGGATGGACAAGAACAATCGAATCGACAAAATGGTAACTCACCCATGATTTTGCACCGCTTCTCACGCACCGAACTTCTGATCGGCAAAACCGGACTGGCTGCACTGGCTGAAAAACATGTCATGATCTGCGGTATCGGCGGAGTCGGCAGCTACGCCGCCGAAGCGCTTGGACGGGCCGGTATCGGCCATATCACATTGGTGGATTTTGACGATATCTGCCTGACTAATGTCAACCGTCAGATTCACGCACTTTCCAGCACCGTCGGCCAATCCAAGGTTGAGGTCATGGCTGCACGACTACGGGACATCAATCCGGCAGCGGAGATTATCCCGATCAAAGAATTTTTCTCCAAGGACAATGCCGAGGAACTGCTCGCCAGACCCCCGGACTTTGTGCTGGACGCCATCGACCACTTTACAGCCAAGGCGGCCCTGATAACATTCTGCCGTGAACAGGAGATACCGGTTATCTCCAGTATGGGTGCTGCCAACAAGCTTGATCCGACCAAGATCCAGGTTGACGATATCTCGGCCACCCGCAACTGCCGCATGGCCCGCAGCATGCGTAAAATACTCCGTAAAAGCGGCATAAGCACCGGAGTACAAGTTGTATATTCCACTGAAGAGCACCGCGAGCTTAACCCTTCTGACAGCGGCTGCGGCACAGATTGCATCTGTCCCAATCGCGAAGAGCAGGCTTTCCGCTGTGAGCACCGCCGCGTAATACTGGGAAGTATTTCGTACCTGCCGTCAATCTTTGGTCTGACCATGACGGGCGTCGTAATCAACGACTTGTTGAGCCGGCAACCTGACACAACCAGGAAAGATTGAACTTTTAACTAAAACCTGTGTTGTTTTTTATTGACAAGCCCGAGAGACAAAAGGTAACTTCAAATCACCTCAAGTAAACACCTTGGTATCCGAGCAGAAACTCCTTAAACAATTACCTTCGTACTTTGAATTACGCTAATCTCTGGCAGGAAATTTCC
>JBBQCH010000073.1:0-16075 GCA_038318485.1 Geobacterales bacterium
CATTCCCAGAATAGATCATCTGCGTAATGTCAATGCAGCAATTCGGTTCTTGTCCGTTGAGCCGTTACTTCAGGATCTCGGTAAATTGGATTTAACCGGTATCCACTGGGTTATTGTGGGCGGTGAATCTGGACCGAATGCTCGGCCCATGAGCCAGGAATGGATATTGTCAATCAAAGAACAGTGCGAGAAATATGGGAGTGCCTTCTTTTTCAAACAGTGGGGTACGTGGGGCATCGACAAGGTTAAGCGCAACAAGAAGGCGAACGGACGTCTGCTGCTTGGACGGACATGGACTGAGTACCCAGCAATTTAATAAGGAACAAAAGAGTGAACTATTCTTATGACCAAATCAGATATCATTGAACGTATCCACACCAAGACAGGTTTCTCAAAGAAGGATTCCACAGCCATCCTGGAGTCAATATTTTCATTGATGAAAAGCACTATGGAATCTGGTGAGAAGATTAAGATCGCTGGCTTTGGGAATTTCGAGGTGAAGCAGAAAGCTGATCGCAGAGGTAGGAATCCTCAAACCGGGGAAACTATTACCATTGAAGCCCGGCGTATCTTGACCTTCAAGCCGAGTACTGTACTTAAAACAGCTATCAACAAGTAATGTGCGGCCGATTCGTTACAGTAATACCTTACGATGAGTTGAAGCAGATATTTGATCTCGTTGAGACCGAAACCCGCATTGAACCCCGGTATAACGTTGCCCCGACTCAACAGGTTGCGATAGTCCGAAGTACCGGCGAGCACAATGTTCTGACTGCCATGAAATGGGGATTGATTCCATCCTGGTCGAAAGATGCTTCAATTGCCAGCCACACCATAAATGCCAGAAGCGAAACAGTTGCGGAGAAACCATCTTTCCGTCACGCCATCAAATACAACCGCTGCATAATTCCTATTTCAGGTTTTTATGAGTGGTCGCATTTAGAAGGCAAGAAAACTCCCCATTACATTTATCTGGCAGACCATACCCCAATGAGCCTCGCAGGTATCTGGGAACACTGGAAATCACCTGAAGGGCAGGAACTGGTGACCTTTTCGATTCTGACCACCACTTCTAACCAACTTATCCAACCGCTTCATGACCGGATGCCGGTGATACTGCAACCCGAGGACTACGGTTTATGGGTAAGTAAAAGCATGACCAACCCGCAGGAACTGACCCACCTTTACCAGTCATACCCAGCAGAAAAAATGGCACTGCATGAAGTACCGACCTTGGTCAATAGTCCCAAATTTGATAGCCCAGCTTGTATTGTTCAAGTGTAGCATTTCCAATTCAATTAACCAGACACTGTAAAAGGAGTTTAAATGCTTGATTTCAAAATAAACCAACAGACCTGTATAAAGTGCGGTCAATGTGTTGCAGACTGTCCTGCGACAATCATCTCAATGTCTGAAGATGGCCCCTGCATTCCCTTGGAGAAAGAAGCGGCATGTTACAAATGCCAGCATTGCTTTTCCATTTGTCCTACCGGGTCAATTTCAATATTCGGACTTGACCCTAAAGAGAGTTTACCGATGACAGGTAGTCTACCAGACGCAACTCAGATGGAACTGCTCATAAAGGGACGTAGAGCAGTCAGAAAATATAAACCGGAGAATCTGGAATCGGAAGTATTGCAAAGACTACTGGAAGTGACTTCTCATGCACCAACAGGAAGAAATGACCATCAGATTCGCTTTACTGTAGTGGATGACCGTGAAAAACTGGCTCAGTTGCGTGAAGAGGTAATCAGCTCACTTGGCAACGTAGTTCGCAATAATGCTCTACCAGAAGGACGAGAGTTCTTTGCCGACATATATCATGCTTGGGTTGACCATGGTGTAGATGTTCTCTTCCGTGGTGCTCCTCACCTCATTGTCGTATCTGCACCTCAGAATATTGCATGCCCTGTTCAGGACTGCTTGATTGCTCTTACAACTTTCGAGTTATTCGCACAGACACTCGGAGTGGGTACACTATGGGATGGTTTGGCAAAATGGGCATTAGCTGACTTGATGCCGGAATTCCGCACCCGCTTGGGAATTCCCGAAGACCACGTAATAGGATACGCCATGGTGTTTGGCAAACCCGCCGTCCATTATGCTCGGACTGCCCAACGTAAGACACATGAGATACATCGGGTGCAATAGGAGACACTATGGTCACAAAATCAAATAAAACGAAGCTTGCCTTGCCTGTTGATTTACCTGTCGACTATTTCCGTTTCCATCTTCCACATGTGCATCTTGGACCAGTATTCGGGAATGACTGGTTTGCATTGAAAGCCGAGGGTTTTGCCCGTTTTTTCGGTACTCCAGTATTCCTTGTAGCTCAAACCGTAATTGTTGCTATCTGGATTGCTCTGAACGTCGTCGGATTTACCAAGTTCGATGTTTACCCTTTTATTCTGCTCAATCTGGCATTCAGCCTACAGGCAGCTTATGCTGCTCCGCTCATTCTGTTAGCTCAGACCCGACAGGCAGACCGTGACAAGGCTCATGCTGATGCCGACGCACAACATCGAGAAGCCTTGGCGTTGGCTGCTGAACAGCGTCAGGAATTGGCTGAAAAACAATCAGAGCAGCTGATGGAGTTACTGCAGCAGAATACGCAGCTGACCGAGATGATAAAGGAATTGAGTCAACGGATTGAGGTTTTGACTGTCGAGATGCACAGTAAAGTTGTTCAAAGCGTAAAATAAAAGGACAAGTAAAGTTGTATTCGTAATTCAGCACTGGAGATAGACTATGTTGAAAAGTATAATAATTCTGGGCTGCTTAATGTTATGCGCTAATGCCTATGCCGCTGACTCCGGTTTTCGTATCATCAAGAGACTGAAAGTTGGTGGCGAAGGTGGCTGGGATTATCTCACCGTAGATGCATCGGCTCGAAGATTGTACGTATCCCGTAGTACCCATGTCATGGTCATCGACATTGATGCCGATAAAGTTGTTGGAGATATACCCAACACTCAGGGAGTCCACGGTATTGCTGTTGCACCCGAGCTTGGACGAGGATTTACCAGCAATGGGAAGGCTGATACGTCGACAATATTCGACCTGAAGTCGTTGAAAGTTGTGGGCGAGGTGAAAACCGGGAGTAATCCGGATGCTATTTTGTATGACCCCGCATCAAAACGAGTATTCACCTTCAACGGAAAAAGTCACGATGCCACGGTATTCGATGCCGCTTCTGGAAAAGTAATCAAAACCATTCCGCTTGGAGGCAAACCGGAATATTCTGCAGCAGATGGTAAGGGTAAAGTGTACGTCAACAATGAAGACACCAACGAAGTCATTGAAATTGATAGCATTGCTGCCAAGGTAACCAATAAGTTTTCCCTCAAGCCATGTAACGAGCCTACCGGCATGGGATTGGATGCTGAACATGGACGGGTATTTTCAGGATGTCACAGCAAGGTAATGACGGTTCTGGATGTCAAATCCGGAAAACTGATTGCAACATTGCCTGTAGGCGAGAATGTTGATGGCAATGGATTTGATTCGGGTACTGGTTTAGCGTTTAGTTCCAATGGTGATGGAACCCTGACAGTTGTCCGTGAGACTTCACCTGGCAGAATTGAGGTAGTAGATACGGTGCAGACTCAGCGTGGTTCACGCACCATGGCAGTTGACCCAGTATCCCATAATGTTTATTTACCAGCAGCACAGTTTTCTCCGCCAAAAGCGCCAACGCAAGCAGTCCCCAAGCCTAGACCAGATATGATAAAAGGCAGCTTTGAGGTGCTGGTTGTCGGACGCCAATAATTAGACGGATAAAAAAGGACAAGAGAATGCCAATCTACGAATATCGTTGTTACGCCTGCAACCATCAGTTTGAACTCCGACAGAAGTTTTCCGATGCTCCCGCTGACCAATGCCCTAAATGTGGAGGAGCTGTCCACAAGATGGTATCCGCTGCTGCATTCAGTCTCAAAGGTGGTGGATGGTATGCTGAAGGCTACGACACGAAAGCTGAGGTAGCTCCCAAATCAGAAGCTGATACGGCGTCAGGAACCGAAACGACATCGGAAACTGCACCAAAAGAAGCTGCAACGACTGAAGCTACACCTAAAGAAACGACTGCGTCACCAGCAGCAACTCCGGCACCTGCTGCCAGCCAAAGTGAAGCGAAGAGCCCTGTTGCTGTGAAACCGGCTGCTCCCACTGTAGAAAAAACCAAGTCGGAATAACGAAGTGATCCCGTGAAAAAGTGTCCATTCTGCGCAGAAGAAATTCAAAACGAAGCTATTAAGTGTAAACACTGCGGTGAATTTCTAAACAGTGCTACTTTCTTGCGTCCCGGAGGCAGTCAAATTAAATGGTATTTCCGTACTTCAGTCATCATACTTGCACTTGGTACGGTGGGACCTCTGGCGTTACCGTTAATCTGGCTTCGCCCGAATACGTCTCGTGGTTGGAAGATAGCATTGACAGTATTAACCCTTGTGCTGAGTTGGATACTGTACGAATTGTCCATAAAATCGCTGCAATACATAAGTGACTATATGAAGCTGCTTAATTCGTTATAGAGTGCGCTGTGTGCTAAAACTGACGTAATAAATACCGTGTCTTTCGATGTGTCTTTTGTCGCCCAGAATTCTCTGCCCGTCTTACCCCAGTATAAGTTAAAGATTTGGAGTAAATCCCCATGCAATTATTGAAGTGGAACCCCGAGTACGAATTGGGTTTAGAGACTATCGACCAACAGCATAAGCAACTGTTCGTTATCATAAATGAACTTATTATTGCGACGGAATATACTCGGCCAAACACTGAACTGCTATCTATTGTCGAACGGTTAGAATCCTATGCCACATCACATTTCAGGGCTGAAGAAGAAATATTTACTCAGTTTAATTTTACAGGAAGGAGCGAGCATGAAGCGGAACATGCTCAATTTATAGATACCGTTAAATATATCCGAAAACAGTGTAAAATCATTGATGCTCCTATGGCACCGAAAATGCGAGAATTTCTGTTGAGTTGGTTAAGTCACCATATTCTTACCAAAGACAAAGAGTACAGACAGGCAATGTTGAAATAGAGCAGCTTTGGTATTTTCCGATAGTGACCGATACTGCCACCACTAATTCTGCTAACCAGATATCTTTTTCACTGTAACTCTAAACCATTATCTTCATAATAACCTGTAATAGTTCATGTTTAATTGATATTCAAACAATAATATAACAAGACTAAAATAATCCTTTATATCTTGTGTTGGTTGCCGATAAGATTTATAGAATTAAAATTGAAGGCCTCGGAGGTTATCTATATGTCAGTCTCAGGAATTTCATCTGTCGCAGCAGCAAACACGCCACCACCGGTTCAGCAGACACAGCAAGCCAAGGCTCCTCAGCAGGCTCCAAAAACGGATACAGTAAATATATCTAAACAGGTTCAACTGATGGCATCTGATGGTGACCCAACAGCTTTAGAGGCTCAGGAAGGTTCGGCAGAGAAAGCTGGTGAAAGTGCAAGAGGTAAGGCTTGATTTACTAATGTGAATCAGCTTTATAACAGTTACCTGAAAACAGTGCAGCTATGTTTTTGCACTTACGTTGAGCATAAAAAAGGCCACACCTTCCAATGTGGCCTTTTCTTATATAAAGGTAAATTTTGTAAATTCAGCAGTACTTAACGCCGTTCATCACCACGACCTTCACCACGATGCCCTCCGCCGTGTCCTTCGCCACGGTGTTCACCACCACGACCTTCGTTTCCTCGGCCTTCACCCCTATTTGCTTCGCCAGGTCTGTGCCAGCGACCATTGTAATGTTCACGGTCACGGTCATACCGACGGTATTCCTTGTCACGATACTGCCGAATTTCTTCGTACCTGTGATTACGAAGACCCTTTGGTAGTCTTTTGTATTCAACGCCCACCCATGGGCCATTGTAGGCGCTTGACCTGTAGTAATATCCGTTATTATACAGGTAATAGGCATTGCCGATGTACATAACGTCATACGGTGCTCCCACTGATACGTGAAAGCCAAGTTGCGGTTGGTAAATGAACTCCGGGGCTGACTGAATTACAACAGTTGGTGGAAGCGGTACTGGTATCCCAATATTGATGCCAATGTTGACACCGGCATGTGCCGTGACAGCCATGGATAAGGTTAATAACATTACGATTAATATTTGCTTTTTCATATATTCCTCTCGAATCGTATTATCAATAAACAGTGAGATTAGACCGCACCCTTCGATGCGGTCTTTATCTGCTATATGAAAGCGAAGATTACTTCGCTGGTGCAGGAGCCGGAGCTGGTGCGGCGGCTGGTGCAGGTGCTTCTACTTTCTTTGCTGCTTTTTGTTTCCTGTGGTGCTTTTTGTGAGTCTTTGCTGGTTTGATAGTTTCTTTCTTCTCAATAGTAGGTGTTGCTGTGGCTGGTGCAAGAGCTGGGGTTGCATCGGCACCAAAAACAACTGCTGAGAAAGACAGGGCAACGATTGCTGCTACGATGGTTGAAATAATCCGTTTCATGGTATGTTACCTCCGTTTAAATTTGACATCTGTCTATGTATGAGCATCAACAGTGCCAACATTACAAGATAATATTTATGCTGTAGTATTGGTTAGTTGCGAAAAAGTTGGTTATGAAAGGCTTTCTGTAATCCTTAATTCGGGTTCCTGTACCTCAATTGAGTCTTAGTCTTATTTATCAAATATTGGTGGCTGGCCCCCAGCAGTCTCCATCCCTTCAGCGACTTCCTTGATTATTCCCATTTTGACATAGATTGGGCGCACTGATTCTCTGATTTTCGGAAGTTGGCGGGAGAACATAAATGCACCGGCCAGACAGCAGGCAGCACCGACGAGTAAGGTTTCTTTCGGGCCAATAATACCTGCCATTGTTCCAGCTCCGAAACTGCCGAAGGGGGCCATACCCATAAAAGCTACCGTGAAGAAACTCATTACCCTGCCTCGTTTGTCCTCATCGAGTATTGTTTGTAGAATCGTATTGCAGGATGCAATCAGTGTAATTCCCCCAAAACCGACCACGACCAAGGATATAAATGAAACGTTGATATTGGTTGAGACAGCAAAAGCAGAAATTCCTACTGGAAACAAGAGTGCGGCAATGACAATTAATCTACCAAGACCGAGAACACTTTTTCGGGACGCCAGATAAACGGTTCCGATAAAAGCTCCACAGCCACCGGCTGTCATCAGAAAGCCGAATGTATGCACACCTCCATGAAGGATTTCCTTCGCAAATACCGGCACAAGAACGGAATAGGGCATTCCCGTTAGACTGACCAAGGCAACCAATAATAGAATGCTCCGGATTGGCCCAAAGCTGAAGGCATACCTGAAGCCTTCCTTCAGTTCATGGAAGACGTGCCTATGTGGTTTCCCCTGGTGAGGGCTCGGGCCAATTTGCATAGCAACAAGTGCCAGTAGCACTGCTAAGTAACTGACGCTGTTAAGAATAAAGCAAATCCCTTCACCTACTGAAGCGACCAGAAGTCCTGCTATCATAGGGCCGATTAGTCGAGCACCTTGTACCATTGAGGAATTTAGTGCGATTGCATTACTGAGGTCTTCCCGGTTAGAAACCATCTCAACAACAAATGACTGTCTGACTGGAATATCAAACGCATTGACGATACCAAGAAGCAAACTAAGCACTACGATATGCCAGACCTGGACAACTCCGAAAAGAACAATGGCGGCTAATACAACCGCCTGTAGCATGGCGAGTACCTGGGTCGCAATCAGAAGATTTCGACGATTCCACCGGTCGGCAAGGACCCCGGCAACTGGTGCAAGCAGAAATGTTGGTATCTGACTGGTAAAGCCAATAATCCCAAGCAAGAATGCAGAACCGGTAAGTCGGTAAACCAGCCAACTCATGGCAATAGTTTGCATCCATGTGCCTACTAATGAAACACTCTGACCAGCGACGAAGAGTCGGTAGTTTCTTGAACGTAACGCCCTCAACAGGGTTTTAATGCCTGAAGTGTTCATTCCGGCCGGACAGTCTTACGTAATAACGCTTCAATAGCACTTTCCATGCTTTCCGGCGTTGTGGTCGGTGCGTATCGGTTCAGCACATTGCCTTCACGGTCAATGAGAAACTTGGTGAAATTCCATTTGATGGCCTCACTGCCAAGGAGTCCCGGTGCTGCGGATTTCAAATACTGATATAGCGGTTCTGTGTCATTGCCATTAACGTTAATTTTGGCGAAAAGGGGGAAACTGACATCATAGGTAAGCGAGCAGAAGTTTTGAATCTCCGTAATATCCCCCGGTTCCTGACCACCGAACTGGTTGCAGGGAAAGCCTAAAACCACAAATCCTTGGTCAGCGTATTTCCTGTATATAGCCTCAAGTCCGGCATATTGAGGTGTGAACCCGCACTTACTGGCAGTGTTCACAATCAGCATTACCTGCTCACGATACTCATCGAGAGTTTTTGTTTCACCACTTGCGGTCTGTACCGAAATGTCATAGATGTTTGGCATAGATATATTCCTTGTTGTTGGCTCAGTAGTATCTATCATTATTTATACTCCAAACCTCTAGCGACAGGAATCGGTATCTCATCATCACATTTCCGCTTGACGTGCGCCCTCGCACAAAGCTATCATTTGATACGGGTATCAATTGATAACAGAAGGAAGTGGCATGGAACCGCTAACCGAACGGCAGCAGCAGGTACTATATTTTATTACATCCTATCTGGATTCCAACTCCTGTCCACCAACTTTGCGGGAGATATCAGAACATATCCATACCAAAGGTACTGTTTCAGCTATCCGTCACCTCGATGCTTTGGAGCTAAAGGGGTATATCCAGCGGCGTGAGGGAAGTTCCAGAAGCATTACTGTCATCGGCAGGAGTAGTACCGTTTCTGTTCCAATTATCGGGAAGGTCAAGGCAGGTCCTCCGTCACTTGCGTATGAGGATATCGAGGGATACTGCAATGTCGACCAAAGCTGGGTGCATGACAAGGGGTGCTTCTTTCTGCGAGTAGATGGCAACTCAATGATTGGAGACCATATCCTTGACGGTGACCTGGCCCTTATCCGCCCACAGGAAACTGCTAATGATGGGGATGTTGTTGTTGCGATGATTGATGACGAGGCCACTCTGAAAAGATTTTACCGTGACGAGAAACTTGGGAGAATCCGGTTGGAAGCCCGGAACCCGAAATATCCGTCATACGTTGTTGCTCCTGAAGACGTCACCATTCTAGGCAAGCTGTTAAAGACCATCCGCAACTATTCATGATGTCGGGACTTCCTGTTAGAATAGCCGTGGTATTTCAACCCGGAGCCAAGGCCAAGCCCGTATGGTTTCAACTTGGAACCAAGCAGCACAAAATTGCCCGTACCACGTATTACTGGAAAGACCGGCTAGGAGATGCCCCAATGCTCCATTGGGCAGTCGTGACCGAAGATGATGCGTTGTACGAGCTTGTTTTTAATGCCATTGACCAGACATGGATGCTTTACCCGCACAAGACAGAATAAACCCAAGGAATAACTGATGACTCAAGCAAATCCACCGGCTGCTGATATGCTCTCGGTGCTGAAACTCTTTCTGATACCAGTTGGCGGCGGAATACCTGCTGGCGTCATTCTCGCTCAAGCCAAGGGGGTACTATGGCCTATCACGGCACTGCTCTATCTGGTGTCAGACATCATTCTGGTTTTCCTGTTTGAACCGGTACTACGATTACTGGCCTTCATCTGCAGTAAAATATCTTTCCTGTCAAGAGTCGCTGCTGCCATGAAAGCGGCAACTGCTCGAAGCATCCATCATATAAGCGGAACCGGTGCCGGTCCCATTGGCTTAATCATGATTTCTTTCGGCGTTGATCCGATGACAGGCCGGGCATCTGCACATGCTGCAGGGCATGGGTTCCTTGCCGGATGGGTTTTAGCAATTGCAGGTGACATGCTCTACTTCGCAGTCATTGCTGTCAGTACCTTGAAACTCAATACCGTCATAAAAGGCCCTAACATGACCTCGCTGATAATCCTCATCGCCATGTTCAGCATCCCTACGATTATCAAACTGGTCCGCTCCAAGATTCTGCGTCACTCAGTGTAATCCTATGACTGAACACCGGATTATCATGCATCTCGACCTAAATGCCTTCTTTGCGTCGGTCGAGCAACAGGCGAATCCAGAACTGCAGGGTAAACCCATTGCGGTAGTCGGTGGCAGTGGTAGGACGGTAATCACCACCAGTTCATATGAGGCTCGTGCCTTCGGGGTCAAAACCGGTATGGCAAAATGGGAAGCTCTGCGGTGCTGTCCCCAGTTAATCATTGTGGTCGGTGACAACAAGAAGTACACGTACACCAGCACCCGCATAATGGAAATGATGCGTGACTACACGCCCCTGGTAGAAGTATTCTCAATTGATGAAGCATGGTTGGATGTGACGCATAGTTTGAGCATTTACGGGACACCGGAACGAATTGCTTATCTGCTTAAAGCGAGGATACTGGAATCATTTGGGCTGAAATGTTCCATTGGGATTGCCCCCAATAAACTCTTGGCAAAGCTTGCATCTGACTTGATGAAACCGGATGGATTAACAGTCATCGAGCCAGAAAACGTGAGCCGCACACTGGAACGGATGCCCATCAAGGAGCTATGCGGCATCGGGAAGAAGATGGAACGCCATCTGAACATGATGTCGATCTATACATGCGGAGAGCTCGGAAGGTGTGACGAATCGAGACTGACCCGTAAATTTGGGATTATTGGTTCGAGATTGAAACTTATGGGACAGGGGATTGACGACAGTCCTGTCACGCCTGCAGAAGCTGATGATGAGGTAAAGTCGGTCGGGCATTCGATGACGTTGCGGCAAGATGTTGAGCGTAGGGAAGATATACTGAAATATTTGTTGCAGTTGTCTGAGATGGTAGGACGGAGGGCTCGGAGGTACGGGGTATCGGGGAAGACTATCACTCTTTATGTGAGATTCGCTGATTTCTACTCCAGCTTCGGCAAACAGAACACTATCCGCAACTTTATCAATTCAAGCGAAGAAATATACAGAACTGCAGTTGCCATACTCGATACCACGGAGTTGCCGCAACCAGTACGCCAGCTTGGAGTCAAATTGTCAAACCTGAAATACGAGGCGGAGCAGCTATCATTATTTAAAGAGGTACAACGGAAAAACGACGCCATCAAGGCAATGGATGCAGTAAATGATAAATTCGGCGAATTCAAGGTAACATTCGGCAGTCTGTTAGCGGCAGAAGATAAAGGTAGCCACGTCATAAGCCCAGCATGGCGTCCTGATGGTATTCGTAATGTGGATGTTCAGTAAACGAGTATTTGGCAATCTTCAAAAGTTTTTAAAACAGCTTCATCACGGATTGTGATGCTTGGCTTGCAAGGCTGAGGCTTGTTACTGAAAGGCTCTGGCGAGTTTGGAGCATCAGCATATTTGCCCCCTCTTGGTTCATGTCTGCGAGGGTCAGATTATCTGCTCCAGTGATCAATACGTTGGCGATATTACTGATAAATTCATTTCTTGCATTTAGAATAGAAAGACCAGAAGAATTTTTCACTGAATTCATTCTTAACGTATTGATAGCATCATCAATCTCTTGCAATGACAAATCCATTCCCCCTGTATTCGGACTGCCATCACTTTTAGCCCAACGATGACGACCATCAACAGTCAAGTTAATGCTATCTCCATTTCCAAGCGCTGAAGTAGCTAAGTTGTTAACAGCCCAATTAGAAGAAAGGTTGATTGTTATATCAGGTGAACCTGTGTTTCCGTTAAGACGCATTCCGATAGTTTTTGCTGAATCATTATATTTAAGGGTAACTGAGGGATCGGTAGTTCTGAATGGACCGGTAGTTGCGACATTGATCGTTTCAGTCGAAAGCCATTTTGCCCCATTTATCCCGTCGGTTGGGAGTTGGAGTTGAATGTCGTTTTTACCATCACTGTTCAAGTCCGCCGTCATTGATCCTGTCCCCGTCGGCTGATTTAAGATGATCGATGGATCAGTGGTCTTCCAAGCACTGACATTGACCGAAAGTTTAAGAATTGTTCCATTTGGGATATTCAACTCATCTGTGGTCAAATTTAGTTGAAAACTAGTAGGATTTGCCCCCCCCACAAAAATTGACAAACCATTATGATCAATTAATCCTGTTTGCATATTACCAGTTAAGTATCCTGATCCTGCATATCCCAATACTTTTACATTCGGGTCAGATGATGTCCAATTGCTCAACCCAATCTGAATTTGATCATTATTGCTCCAGCTACCGGACAAATTAATTGTAACTGCCGGGTTTCCACTTCCGTCAAGATCTAGTCCCAGTGAAGTAGGAGGGGTGCCGTTCTGAATCAAATTAATCGGTGGTCCAGAGGGAAAATTCTGTGACCACTGCTGAGTTGCACTGTCGAAAACAAAACTTGGTAAAGAGTATGCTGATGGTGTATCTAGAAATTGAGTAACAACTGCTGAATTGTTAATGGTTGGTGGCGGGGTAAGAGAACCGTTTACACCATGGGGTACATTGGCAAAAATTATACCAGGGCTTTTTTCTAATGTCATCCACGCCTTAGATCCGCTGCTCTGTAATGACCCAATGTATTGACTTGCCGCATTTGTATCAAGCAAATATGTACCCGCTGTAAAACCTGTCCCAGTGGTTTCGACTACAGAAGTATCCCGATACACTTGGAAACCGCTGGTTCCGTACTCGGCAACGCCGATATTATCGGTTATTTGGGATTGAATTATTCTCCCGTCCGATAAAGCTGGACTAGTAGTTATAGATGTATCCTGGCTTATAATTGCTTGAAATTTAACTCCAGTAGCTCCAAGCCAACTATCTATATTTGGCACATTGTTATTTGAAATTGTAAGTTGACCGTCTTGCTTAATGTTGCCTGTGGATGTCGTAACGGTATTGGGATCGACTATATTCAACGGGTCCATACTGGCTGTTTCGACATTTAGTCCGTTAGTCATGTTGTCAAAACCACTTGAAGTTGCGTCAGAACCTTGAATGGTCAATGTACTGTTGCTGCCCAAAGCGACAGTCAAATCCTGTCTACGTAGCAGGTCTGTCCCCCTGTAGCTTGAATCAGCAGATAAGTCATCTACCTGTTTCCGCATATTGTTAAACTGCTCAGCAAGTTGCCCTAACGCACTCAAGCTTGATGCTTGCTTTGCACTGTCGGCAATAGCCGATGCTTGCTTGAATATACTCGTCATGGCAACCATACCGATGTCGGCAGTTTTAATGACTTGAATTGCTTCTTTAATACCATCTTTGAAATTGTTCAGATCTGAAGCACGATTCAGGGCCGCTTGTGAGGCAAAGAAGTTGGTCGGATTATCAAGGGCGCTATTAACATTTTTGCCGGTTGCCAGGCGTTCTTGGGTTCGATCAATTTTGACGCTATTGTTCTTAAGCGCCAACAGGTTGCCACGCATACCCGCCGTAAGCGATATGTCCAATATACTCATTTAATACGTCCTTCCGCTGATCAGGCGACTATGCACAAAGTGTAATCACATTTACTCTTTGCTTCGTAAAAAAGTTACGCAAATCATACTAAAGAATTAAACATAGCCCATATACCGACCAGTGTATATAATTTATGTGAAAATTTATAAAGTTGCTCATACTTGCTATGATTTCTTCTAATCGAAATGCACGATAAATCCTATGATTCAATTCCTGACTGACAATCGTTACCGCTTGTGATACTTTTCTTCGAAAAAAAGCTGTGACTAATCATCCACTAGGAGAAACCAATGACAAAAGCAGAATTTGTAGCAGCAGTTGCCGCAGAGCTTGAAATACCTAAGAATGTTGCGGCAGAGACCGTTGACGCTTTCTTGAAAGTTACTACCGATTTACTCAAAGCCGGGGACAAAATTACTTTTCCAGGCTTCGGTACTTTTGAAGTTGCAAGCAGGGCCGCTCGAACCGGTCGCAACCCACAGACCGGTGCAGAGATTAAGATAGCAGCTTCCAAATCCGGTAAGTTTTCTGCCGGAAAGAATCTCAAGAACCTGTAGACTTCTTCAACAGATTTTCAATTGAAAGCCAGGCTTAGGTCTGGCTTTTTTAGTGTTGCTCATATTAAATACGTTGGGAACAGAACATCCGCAACGACAGCAGGTCTATGAAAGGATTCGAATGAATCAAAGAAAGCTGAAAATCAATATAAACTTCCAGCCATGCCCGATTGATGACGAAGATGAACTGTATCCGA
Source organism: Geobacterales bacterium (assembly GCA_038318485.1). Lineage (GTDB taxonomy): Bacteria > Desulfobacterota > Desulfuromonadia > Geobacterales > Pseudopelobacteraceae > JACRCG01. The sequence continues at coordinate 14,241 of JBBQCH010000073.1, forward strand.
ATGGTATCTTCGTTTTCAACATCACGAAAATGGCTGAATATATCCAGAATACCGGAATTCCCAAGGAAGAGATTCAAGTCAAGGATTTCACCTTAGGTTCCTCAAAAATAAAGGAAGACTATGTTGAAACTGTTGACGTTTATGGTACTGACGGTTGTCAAGACAGAAAAATGAAGAATTTAAGTTTGGTTCAGCCCAGTTTAACTGTCCCTGTTCTTTGAAAGATCAGCCAATTCAAGTAGCCCGTTGAAGTATACTTCAGCCGGTGTTTTCCTGTCCAGCGAGTGATGAGGGCGTTCATTGTTGTAATAGTCGAAGTAGACTTTGATTCCGTCCTTTGCTTCCTGAACTGACTCGTAGTCCTTGAGGTACACTTCTTCGTACTTCACCGACCTCCAGAGCCGTTCAACAAAGATGTTATCAATTGCTCGCCCCTTGCCGTCCATGCTGATTTTGATACCGGCGGCTTCCAGGATCTGGGTGTGACGCAGGCTCGTAAATTGTGAACCCTGGTCGCTGTTGAATATTTCAGGTTTTCCCCTGAGTAGTGTTCGTTCCAGCGTCTCGACACAGAAATCAGCTTCCAAGGTAATGCTGAAGCCAAAGGCCAGAACGTAACGGCTGAACCAGTCGATGATTGCAACCAGGTAAATAAAGCCTTCCTTGAGCCGGACGTAGGTTATGTCAACGCTCCATACCTGGTTTGCACGCACAATCGGTACGTTGCGCAACAAGTACGGAAATACTTTGTGCCCCGGAAATCGGCGACTTAAATTGGGGCCTGGGTAGATGGCCATCAGGCCCATCAACCTCAGCAAATGCCGGGTGCGCCGTGTTCCTACACGAGGATACCCATGCTTTTTGAGCCAGTCAGCCAGCTTGATAACGCCCAGAAAGGGATGTCGAGTGTACTCCTCATCCAAGAGCCGCATCAGAGTCAGGTTCTCTGCTGAAACCGGAACCGGATGATAATACAGGCTGGAATGACTCAAGCCCAAAAGGCGACACTGTCTGACAGCGCTGATTTTTGGATGCTTCGTATCGATCAGGAGCCGTTTTTGAGCAGTGCTACAGCCCAGATTTTTTTTTGAGCCAGTCAAGTTCAACCTTGAGCTGGCCTATCTGGCGATACAGTTCTTCTTTGAGCTTTTCGTCAGCTTTTAACGACTTGGCTTTCTTGCTGTCAAAAGCCGTAACCAGCTGTTCCTGTGCCTGGCGCTTCCAGTTGGTGATCTGATTTGGATGGACCTTGTAGAGAGAGGCTAGTTCGGCGACAGTCTGGTCTCCTCGGATTGCAGCCAAAGCCACCTTTGCTTTGAATTCGGATGTACGTTTCGTTCTCATGTTTGCCATCATAGATTACCTCCGTAATCAGGGGCAAACCAAACTTAACTACCTGTCCGAAAAACCGTAAGCATTATAGTTACCAAACCGATAATTGTTGCTGAGATTTCACCAGGTCGTTACAATGTGATTGACGGGAATCACAGAATGGAAAAAGCCCGGAGACTGGGACTGGAAAAGATGGAAGCCTACAAAGTAAGCCCTGAGCAACACCTTCAGTTCCTTACAACTGAAAAGGGCTACTCGGCGTATATCAAGTATTGGAACGATAAACTCAAATATCATCAACCATAGAACGAATTTACGAATTTACGAATAATCCATTACTTAATTCGTTAATTCGTAGCACCATTTCACCGAAATACCACCTATCTATAAAATCTCACCTAATATCAGTTAATACCCACATTGAAGCAAGTTTACCGTTTTATCCGATTCACCATTACTTCGAGTTTTCAAGATTTACTAGAGTAATCGTATAAATTGACTAC
>JBBQCH010000074.1:0-16057 GCA_038318485.1 Geobacterales bacterium
CTTGCTACAAACTATCGGCGCCCGGGTAGCTTTTTTCGATGAACCTACCTCTAATCTCGACGTGTCACGACGAGAGAACCTTGCCCAGGCTTTCCGGGCCATCGATCATGGAAAGGAAGAGGTGACAGATCATTGGTACGATCAGCTTTTCCTTATCAGTCACGATGTGACCTTTACTGAGATTACGGATCAGATGATCCAGTTGGGGGAGTAGCATTAAATACAGACAGTCAAATTGACTGGATACAGGAGTTGCTATGGGAGAAAACCAGAAGATATTGCAATATCAGTGGTTTGATGCTGAAGTCAGGGCAGAAAAATATCCCAACGCAACTACTCTCGGACGGCAATTCGAGATGGTCACAAAAACTGCTCAACGATCAATCGATTTTATGCGTGACCAGCTAAACTCACCGCTCAATTACAATCCGTCTCGCAAAGGATATTATTACACTGACAAATCGTTTGTTTTGCCAGCAACCGAACCAACACAAGAAGAGATGCTGGCCATCCTTCTCGCGCAGAACATCCTTGAAAACAGCGCAGAAGGATTCATCAGCCGGCAGATTAGATCATTTAGTCGCAAACTCTTCGGCAAGAATGGGGTCTTTGGAGTTACGGAAAAACGATTCCGGGAAGCATTTTCGTCCTCTTGGAATGAATATGCACCCACGCAAGGTCATGTTTTCAAAAAAGTGATGAAAGCCCTCCTTGACCATAAATACTTAACGTTCACCTACACCTCCCCCAAAGACAATTCTCCCCTATCGCGTACTGTAGAACCTCATCATTTGCAGCATTACATGGGCAGTTGGGGGCTTATCGCATTCTGTCATGTTCGCAATGAATGGCGATGGTTCATGTTGTCGCGAATGTCCAATGTTGAAGCAAAGTCAGAATCCTTCGTCCCAAAACCCCGAGCACAGTGGAAGAATCAGTTGGAGGGCGGTTTTGGAATTTTTCAGGGTGACGAATTGGTCCTTGTCAGACTGCACTTCAATGCATTCCGGGCACCGTGGATCAGGGAGCAAATTTGGCATAAAAACCAAAAAATCGTGGAAGTGGGTGATGGAAGTCTCATCCTGTCATTTCCGGTGTGTAAATTTTACGAAGTGAAAATGAGGATATTGCAGTTTGGAGGGGATGTAATCGTTCTTGAACCGGAACAACTGCGACAGGATGTTATTGGCGAGGCAAAGAGAACATACCGTAATTACGAGGAAATAAATATTTAACATAGGACACATTCTGGGGGAGGTCGTCAAGTATTATGGCACCTGAGAATATTACAATTCAAAGGAGCTATAAACATGGCAGACACACACCAGATTAAGTGTATCAACAAGAGTGATCGCATGAATGCGCATGAACGCATTCAATCTGTCGGCGGTACCAACGCGGATGGTACTCGATGGAAACTATCTCAACAAGAAGCAATTGCAGGCATCGAGAGCGGAAAATGGAAATTCTATGTCAGTGTTGGCGGACAGTCTGTTTGGGTTATAGTTGCCAGCAGGAATGGTAACAAGTATCTCAAAACTGAAAATGATGGCGAACATCCCAACAACCTGCTCAGTCTACCGGAATGCCCATAATCTCATTTCTCAATAACAATGGAGGCTCAGATGCCAAGATTTAAGGTAGCGCATATTCGAGAACAAGGTGTTGATCTTGTCATTATTCCGCTGGATAAATCATTCGGATATAAAAGTGAAGGTGACAAAGATTCAATTGTTTCTGATCTACAAGCAAGGGCTTCATCTGCTGGGTTAGCTGGCACAGTTGTGCCGGTTTGGGATAATGGAGGCGGGCGGATGGCATTTATTGCGCCGCATAATTGGCATCCATTTTTTAAAGGCTTAAATCTTCAATTCATTGCTGCAAATATCAATCGCGAGTTGCACTGGTAGCGCGTATAGCACTATCAGTGCAACGACTGAGTTGCAAAGTTCAGTAGTGAATTCAGGAGGAAGACAATGGATCTTGAAACAGACATAAACTGTCCAGGGTGCAAACGTAAAATCAAAATTAAGGTTAAAGAAATGGTACCAGGTCGTAAAAAATCATGTTCATATTGCAGGGCTGAAATTCAATTCAGCGGTGATGACGGTCGAAAAGCACAGAAAGCAATGGATGATCTTGAAAAGTCGCTGAAAAATTTGTTCAAGTAGTTTTGTTACCACTATAAATTGAAGACTGCGAGAATACATGACAGAACCTATTAAGGTTATGGTAGGGCCTTCGGCTCACCATCATCAACTTAAATCAGGCCAGATCAAGTATCAGAAGAGTAAACCAACAAAGCCAATCTGGCGGATTCTGATCCTTGATGAGTCTAAAAACCGGATGTACAGCCGAACCTTTTCTTCGCAGCCTTCTGCCGATGAAATCGAACATGTCGTCTTTGGGGTACTGGATGGCGAGGACCTGTCATCAGTCCAAATAGTCATTCCTGCCACAGTTGAGAAGTTGTGCCCAGGTCTTCAAGAGAAGCTTATGGCACACGGTGTTTCAGTCTTTGTGCCGGCTCACGGTTTTGCTTCTGGCTCACGTGGAGGACGCGAATGGGAAAAGTTTCTTTTTTCCTTGGAAATGAGTCTTAACACGACTCGCGAATCAATGGCTTCGTGCGAGGAGATAGCTTCCGCTTCGGGTCATTCCTCTGGTATGGTCACCTCCGACTTGTGGCGGAGTGACCATAAAGAGTCCAGCAGGTTTAATGTTGCCTATGATCTGGCTGACAAAATAACTCGACATCGTGGGCGTGATCCTGAGGTTGGGCGTAAGATAAGGTTTAATGAATCGTTAAGAGCGCCTCTCAATAGTAGTGCCAAAGATCTGCCTCCGCAGGATGTTTTAACTGAAATTCTGCGAGATCCAGATTCTTATCTGATGCATGAGAGATGGGGCAAGCCTATTTGGGATATTGTACTTCAGCTTAAGAAAATTAGAGATGCCGAGCCAGAACAACAACAACACTTGATTGCTGAGTTGGGAGCATCTGCCGTTCTGTATCAGATTGACGCGCTACGAAAAAATCGTACTGACTTTCTTTCCAGTCTTGGATGGTGTCTTAGCGACACATCGTTACGGTATAAAATATCGTTGGGGATGAAGGAAGCATTCAAACAGCTCATAGTGTTAGATGACGGACTCCTGCAAATTTCTGCTGCCAAGGTCAATGTACAATATCCAAAAGTTTGTACTGAACTGTCACTACGAGGGATTCCAGCCCACCATCTTCTAGAGAAAATGATACAGGAGCTCACTGGCGGCAGGGTCTCCATTATTCCCGACCTATCAGATATACATCAGAAGGCATATTACCATCCGGTAACGCCGATCTTCCTGAGGACAGGGGCAATTTTCAATTTCCCGTTTTTCTCCTACCGTACACCATTTAGTCCCACGCAGTGTATCATCTCGACTGCAAAAGCTGGGTCACAAAGATTGGAAGGAATGTTATTGACGATGGCTATCCTCCCCAAGGATACAACGAAATTTGTTCCTATTGGTGATGCAGCTTTGGCGATGCGAATGACGGAAGTAATAAACGAGCGTCTGGCTCGTAATGGTAAAGGTGTTACATGTCATATTGGCCCGTTGGAAACTTATGGAGACCTGATGGATATTGGGCAATCATTTTTTTGAGTATTTAGTTCAGAGCTATCCGGCTGTTGAGATGACCGCTTACAAGGTATCCGATCTGGTGAATAATCCCCGTTTCGACTCCCCCGCCTGTATTGCTCAAGTTTGACCCTGTTACTATTTTCCCTCTTGACACCTATCCCTGTAATAAGTGGTTGCGATTCTCCTGTAAACTGGACCAATTTAAAGTAAGAAAGTCAATTGTATTGAACAGTTGGGCAAAATGTTAAAATAAGTTTGATCTTAGAAAAACGATTTAGGTAGTCCGAGAAGAAACCACAATTATCACCTAAAATAGGAGTATATAACTACCTACGACATATTTTGACAGATGATTGTAGTATGCTACCGAAAACAACTGAACACGCTTCCAAGGGACCAGAACGATGACAAACGGATTTGTTCCACCAGCCGTTACAATAATGGCTGCCACATCGCGCTTGATTGACCTTCAGCACCCGAGGGGGGCGAATGTCTATATCCCTGCACCAGGCCCAAAAGGCGGGACATACACCGGCATAGCATTGCTCGTACTTGATATATTGCACAACCTGGAGAGGGAACGAGGGACAGGGTATGTGACCATTACAGAACTATACGGTTTTGTCCGTCAGCTCGCATCAGATGTTCTGCTTGAAGATTTGGAGTATGTCTTGCTCTCTCTCTCGAAAGAGAGGGAGATATGTTACAGCACCCCAGACGAGGAAACGTGTACCCTTAACTATGGCTATGTGCGGGACAAGACAAAAATAGTCGATCTCGCAGATAGCCGTGCCCAAGTAAGGATCACCGATACTGCGTCTCTTTTTCTCCGTATTTGCGAAAACGAGATATCTTGGTTGTACGACGAGTCCGACGCCCATAAGATAATCACCGCCCTGGACAACAACAAGTTCGGCGATATCCCCACCATCTGCCGCAACATTTCCCTTGATCTTGCCAAGAAGGCCCGTGAACTTACCGATCTGATCGAGCACCCCACCCGTGAAGAACAGGGGGCGATCCTTGTCGCCGATGGTCCCGCCATAAATGAAAACTTGAAAAAAACCAAGGAGACCATCCAATCAGCCCTCCGGATTATCCTCGAACAAAGCACCATGGATGCTTTCAACCAATGGGCTGGCCGCGCTAAAGCCGGTTTCGAACTGGGTAATCTGCAAACTGAACTGGAGGTGCTGCTGCAAACCGCAGAAGTGGTGTCACGCCGGTTTATCGAGTTCCTTGACATCGCCCAACAGCGCAAGGACATAGTCCCTTCATACCACCAGTTTCTCGATATGGCCGAACGACTCGTTTTCAGGTGTGATTCCGGCAGCGTTCAGCGACTTGAACACCTGATGCGCGGGGTCATGCCGGCTGACATCCCCACGCGCTGGTTCGACCCCTCATTGGTGCCAGGCACAATAGATTTGTACGACCTTCTTGATAATCCAGAAGAAGATGCGCCGCCTAAGTCTTTCAACGTGACCGATTCTGAATCTCCCGCAGTAAAGCACTTCATGAGCTTCATCGAAAAGAACCGTGAGGCTATTTACGAACGACTTGAATCCGGCCCCATGCCGTTCAGCGAGTTTCTTACCTCTACAGACTTTGTTTTGGCCGAGGACGATACAGCACTGGATTTCCTCGGCGTGTATGTTTCCCCTCATGCTCTCGACAGCCCTGAACCATCTACCCAGCGCATCATCGTCGGATTCCCGCAGAGGGAATTTCGCATGAAGAATGATGGTTCCCTTATTATTTCCAGTGACCCGTTAATTATGCTTGAAAAGCAAGGAGTTTGACATGATTCCTTATGAACAAGGCCTCACCCATGCGGCGTTACTGCAGTACCGTGTGATAACTGATAACCCACAGGGTCGGCACCTCAAGAAGCGCGAGGCTGAAGCAGCCCGCTTGCTGTCTCGCGCCAGCGAGGGAGAGCGCCTGGATTTCGACAACTTTCTTGCTGCACAAGGCTTGGCGGTTAAAACTTATGACGGCATCAATTTCGGCATCATGCCAAACCCGAAGTGCTGCAACCAGATCCACGTACTTCACAGATGCCGCGGCGAAAGGCTCGCGCTTTTCTTTGATCAGGGGTGGTTCATAGAGGCCATGAAGGACCAACGATTCAAGGGCGGCAAGGCAGAGATAGTTATCTGGTTTGCCCGCTTGTGGCTTACTCTGCAGTATTTTTTCTATAACAAGATTGCCCGCCACCCGCAGCAGATCAGCCATTACGATAAAGCCCTCGTCTTCACGGAGCACTTCACAGAGGTAGTTAAAAAAGGCATTGAGGACATGGGTAATACCGGACGTCCGGAAGGCGAGGTCGGAGCCATGTGGGATGTGCTGTGGGACGACAACGTCAAGATTGATACATGGATATCCAAGTTCATGCGCGTCATGCTCAAGGCGGGTGTGATAGAGGAGACAGGGGTCAAAGACGAATACAGGCAGTCTTTGTCAGCTGCTGTTGACATGGCGCTGAATTCGGACTACGACCTGACGTACCTGATGCCGCCTGATGACCTTAAAGACATGGACAACCGCTCGTATATGCTTATAACCGGCGCACCTATGCCGGTGCGGGCACAGGAAACGGAGGGACGAGATGCCTCTGATCAATAGCATCGAAGTTGCAAACTTTATGAATCGTGAAAGGCGGAACCCCTGGGAACCGACCTGGCCGCACTGCGTTTTTCCTTTGCTTGGCCTCAACTCGATCATCAATGTGCCCAACGGCAGGGGCAAGACAACGATCGTCAAGCTGGTCCTGTTCCTGCTGGCCGGTCAGAAAAGGGAGATATCCAAGATCAACAAGTACCACTTTGCCCCAAGATCAAGCGGCTACACCCATGTCCGCGTGCAGATGATCATGGACACTGAGGAGGGTGCCGGCATGGATCTGTTCAGCGGTACTCCTCTTGGCAAGCAGATGGTGTTCGGGATCTACGGCAACGGCGGCGAGAATGGTGAGTACCACATGTATTCCTATCCGGGGTCTCTGGAAGATTGCCCGGTTCACCGCAAAGACACGGGGTTCGCAAACCGGATCAACCTTATCCCTGACAAAGAATTTGCTGCTAAGTTGGGTGATGTACCTTACCGTTTTCCGGCCTCCGCACGAGAAAATTCTGCGGAAAGTTGGAGAGAGAACGCGGAGAAGTGGTTCGACCTGCCCAGTATCGAGCAGCAGATCGTATACCAGAACAAGGCTGGCGGGGAAGGCAAGTCGAGCTATTTCGATGTCCCTGGCAAGGAATCCGAGTTTGCCGCTAACGTTTTTTATGAGCGCCTGGCACCGGAACTGCTCCATGATGTCATGGGCGGTCACGGAGAAGAGGACGAGAAGAATATCGAGGATACCATCCACGAAAAGACCAGACAGGTCATAACCGCAAGACGTAACAACGTCAACACGGCCAAATCCCTTGAACAGACCGAACGGGTCCTGCGGGAATTAAGCTTGGTATGCAACATGGCAGAAGAGATGACACAAGCTGGCGGCAACCTTAAGGCCTGCCAAGCCGACATTGCCGTTGAACTGGGGGTGCTGAAAGACGCCATAATTGATCGCCCGTTCCCCGGCCTGCCGCCGCAACCGCCTGCAGAACTGGTGGACGTCGCCCAGTACATGGTCTTGAGCAATGGTATGCCGTACTTGTCGGATCGTGGCATGGCGTACTTCAGTGGAGAAGAACCAAAGAGAATAAATGAGCGGTCAGACAGGAAAGGGATTGCTGCTGCTGTAGAAATACAGAATTCGCAACTTATTGAAATTACTTGCGACCAAATAGGTGGCGATCGCAACGAAAAGGGCAGGGCCACAAGGTATTATGAACTTGACGCTGCAACCGACATTGTTTCCAATACAGAAAAGTTCCTTCCGGAGTTTGATAGGGACAGTTCGATTGCGAAGTTGCAGAGGGTTTTCGAGTGGGCGGGAGAACATGCCGACACCAACCCGGCACGGAAGGAGAAGAAAGAACACGACAAGGCCTATAACCAGAAGAAGGCGGAACTGTATGCGGTCAACGAAGAAATAACCGAGCTCAGCAAGGAAAAACTCAATCTGTACAAGGAGCGCACAAACCTGGACAAACAGGGGGCTGAACACCAGCGCATGCAGGAGTCAGGTCTGTTCACTCCCGAGGAGTTGGCCGATTCGGGTGAAACCGGTCGCCTGGCAAAGGCGGAAGAAGATACGGCACGCAAAGATCTCGACTCACACAAGCAGATGGCAGCGAAGCAGGCCACGACCTTCGGCCATTGGAAGCAGTTTGTGGAGCAACATGGCACTGACGCATCGCCTGTTACCGTCCTGGAAGCCATCCGCAAGGAAGAAGCTGATGCCAAGACCGCGCTGGAACAGGTAAAAGCTGCGCGCTATGAAATCACTTCCGCAGGGAAGTCACTGCAAGCGGCAACATCAGACACTCGCGGAAAACGTGACGAACTTAAATCACGCATAATTAAAGCAGAAAGAGCCCTTGAAAAAGCGGCAGCATACGACTCCATTTTCAATGGGGAGGCACCCGAAGGCCTGGAGTCCAAGGTGCGTGCCGAACTCGCCTGGGCTAAAGACGAACATTCGCGGCTGGAAATGGAACTATCGGCTCTCAAAGACAAGTTGGCAGACATCGAACTTTTCCGTTCACGTTTCGGTGCTGGCAGAGACCCGGCACAATGGATCAAGGAGAGGTCGGCCCTCCACGAGAAGATCCGCAAGGCTAACGAGGATGCAACCAAAGGTTATCGTAAGAGGCTCACTGACCTTGAGGCGCTGGAGAAGTTCTCTGTCGCTCCCGGACAATTTGCTCACGATGTCCAGGCAAACGTAGGGTCCGAATTCGTTCCTCTCCACGCAGCCATTGAAACAATGCATCTGGATGCGGAGAGGAAAGCGAACCTCTTAACTCTCTTTTCTGCACTTCTGTTTGCGCCAGTGCTTCAAAGTGCCGCTGACGCTGAGAAGGCCGCTCTCAACCTTGCGGACAAGACTCTTGAGTTCCCAGTGTTCGTGGCAGCAGATCTGGAACATTTCTGCCGGGCGGGGGATCTGAATGTCCGAGGCGATTTTGTCCGTTCCCTATTTATCGGCGTTAAAACACAAAACGTTGAGTGTCTGCTTGATCCGCAGTCCCTTGAAAGCCGGAAGGCAACCCTCAGGGGACTGATTGCCAGATCAGAACTTCGTCTGTGTCGCTACAAGAAGGCTCTGTCAAGGACTTCCCATGAATCTGAAACATCTAAACTAGCCGAACGGGCGCGACACGCCATAGACTCAAAGGCCGAAGATACGGCGTTGGGCGTAAATGCGCTCCTTGACCCGCTTAAAAACTCTTTGCCCCGGCTTGAATCACGGGCAGCAGAGAAAGCAATTGAGTCGATCAGGGCGATGCTCGACTATAATAATGCCCTGAAGGGGCAGACCATTGAAGAATTGAAAACGTCCCTTGCCGCCGCAGAAGATAGATTAACCAAGGCTGAATCCGCTGAGCTATCTAACGCCGAGGCGCTGGAAACGAACAATGATGCCTATGACTCTGCCAATACAGCGGTGAGAAACACCGGAATCAGGTTGAGTCAGATGGAACCGGTATTAAAAAGCGTAGCCGCCTTTATTGCCAACAGCGAGTTCGGCCCGGCGTTCATGGAAAAAGCCCCTGCGACAGAGAAAACGTTGGCACAAAAACTTGAGACCGCCGTCAAGAGATCTTCCTTCCGCTTTGAAGACGTCCAACGGTTCGTGGAATCCGGCGCAACCCGCCTACAAGAGATCGTAGTGAGACTGGCCGGGATCGAATCCCGGACACCTTCCCTGGACGAACAAAAGGTGATTCTGTCCCCGCAAGTTACCTCTATGCAGGAGATCAACCAAATGCTTGCGGGTAACATTTCCAAGATAGATGGTGTCGTCCGCACGATTATCAAGCTCTACCGCCGGCACCGGTCTTTGGTCGACGGTCTCCCTGCTGTAGATTTGTCCCGCCATGGCCTGTATAGGGAAGGAAGCTATCTTCGGAACTGCACGAGCGTTCAGGAGTGCATAAAACGGATCATCGGGCTTGAGGACGATATAGAAGCGGTCAAAGACAGTATCGACGACCTCTCGGGCAAACTGAAAAACGCAGGAGATAGATACCGGCGGTTGGTGTCCCAATACAATGACCAGATTGATCGTACAGTCAACAATGAGGATCTTAAACTGGATGCCCCTGTCATTCTCTTATTACAGCAGGCCAAAGACGACCCAACCAGCGTCAAAGGGGTACTTGTCTCCGCTAATGCGAATTACAATAAAGACTTGGAAGCCAACAAAGTTGCCCGGCAGCAGTTGGAAATTGAATGGAAGAGCATATCGAGTTGGTTGAGCGAGTTCACCCGGCGCCTGCCAAGCAACTTGGAACTTATGAAGGCCAGATTCGCGCCCAAGAAAGACCAGGACAACAAGTTTATAAGTGCGGGGTTTATGATCACCGCACAGGCTATCAGCCACGATGACATCGAGGACGTGCTGAGAGACATCGTCCGTGACATTGAGGACTATGAGGAAAGCAGTTACCTTAAAAACCATATCGAGGTTAAAAGGGACACGCAGGATAGCTTCCGCAACCAGATCCGCAACAAGTTCTACCGCAGGGTCATCATGAACCCCAGCATCAAGGTGTTCATTCCGTCCATAAGCCGGGTAACGCCGCTTGTTCTTAACAAAGACCTCGCCAGCTCCGGTCAAAGCGTGGCCATATCATTGCTGTGGATTGTCAAGATGTCTGATTTCGTGAGCGAAAGGGAACGTGCCCGTAAAACCATTTCCATGAGCAGTCTTGCCAAGAGAAAGATGCTCTCTATTAAATCACATTTCATCTTCATAGACGGCGCTTTCTCACACCTTTCCGACCGGGCTCTCATCGACGATGTGCTGGGAGAAATAGCCAATACGCGGGGCAAGTTCCAACTTATCGTCACCGGACACGACCGAGAATTCAAGCCGAACTGGAAACTGTTCCCCACTATGCTGAACGGCCGCGAAGTGGGCGACCAGTACATGTTCGTTGAACAGGGTGCTCCCGTTGAACCCGGGAAGGTTGGCAGCAATTACGGGGCGATGTCGATGATCCGCACCCATGTCGTGAATACAGGGGTCTCCGATGGAACAACAGCAAATTGACGAACTTGTCAAATCAGCTTTCTGGAAGTTGCTTGGCAGCAAATCTTCATTGCAGGGTGAAGGACTCATTGGGCGGATAAGCAAGTTGACCGGCCTTGACCCTATGGTGGTCCAGGGATCACTGAGCACTCTCGGCAAATCCGGTTTCCTTTCCGGAGTATATGATGGGATACCGGTGGGGAAGGTTTCTCCACTTGCTGCCCGCCCAGAAGTTGTGCCAGCACCATCTTATCTTAACTGGAAGGCTTCACTCTCCGGTTCAGGCTTGTCAGATGCCGAACAGGCAGCCTTGCTACCCCTTCACGACGTCCTTGACGATTTCAGCTACAATGACCACATCTTGCTTGTAAATGGCCTTTTGCGGCTCAGGAGAGAGCAAGAACATGTGTCGGGCCAACCATCCTTCCTTGTGAGCGCGGGTTATCTGCTCGGTTCTTCTAAGATTTTGGACGCGCTGCCGGCAAACGCGCTCCGACAGTTTGGTATCGAGAAAAGTAAATTTACGGGCGCACCGCCAGTATTGCTGATCGCTGGGCCGCCCGAACCAATAAATGTAGTGCTGGTCGAGAACCCGCATGCTTTCTGGAATGCCGTGAACACATCGGCGATCGAGAAAACAGCTTTCGTCGTCACTTTTGGTTATGGATTATCACGCCACGGTGATGAATACGGGAACCAACTCGCTTCCATATTGGAAAGTGGTGTGTCTGTTAAGGGTGCAGTTTGTGTCGGCGCTCCGCCACAACTGCATGAACTATTGCGTCACGAGAATATCCTGTTTTGGGGTGATTTAGATCTTGAAGGCCTGCGAATTTATTTACGTTTAAAGAAGATTCTGCCTAAACTCAACTTAAGTGCTCTGTATGAGCCTATGTTGGGTGCGGTCAAAGAATCTGCCACATCCCACCCGTATGTGAAGGCGACAGCAAAACATGGTCAGGCTAAGTCGGAGATAAAGTCACAAGACCCTGCATTATCTGTCTTGGCAGCAGCTTGCATGGAACGGTCGGTTGATCAAGAAATTGTCTCTCTAGGCACCATAGTTGAGATGTCTTCTCTCAGGTTTGTCAATCGAGTGGGACTTTGAATTTTCCCCGTTTCGACTCCCCCGCCTGTATTGCGCTGGTTTGAGTCCGCTTTACTGCTCTTTTCTGCGGATTATAACCTATACTTAAGCATAGTATGTCTAAAATAACTGGACATACTGTGTCGTTTTATGCCAAATTATTGTCATCACACCGGAGATGGTGATCATGACGAACAACCTGCTACTCAAAAGTATTCCCTATGAGGAGTTTGACTACCAGACTCTGCTGGACGCCGTTCATGAGTATGCCCGGCCACGGATGAAGATATCCGGCATGCTGGCCAAAGGGGATATAGTCCGCGTCAAGAAGGGACTCTATATTCTCGGTGAGTCATTGCGCCGTAGGCCATTCTGTCGGGAACTATTGGCTAATCTCATCTATGGTCCGTCCTATGTTTCACTCGAATATGCACTGCACTATCACGGTCTGACGCCGGAACGGGTGGAAGCTCTGACGTCGGTTACCTGTGGCCGTTCCCGGACGTTCGATTCGCCGGTTGGAACCTTTTCGTATCGCATGATACCAATGGAAGCATTCCGTACCGGTATGGATCAGGTTGAATTGGATGATGGCCGTTCTTTTCTGATCGCCATTCCGGAAAAGGCCCTGGCAGACCGGATCGTTACTGAACGGGGAACCGGAATCACCACCCAGAAGGGGTTGCACGAATATTTGCTTGCTGATCTCCGTATTGACCCTGCAAATCTCCGTGGACTCGACCCGACTAGAATTACGGATATCGCCCGGCACTATCGATCCCGCAGGGTGAAACTGCTGGCCGATCTGGTCACCCGTTTGAGCAAAGGAGTGCCATGATGCATGAGGCTGTCACACGCATGCTTGCCAAATACGAGCCGAAGAGCGTTGACGATTCAGTCAGGGCGCTTCGAGAGATCATTCAAGAAGTAGCGCTGCTGGGGCTCTGGCGTGCCAAGTTTTTCGAGCATGCCGCGTTCTACGGCGGTACGGCTTTACGCATCCTGTACGGACTCGACCGGTTCTCCGAGGATCTGGATTTCTCGCTGCTGGAACCATCACCTGATTTCAGTCTGGGTCGCTATACGGCATCACTTGAGGAAGAATTATTGGCATTCGGTTTCAACGTCCGGATGGAGATGGTCGATAAGGCCGTGGAATCGGCGGTGCAGTCTGCTTTTCTCAAGGCAAACACCCGTAACGAACTCCTGGTAATCGAGGCTGGGGAAGAGCTTGCAGGCAAGGTTGCCGCCGGACAGGTTCTGAAGGTGAAAATCGAGGTGGACACTGACCCGCCCCCCGGATTTACCACCTCGACCCGTTACCTGCTGCAACCGATTCCGTTTGCTGTTCGGAGTTACTCGCTCCCGGATCTGTTCGCCGGCAAGATGCATGCGCTTTTGTTCCGCAAATGGAAAAACCGGGTCAAGGGGCGCGACTGGTACGATTTTGTCTGGTATGCCGCCAACCACCCGCAGTTGAACCTTGCCCACCTGGCACAACGGATGCGACAGACCGGACATTGGAGCGGGGAAAAGGCACTGACGTCTGCTACATTCAGAGACCTGTTGTTTGATACCATTGACCGGCTCGATGTGAATCAGGCCCGCCGTGACGTAGCCCCATTCGTTAAAGACCAACAGATGCTCACTCTTTGGTCGCATGACTTTTTTCAGGATGTGGCGAGCCGTATTAAATTTGAAGGATAATATCGATTTATATGGAGAATTCTGTAATGTTCAATGAAGACCTGCTGGCAGCCCTACAGGAATTACTGGAGGCATCAAGTGCCATGACCAGCGGCCAACTACCGAGTGCGACCCAACTGGAACGGTATCATCGCGCCCGTGAATGGGCACAACGGCTCCTTGATCGTGAAGAGAAGGTGAAAAGCTCTCGTTTGTCTCCGTAAAGTAGCCCTGAACAAATCTAAACCCAGCACAAAAACATAGTTGATTCAATACACAAAAACATAGTAAAGTTGCAGCATAAAAACATAGTTAAATATTTTCAGGCGGCAATTATGGCAACATCAGGGGGAAAATTGGCAGCCTCACTTGAGGCACTGCAACAGGTGCAGAGCGGAAACGTAGTCCGTTCATCAGCTCTTAGCAGGGTTCACAGAGAGCGTCTCAAGCAAAACGACTTCCTGCTGGAAGTTGTGAAGGGGTGGTACATTGTGACCAGTCCCGCTCTGAAAGATGGCAGCAGCACACCCTGGTTCGCCTCATTTTGGTCATTTATCGCAGCCTACCTTAATGATCGTTATGGAGACGATTATTGCCTGTCATCTGAATCATCCCTGCATCTCCATACAGGGGCGACCGTCGTGCCCCGGCAACTGGTGATCATCACAAAGTCAAAGGGAGCTCAAAAACTCAATCTTCCTTTTGATACTTCACTCTTGATCTACCAGGACAGCAAAAACTTCCCCGCTGGCAGAACGATGCTGAACGGTCTCTGGATCATGGATTTGCCGACTGCATTATGCAGGGTTGCGCCCTCTTTTTTCAGACAGAATGCCGCCGATGCTGAAATGGCATTGCGAATGGTGCGTGACTCTTCCGAAATTCTCCGGGTGTTGCTGGAGAACGGGAGTACTGCTGCCGCCGGGAGACTGTCCGGCGCTTACGAATTTCTCGGCGAGAAACAGATGGCCGAGCGGATAATCAGGGACATGTCGTCCAGTGGCCATACGGTAAGACCCGTCAATCCGTTTGATAACACAGTGCCATTTCTCTCTTCAGGGGTCAGAGTGCAATCGCCATACGTTGCCAGAATCGAATCTCTCTGGAAATCAATGCGTAATGAAGTGACGGATATATTTCCACCACCATCCGGAATTCCCATTGACCATGAAGGGTATCTGCGAAAGGTAGACGAAATATATATAAATGACGCTTACAACTCTCTTTCCATCGAAGGATACCAAGTTACACCCGAACTGATCGCGCAGATACGTGACGAGATATGGAATCCTGATCTTCTGGAAAGTGACCGTCAGCAAAGAGATGCCTTGGCTGCAAAAGGGTACAACCTGGCCTTCAGGGCAGTAAAAGAAAGCATCAGGAAAATTCTCGACGGCGCCAGACCATCGGAGGTTGTTGCCGTTGACCATCGTGATTGGTACTCTCGGATGTTCGCCCCTTCTGTTCAATCTGGTATCCTGAAACCTGCCGACTTGGCCGGCTATCGCAACCAGCCGGTTTATATCAGGGGTTCTCAGCATGTGCCGTTGCCGCAAACATCCATTGTGGACTGTATGGAAGCCCTGTTCAGGCTTATCGACGAAGAGCAGCATGCCGGAGTCAGGGCAGTTCTGGGGCACTTTATTTTTGTCTTCATCCATCCCTACATGGATGGTAATGGCCGTATAGGTCGTTTTCTGATGAACACCATGCTTGCATCAGGCGGATATCCGTGGACAGTAATCAGATTAAAGCGTCGTTATATGTACATGTCGGCTCTCGAAGAGGCTTCTACCAGCGGTCGAATAGCGACTCTGGCGCGTTTTGTCAGCGAAGAAATGATGGTTACATAAAAAAAGGCGACCACAAGGGCAAGCCATTCCGTAAAGGTGTTGAAAATCGCTAACTGTCTAAAACTACGCGATTAGCGGTTTTCGATTAATCCTCGATTTTACTGAGGATTTAATTGTCCAACACCTTTTTGGTATGGCTTGCCACAAGGGCCGCCTCTATCCAGGCCGGACGGGTATCCGGCCTGAAGACTCTAGTAGGATTTCACTCCCGAAAATATGGCAAGAACCTCGAATTCGCCACCAGCAAGATTACTCCTGTGCAGCGCCTTCTCAAACTCCTCCCAACTCAGTGTAAATTCCCTACCGTTAATGCGTGCTCTAACTGACATGACTCATTCCCCCTTATCGTTTTGATGGTGGCCCAAAAGGGCTCCCTGCAACCACCGTCGGAACGGTGACTCCAGGAAACCCTTTTGAGCCGGGGGATGAGGGTAGGGGAGGGCGCATGAAGCGCCACTCCCCCGTTATCTACAGAAGTCCTCTTTCTACAAAACTCAGGAACTCGTCATCGCCTACTATTATGTGATCCAGCACTCTGATACCAAGTAACTCACCACATTCCTTGAGACGCCTGGTAATGGCGAGGTCTTCCTGGCTGGGTGTTGGATCACCTGTAGGGTGATTGTGCAGCAATATGATTGCCGCCGC
>JBBQCH010000075.1:0-16031 GCA_038318485.1 Geobacterales bacterium
AATCTGGATTGTTATGAATGCCAGGTCTCCGATCTGGAAACACTTGAACATGGTGCCGGGGTTCATAAAGTAAACATAGACGAACTGCTTGACTCTTTAAACCGTTACCTGGATTGACAGAAATGCGCTTGAGTCCGGAGCCTTACTGATGAGTGATCTGGAACAATATTCACGTTACTTTTCTGCCGGAGTAAAAGTCGGCGTCAGCATTCCGTTGCCTAATGCAGAGGTTTTCAAAGACTGGGCGATCATCTCTGCCATTGATGAAGATCTGGTTACCCTGCAGTTATCCCGGGATGAGTTACCGACAGCTGTAACGCTTCAGTACGGACAAATTCTTGAATTGAGCGCTGTTGTCGATGATAGTAAATACAACTGTCGTTCAATCATCGTATCCGAAGGGTCTGATCGCGAATTATTGCTTCGCCTGATCGGTGAAATTGTCTCCGATGAACTGCGTGAGTTTTACCGGATTGACGCTTTCTTGCCGATTAAATACTACGTCAGCAGAGAACAGAGAATCGAAGTTCTTCATAAACAGTGGCAATCACGCAGAGCACTTCGTCAACAACTTGAACGTGAAAACAACAACAGCAACTGGAACGGCAGTCTGATGACTGGTGAGACCGTTATTCCGCAAGAACTTCTTCGAAACACTGCGGAAAAGGGTGACAATACAGAAGGAACTCCAGATGCATGGGATACGATCATCCCGCTGGCGGCAAACATAAGTGGAGGCGGCCTGCGTCTTATAACTCATCAAGGCTTTGAAAATGGTGAGTATGTCCTGCTTGAGATACTTGTTCCTACACCACGACGAATTGTAGATGTTATCGCGAGAGTCATTTTTGCTAATCACAACTACGCTGCTGGAACCGACCGGGATTATTATAATACCGGAATACAATTTGTGTACATTGATGCACGTGATCGGGATGCTATCGTAAACCATATAGCCAACATCCAGTTGAAAAGGATCCGATTATTGAGGGAACAGTATCTGTATCGTGAGGAGGAGGTTGCCAGGCAAGATTCAAAATATTCCAACTTTCAGAACGTCAGAACAATGCTTTACTGGACAGTAGCCGTCCTGTTATTTATTTTGGTTGCAACTGCCTTGATCAAATACTACTGGCGATATGCCCAAGACCATCCCAAAGGTGAAATAGAATTGATATTTGAGGATGCGATCAAGCAATATAAAAATAAGTACCATTATTGAATTCAGATTCCCAAACAGATCATCACAAATACTGATTGCTGTCTTGGGATCTCATTGCTACCCTAACATCAGTCCGTTAGCTCTCCTAACAAACTCCGCTGCAGGACGATCACGGTATATGCCTGACTCGGAATCCCCTTCAGTCACTCCCCGCAAATAAATATAGACTGCACCACCGAAGTGGGTCTCGTAGTCATAGCCCGGCAAGCGTAGTTGCAGCAGGCGGTCCAGTGCCAGGCTGTAAAGATGATACTGCAGGATATAGACGCTGTGCGCCATTGAATCCCTCATTTGCCCTTGACCGTAGTCGGCTGTGCGATTGCCCAGGTGGTTGGATTTCCAGTCAAGAATATAGTAACGACCGGCGTGTTCGAAAACCAGATCGATGAACCCCTGCAGCATACCGCGACTGCGTCGGAACGAAAGATTGTCGAGAACGCCCTGAAAGTCCTGAAACAGCTTATCGTCAAGCAGCCCATCGAACAGTGACTTGATAGTGTCCGGCGCCAGTTGGTTGATCGGCAGATAGAATTCCATTTCGCTCTGCCAGCCTCCGGACCGTAACTGTGACAGACTGAAATCCGGATCATGCCGGATAATTCTGGCTGCGGTCACATTCGATACCATGCAGCAAACCGCCGGTAGCCATTGTTCGCTAAAACCGTTGGCTGCCAACGTGGTGGCGGTTTTGGTTGCTATGTCATTCTTGTTCAAAGAAGCAAAATCCAGCTGTTCGAATATTTCATGCAAACAGGTTCCGGCTTTGGCGCCCCGTGGAAAGTCAAAAATAGATAACCCTTTTGTTAGTATACTATCTTCGTCGCTACTAACCGGCATGATCAGGGTAGCAAGATTATCATGGTCACGTGGCTGAAAGGTGTGTCCGGTCCCGGCTATCATACCGCTGAAACTGGCGACACGCCAGTCATCGCGGGTGGGGCGGGCCAGTGTGCGGCAAACAAATGGTCCGCGATGCTCCGCATCAGATCGATATTCGATGCCTGTTGTTTCCTGCGGCATCATTTCCGCTGAAATACAGGAATCCGCGGTACCCAATTCCCGGATTTGTACCAGTATATCCTTGTCCCCAAGGGCAACAAAAGACTTGATTTCCTTTTTGATCTTTTTACCATGCAACAGATTGAACAGCGGTGAATCTATCGCACTGTTGATGCAACCCCAAACAAAGTAACAACGGAACTCGGCCCGTGTCAGGGCCACATAAAGCAGACGGGCAGCTTCTGCATCACGTTCCGCCTTTGCCAGCTGTTTATGTTGATCCTCTTCAGCCAGGTCCAGTACCAGCTTACCGTCCTCGTGAAATATGACCCTCCCGGTTCTGCTGGTTGGGGGATCCCATGCAAACGGGACGAAAACAACCGGGTATTGCAGCCCTTTGCTGGCATGGATGGTTTCTATCTTCACCGCGTCGTCGTCACTTTCCAGTCGCAGCAGTGTAGTATCATCCTTGTGTTCACCGGAAATGCGGCTTTCCAGCCAGCTGATTGAGCCGGACAGGCTTATGCCCTGTTCGTGTTCGGCCTGGTGCAGCAGTTCGCAGCAATGCAGGAGATTAGTCAGGCAGCGTTCTCCACCAATACGCGACAAAACCAGGGTGCGGACTCCGCAGCTTCCCAGCAGGCGCGACACCACGGCGACCACACCGCCTGTTTGGGCGACCACATGCAGATCGTGAAAGCGGATCAACCAGGCCTCCCATTCGGGGTCTTCGCCAGCGCAATCCACAAAGGCGGCCACCTGATTGGCGGTCAAGCCAATCACTCCGGTTAGCAACGCTTCTCGCAGCAGGCGCTCCCGTCCCGGTTCGGCCACAGCCCGCATGATCCGCAACAGATCAAGTGCTTCGGCAGTTTTGAAGATGGTAGAACTACCCTGCTGTACGGAGGGAACACCATGACTTAGCAGGGCCTGTTGTATCAGCTCCGCCTGTATGTGGGACTTTACCAGCACGGCTATATCGCTTGGATTTAAAGGGCGCATCTGTCCGTTAATAGAGAGCGTAATGCAGTCAGTGGCCAGCAGACGTACAATCTCACCGGAAACAGCCTGAACTATTTGATCAACAGCAACCGGTTTGGCCTCAGCTTTTAATTGGTCTTCACGCTGATAAACCCAGACTCGGAGCGGTTGCAAATCAGGAACACCATCCAGCAGCAGGGAGTCACCTCTAAAACGACCGGAGTTAACGCTGTTAAACGGAATTGACGTACAGAGAAAAGGATCGGAATGAGCTGAAAACAGTTTGTTGACTGCCGTCACAAGCGGCTGTACTGAACGGAAATTGGTATCCAGTGAATGTCGATTGTTATTGTGAATTTTGCTCCCGGCATTCAGATAGGCAAAGACGTCCGCTCCGCGAAAGCTGTAGATAGACTGTTTGGGGTCGCCAATTAAAAACAGCGGGTAGTTTTGTTCCGATCCGATGTGCCTGAAGATATTCCATTGCAGCGGGTCGGTATCCTGGAACTCGTCAATCAGGGCTGCCCGGTAACGCTCTCGCAGTCGATCCGACAGTATCACCCCATGTTCGGATTCAAGCGCCAGATGAAGATCCAGCAGCATGTCATCGAAACAGCGTTGATTTAGATTTTTTTTTCTAAGTGTAAGTTCGGATTCTAGCCATTCTTTCAGCTTTAACCGACACCTGATCAGCTTGTTCTGGTAAGCAATTCTGAGTGCCTCTGTCGCTTCAAACATCTGCTGACATAGAGTAAAGAA
Organism: Geobacterales bacterium; assembly: GCA_038318485.1. GTDB lineage: Bacteria > Desulfobacterota > Desulfuromonadia > Geobacterales > Pseudopelobacteraceae > JACRCG01. The sequence goes on from JBBQCH010000075.1 coordinate 3,962, forward strand.
AAAGTGGTCGGGAATGAATCTGGTCGTTTTGGTGGCTTTGGAGGCGATTTTTTCAGCAGAGAAGAACTCCAGCTTGCTGCAGGAGACATTAGCTGTGGCTCCGGCCACCCAGTCGTTAACAATCTGTGTGGCAGCGTGGATCTGTTTTGTACTGTAACTACCCTGGTGCAGACCGGCTTGTTCAAGCTGTTCCAGAATCGTGTTCAGTTCAGCTTTCCACAACGGGCATAAAACTGCAAACAACTCATCTCGGCAGGTTATCAGCGGCCGCAGATCGATGTCATCAGTTTGCGGAATAACATTCAGATCAGGATTTTGATAATGACCATAAAAAGGGGAGGCTAGCTTTTCTGGTGTATATTTATCGGCGACGAGCCGTTCGATGAACTCCTCCGGTTGTGTAAGAATCTGTGAACGCCAGAAGTCATCACAAACCTGCTGGACGATTGCATCCTGATCAGTAATCATTTCGCTTTCAAACAAGGAACCACTCTCAAAGGCATTATCGAGCAAAGCCCGCTGGCAGAAACCGTGGATCGTAAAAATGGCGGCATCATCAAAAGAATATAGAGCCCGGGTCAGGAGCAACCGGGCGCGCTCTGGATTTTGAAGACGCTTTGTCATAAGGAGTTGCTCCAACGCGTCTCCTGACACTGGACGTTTACCGCTGTAGAGATCGAGAGTAGTGTTGATACGATGCCGGATGCGGTCACGAAGCTCGGCAGTGGCGGCTTTGGTGTAGGTTACCACCAGGATTTGTTCTGGCCGCAATTCCTTTTCCAGCAACATCAGTATGTACAGTGCAGCAATAGTCCAGGTTTTGCCGGTTCCGGCGCTGGCCTCAATCAGATTGAGTCCGGAGATATCGATGGTATTAAGATTGAGGGGTTTCATTGAGGAGTCTCACAGAAAAAACCGTATATTGAAATCGCCCCGAATCCAGTTTAGGAAGCGGGGCGGTAACAGTTATTAAATGCTTGGAAATCTACTTCTGATTGATCGCTGTCAACTTCCAGGGATTGTTGCCTACCGGTCTGGTAAATGTCCAATATTCCTCGAACTTGACCGGATCGCTCTTGCTGCCCGACAGAACAGCGCCGGTTGTGTCATCGGTGGTGTAGTCAAGCAAATTGGCGTAGATCAGCGTGTTGAGATAATCCTGGCCGGATTCCTGCCAGGCTTCGGCGACCTCGACGTTTCTGACGGCAATATTCTCAAGTCTGTTGACCTGCTTGTCCCGTAACAATTTGTCGATATCCTGCTGCATGATCTGACGCATTTCATCTGTCAGTAGGCCGGAAACCGGTGACAAATCGCGATTCATCCATGCTCCCTGGATTTTGAAAAAGTTGTCCATGACCAGATCGTTGAAACGTTCCTCATCGAAAGAATTGTCAAACTGGCGAATATGCCCCAAACCAGCATCCAGATCATTGTGTTGGAGCGATGACTCCTGGTAGCCTGCGTTGAGTGGCGTGGGTATCTGAGTAGTGTTGCTGCCGGAGTATTGAGGCTGGCTGAAAGAGCTGTTCGAACTCTCTTCACGTTTTTTATTGATATATCGGAAGATCAGGTATCCGATTCCGGCAATCAAGATGATTTCAAAAATGCCGATACCGCCGCCCATGCCGCCACCCATACCACCGAAGCCCAGGCCCCTGAAAAGCATTCCGCCCAGAATGCCGCCAGCCAGGCCACCGGCCATGCTTCTCATAAACCCGCCGCCTGCCGGCTGTTGGGAAGTCGGGTTAGGGGAGGGAGCCGCCTGTTGTCGAGCAGGACCAGACTGTTGATAAGGGCTGGCCGGACGAGAATAACTTCGTGATCCACTGCTGCCCATGGAGCGCCCGCCACCGGCCCTGGCGTGAGCTTCAAATTCCAGTACCGTCATGGACAGAAACAGTACCGCTGCAAACAAAGTTAATACCTTTAAGGCATTTTTAAGCATCTTTTCAACTCCTTGTATTGGTTAATATGAATTACTGAGAGCAACTTTTTACCATCACTGCATGACAGAATGCAATTCCATTCCATTTCATCAGAATAATATGATCAGTTCAAACAGTTGAAACAAGCTATCAGTCTGCTTATAAATGCATCTTCCAGCTTATTGAATTGTGTCGAATCGCTGCTGTCAACATGTTTGATAAAAGCAAGAAAAGCCTCTTTCAGAATTTGGTTAAGATCGTTTCCATTGACCCCGGTCGGGTTGCTTGTGTGACAACAGGCAAATTGCTGGCTGCTGGGGATGCCATGAAGTCGATACAGGTTGTCCATGCTGAAAAAATATTTCGACGACATCCGGCGCATGGCAGAACAAACCCGTGCAACATTATCATACCTGAACTGATAACTGGCTTCAAAGGGTAGGCGCTTGTCAAAAAGCAGGCGGCCTTGATCGGCAAATCCGGACCAGGACTTTGATCCGTAAAGTACGATCTGACTGTGATAAAGCATGTTTACAGTTTGATCGTGATGGGTCAACAGTCCCAGTTCTTCCAGCAGGGTATAATTCTCCACAAGTTCTGACAATGTTGAATCCGGTTCGAACATGATAAAACCAACTGACAGTGCGATGGAGCTGTTTTGAACTGCCCGGACCGCCCGCGTAATCTGATCCCGGTTAATTCGTTTATTGATGCGTTTCAGGGTCGATTCGCAGCCCGATTCGATGCCGAGAAAAACGCTGGCAGCACCATTCTTTGCGAGTGTGTCGATCAACTTTTCATCAATTGTGTCAACTCTGGTTTCAAATCCGAAGGAAAGATTGTTATCTTTCAGCATGCAGCTGATCTCTTCGGCTCGTCCGGTCTGCTTTTCGTCATAACCTATAAATGTTGGATCGATGAAATATAATCTGTTAACTGGTCTGCGTTTAAGTCGAATTTCAAGTTCATTTTTGACCGAAGCGAAGTTCCGCTCCCGCCGTTTGGAACAGCCGTAAAAGCGGTTGATAAAGCAGAAACTGCAATCGCCGAAACAACCGCGACTGGCCGCAATATTAAGATTCGGGTACTGGCAGTTTGTCCCGACATCGTCGGGAGCGGGAAGTTTTGACAAATCAGCAAGCAGATCCCGGCGGACAAATCCGCTAACCCCGTAATAGAGACCTGGTAACGGAGTAATATGATTTTTTATTGAATAGTTGGATAGCAGTTCATCAAGTGTAAGTTCAAATTCTCCGACCAGTATGAAATCTAGCTGCGGAGCATAATCTGATAAACGTTCATAAGCAAGGGTTGGGAAAAGTCCGAAGGCTCCAATTGTTCTGGCATGTTTTTTTTTGAGCAAGTTCAGCGTATTGCTGAATTTATCCTCGTTTCCCCATGAATATACCCAGTGGATCAGGATCATATCGGCGTTCTCAGCCAGAATCCGGTCTGCGATAATACTTTCATGATCCAGACAGGCGGTCAAGTCAAGATAAGCAGTTTCCCAGTCTGCCCGATGGGCAACCGCTAAGGCATATCCGCTATTAAGGCTGGCCGATAGCGGAGCGTTGGCAACGTCATTGTAATGCTCTACGGTCAAAGGCCGTGGATTTTCAACTATCAGTATTTTCATGCAGAAATCACATTCCTATTCAGACAGCACTTTACTCCACCAGCAACAGCCCGATATACTGAACAAAATCGTCGCTGTTTTTAATCGGTTTCATCGAAATTCGACAGGCTTCCGCCAAAGCGAACACATCGCAACCGCACGATTCCAGAGATGGTCGCCGTTTCTCGGGACAAGTACAGCAATCGTCATTGCAGTTGTCACACCAGCAGCAAGGTCCCCCTGTAAAAACGAGTGCCTTCTTGAATCCCTGTAGAAAAGCATGTTTTTCCAATTCCAGCAGATTCTGCTGAAACTGCTTTAACGGCGGCTGCCCGGCCACGACAATTGCTTTTGTATAGCATCCCAACAGTTCCTTAAAGTCGTCAGCCCCCATAGAATGAGGCGGACAACTCCACTTTCTTCCATAAAACATGCAACCGTACTGGCACTTGGCCTTGACCCACGGCTCAATTGAAATATCGGCCGGATTGATTATCTCAGCTTCGAAAAAGCCGGAAGAGAGAGCCTGTAATCGAAGCATAAAGGCCGGATCAGTATCAAGTATGTTGAAAGGTTGTTTTGCGGCCAGGATAGCGTGTGAATATGATTGAAGTTCAATCAGATTGGTATGACCGAATCCGGCTGCATTCAGCATCCGAAATGCTTCGTCAAAGCTGTAGGTACGGCCATTGTAGGTATTTAGCATCATATGTGCGTCATACAGAGCACCAAAGCAATTACCGTCAGAAAAAAAATCATGCACGATCACCATACCGTCATCCCGAACAAGTTCACTTGTCAGTTCCATAATCGCTGCATTTTCCAAAGGGCTGTAGCAGTGGGTGACATTTGACAGCAGAACAATTGAAGCGCTATTTCCATATTTCGATACCAACTGTTCTTTTTCCTGCGGATCAATCAGATTACAGGCATGGGTAGTGATTGAATCGTCCGTTATTTCCGCCACCACATCCTGCAGATCACATGCTATTGCCCGCCAATAGGGAAAACGTTTCAGAAACACCTTGAGGTAAGTGCCGTCACCAGCGCCGATGTCAATGATAACACCTTTTTCAGGCAGGCAGGGAAGGGCGTCCCAGAGCTCATTTGAACGTATCACCGCCGCCCCATGCATGGCCTTCTGGAAAAGGATCAATCTCTTTTTATAGGCGGAATCGGTCTGGTCGCTCACCACCGTTCCCTGTCCATGCTGAAGTACCGAATCGAGATTGGCCCATTTATCAACCAGTATCTGTTCAAATTCCAGCACGTCCAGTTGGTTTGTTTCGTTGCGTTTACACAGGTATTTGCGGGAAAACTGGGAAAGGTAGAAACGATCTGCATACATTTCCAGAATTCCTACATTGACAAGCAGCGACAGAAATCTATCGCCTTCCTGTGTCTGCATTCCTGAAACCGCCAGTATTTCTGTTTTGGTATTTCCGCTCACGCCGGTAATTTCGATGATGCCCTGTTTTAGAGCCTGTGTAATAACTGATGCCAACCGGTATGCGGTTGTTATGTCGCAAAAGGTTTTATAGGAACCGCTTGACGGCATTATTTTCATTGTGACCCCGTAACTGCCTGTTATTGGATGTTTGGATATGATCAACGGCAAACATGGCTACAAATATGGTTCCTGTCAACGGTATTTAGAGTAATAAGCCAGTTTTTAGCAGCATAAAAATCTGCTTCTTATTCATATTTAATATGAAATATGAATAATATGTTGTATACAGTATCCGATATTTCATGATCGGATTTTTTGCAGGCTTATTCAATGAATAGCGTGAACGCTTTTGCAGACGATGTACTGACGGGAGAAACCGATGTCGACACTGAAAAGTGATGCACATGGATTTACGTGTGAATGCGGAGTTCGCAATAATTACCCTTCATATGCCCACGATCATTGGGACGTAAAGTTGTTGTACAACTGTTCGTGCGAACGGCAGTATATACTGTATCGGGGCAACGTTACGATTATAGCGCGTCCATTTGATGAAGTTATGGACAGTGAAGCCTTTGGGGACTGAATCAGCGGAGTAACAGATATATGCGAGTTGAAACTGATCTGAAACTGGGTTTCAGAAATGTACTGATCAAGCCGAAACGTTCCAACCTCAAAAGCCGTTCTCAGGTGAATTTGGAGAGAACCTTTTCATTTCTACACAGTCGCCGGGAATGGTGTGGAGTGCCTGTTATTGCCGCAAACATGGATACAATCGGGACGTTTGAAGCGGCCGCCGTTCTGGCTGAATACGGTCTCCTGACCGCTATTCATAAACACTACACGGTCGAACAATGGAGCTCTTTTCTTGCCGACCGTGATAATGATTTCTATTCCAGAATCTTGGTAAGTGCCGGTGCCGCTGACGAGGATTTTCTCAAACTCCGCCGAATCATGGCAAAACATCCCGAACTGCAATTCATCTGTCTGGATGTGGCCAATGGTTACACCGAGTCTTTTGTGGACTATGTCGACAAAGTCCGTAACACTTTTCCAGACAAAACCATAGTTGCCGGCAATGTTGTTACCGGAGAAATGGTCGAAGAATTGTTGCTCTCAGGCGCTGACATCATCAAGGTGGGCATCGGGCCAGGTTCGGTCTGCACCACTCGCGTCAAAGCCGGTGTTGGTTACCCGCAATTGTCGGCGGTAATTGAATGTGCCGATGCCGCCCATGGCCTGGGTGGCAGAATTATTTCAGATGGAGGCTGCTGCTGTCCCGGGGATGTGGCCAAAGCCTTTGGCGGGGGTGCAGATTTCGTTATGCTGGGAGGGATGTTTGCCGGTCATGACGAGTGTGGCGGAGAGCTGATAGAGCGTGACGGAAATCAGTACAGACAGTTCTATGGTATGAGTTCGATGACCGCCATGACTCTTCATGCCGGAGGCGTAGCTGATTATCGCGCTTCGGAGGGGAAAACGGTAGAGGTCCCCTGCCGAGGGCCGATCGTGGAAACTGTTCGGGATATTCTGGGTGGCGTACGCTCCGCCTGCACCTACGTCGGAGCTGCCGCTCTGAAGGAACTGACCAAGCGGACGACTTTTATCATGGTGGAAGAGCAGGAAAATCGTACCTATTCCTGAGCGGACCAAGAAAACAGGGAACATATTGATCCACCCAGATTGAAACCAATTAATTTGAGCGCTAACATGCAAAAAGGCCCACCGCCGACGGTGGGCCTTTTTGCATGTTCATTTATCTGGGAATTTCAGATGACTCAGGCCAGATCCTGAACTCCCTGGTAGATAATATCGAAAAGTTCCTGGATATTTTCTTCGGCAATACAGGAAAAAGCAATCCGCAGATCCGTCTTGGTAGTGGATATGGCGCCGACCCCGTATTTATCCAGCAAATGGATTCGCAATTTTTCAGCTTCCACGGTCTTCAATTTCAGGCACATGAAATAACCGGAGTTGAACGGATAGTAATCCCATGCCTTCGCATACTTATCGCTGTTCAGCACCTGTTTTGTCTTCAGGGCGCGACCTTTCATAACCTGGAATTTTTCCTCTTTCTGAGCTAGGAAATTCGGGGAACGCAGTGCCTCGATAACAAACGTCTGTGATGGATGCGGGCAGTTGGAAATCTTGGCGCGTATGATGCCCATGGCCTTCTTCTCCAGGGCGGTAATTACCGGTGCGTTTTCATACTCATTGCCGTCGGCGAAGGTGATGAAGCCGGTACGGAAGCCCCAGACAAACTCCTCTTTGGTGGCGCCGTCCAGTTTGATAGCCAGGATGCGAGGATGCAGGTTGGCCAGTTTACCGAACAGTGATTCCTTCAGGCTGTCCTCGTAGAACAGGCCGAAATAAGCATCGTCTGCAATCGCAACCACGTTGCATCCGGCTTCCGCCACTTCCTTGATCGCTGCCACGATGGCATCTCCTTCGGCCACGGTCGGCGTATAGCCGCTCGGATTATTGGGGAAGTTAAGCAGGACGATGGCCTTCCCTTTTTCCTCGGCGGTATTTTTAAGTTCGGTCTTGAATGCCTCAACGTCATAGCCGCCGGTGGTGGTGAAGGTCGGGTGTTTCTTGACGATGGCGCCGTTACAGGTACCGAAGGTCAGGTTGTAATTGCCCCAGAGCATATCCGGCAGAATCAGGTGGTCACCCTTGTCAACGAACATGTCACCGACGATGGAGAGACCGTGGGTCAGCGCGTTGGTAACGATCGGACTGCTGAAATGTTTGCCGTTCTGGCTCGGATTCTCCCGCAGCATCTTTTCGCTCCACAGAGCACGCAGTTCCGGTTTGCCGGCCGGAGGAGCATAGGGGTAAATATCCTTCGGATCAAAGGCAGAGAGCTTGTCCTGAATACACTGCAGGAACATCGGACCGCCATTTTCAGTGGCAATGCCTATGGTGGCGTTATATTTATGTGCTTTTTCCTTGGCTTCGGCCGACTGGGTCAAAATACCCTTGGGGAAAAACAGGTTTTTTCCGAGATCGGACAGCATCTCCAAGACGTGCGGGCTGTGCTGCACAAGCAGATCGTTAAGTTCCTGAGCTAATGGATTCATCAAATTCCTCCTGTTTGTTGTCGCATCCACCAAGGATGCAAGACTTAGCGTTTGAAAATAATAATTTGGCAGTAGAACAACACCGGTCAGGTTTTGTCAATAGATAAATATCAAAAATCCACAGGTTTCAGGGTAATCATATTTAAGCTTTCCATTATTCAAAACAGGATCAACTCCTTGACTTGTGTCAAACCATTTGGTTTGATTTAGGTTAAAATACCACCAGGTATAGCCAATCTCAAAAACGCAGTTAAAAAGGGAACTGATGTATGCTGACAATAACTGAAATTGCCGTTACCGTTACAATCTGGGTTTTAACCGCCGCTGGCGCTTGTTTCGGTATTCGAGCGGCGTTGCGTCGCAGGAAAAACAGTCACAAACAGTGACAAAGTTCATGATTCGGCTTCTTAAGCCGCTAACAGACAACTTCATTTTCTTTCAAGCAGCCGCCGGTACAGCGCTGCGTAACTATTAGCCTCGACTTTTGGAGAGCAGTTCTTCTCGACAAAATATTTGCCCGCAATGCCGATCCGTTTACCTAGCCCGGGATTGCCCAGCAGCAGTCGCACAATGTCTTGCAACTCAATATTATTTTGATACAACCAGCCGTTTTCACCACTCTTGATCAAAGAGCGGTTACCCAGAACGTCGCTCGCAAGAACCGGCTTTCCCATGGCCATCGCTTCCAGTAGAGCATTGGCCATCCCCCCTTCGAAAACGGATGAATTAAGGACAAGATTTGCTGCCGCGTATATTGATCCCATTTGTTGATAAGGTACATCACCCAGTAGTTGTACCCATGGGAGTGCCGCCGCCATTTCAGATATTTTATCCGCATAATCAGCATCTATTGCTCCACCAACCACCAGCAGTCGCAAGGAAGGAAATTCTTGGGCAAGCGGATTTAACGCTTCAATGGCATTGGTGATACCTTTAACAGGGCGCAGAACCGCAGGCAGCAGGATGTGAAAATTATTATCGGGATCAGGAAAAGGATTTTGCACTGGAAACGGTGCTACTCCTTGTGGAATGACTGAAAGCCTGCCGGATATATGCGGAAATACCTTTTCCAGACGCTGAGCCACCAACGAATCAAAACAGGTGACAGCAGCGGCGTCAATTAAGGTTTGCCTTGTTTCCGGAGCGTTGCGGATTTTTGAATCAAAGAGATCGCTGCCGGTAATCGTTATCAGATATGGGATGCCAAGCTTCAAGGAGGCCTGTCTGGCAGTGGGTCCGGCATGGTATGCGTGAAAGGCGTGCAGCAGGTCAGGACCGCTTTGTGCAAGCAGTTCGTTCCTCTTTTCTGTATTCATGGAGTCAAGGTTGATTGATGTTGTCCGGCAACCGGCTGCCGGCAGATGATCTGCTATCCGCCGAACAGTTGTTATGTTTCCTCGACCGGGACCGAAGCTGAACGGGCAGATTAAAGCAATCTGCATTGGTGAGGACGCTGATTCAGTAACTCCAGTCATATCCGTTTTTCTTCCACTAGAACCGATTTCAATGGGGCATACACACGCTCGGCAAGCCGGAAGAACTCATCACCAAAGGGCTCTTCGTCTCCAAAACATATTTTAACCGACGAATTATCAGATTCTCCCGGTATTCCGACACGCGCTTCTCCCTGCCAACTCTTTTGAGCCTTACCGATGCCTTCTGACAGATAATCCCAGGAAGTCTGCGGAAAAAATGGAATGGGACGCTGCATTCCCCCGGCATACAGTTCCAGCAGATCAGTCACTATATCGGCGGCATTTTCAATCCGAGGCAGCGTCATGATCAAATCGGCTGCAATCATGACGCTCTCAAGCGGATAGCCGACTGGCGCCAGCATGTTAAGCAACAAATGATCAAGCCAGATCGAAAGTCGATCCTTACCTTTCATACCGGCACAGCGCCAGCGCAAATGAGTGCCACTGGTAACGCCTCCCAGTACTCCCGAAAGATGGAATCCATTCAATGCCCGCTCGACCATCAGCATTTCCAACTGATTTTCCAGTCGAGGCTTAATGCTGGCCGCAAACTGGCTGCTTTTGTCCCATGCGGCATCAAAAGCTGCTTTTCCAGCTGCAAGCGACGGCAAAATTCCACTGGATCTGGTCGCCAAAAAGGAGCTTTCCTTACTGGTGCCCTGTAGTACATGTGAAACAAGCTCCTGTGAAAGCGAATATCCAGACAAGCCTTCAATAGAGAAAGGTTCACGCTCGTCCGGTTCTTCGTCAGGATTAAAGGGAGATATTTTCATCCGCTGCTCAAGAAAAGCCGCGGCCGGATTAGCAATGAAACTCCGAAGTTGCTGGAGATCTATCCTCTGGACAAGGTTTGCATCCGCAGGTAGCACTCCGCTAATAAAAGTGCGTTGTGTGCGTTCCGTCAGACGCCGGGCTTCTATGGCCTGGCAGCTTTCCTGATCATAACTGAAGAGGTGGCTGTTATTACAGATATCAAAGTAGAAACTGCTGAATCCCTGCAAACGATGATGTCTCAGAATTTCCGGCGGTTGGTTGCCCACGCGGCAGATAAAACCACTTTTAACGTAGTCCTGAAGTTCGGCAACCAGCACAGACGGTGGAATAAGGCTGTTGTCGCGGTCACTCTGACCGTTGTAGCTGATGCAGAGTCGTTCCCCTGCCGACATGAGCGCTTCCAAAAACAGGTAACGATCTTCATCCCGTAATGAGCGATCACCCCGTTTTCGGGCTCCGGACATCAGGCTGAAACCAGGTTGGCGGGCGGTGCGTGGGAACTGGCCGTCGTTAATGCCTGCCAGGCAAACCACCCTCATCGGTATGCTGCGCATAGTCATCATGGCGCAAAAAGTAATTGCGCCACCCATAAATCCGTATCCACCTCCGCCCTGTTCCAGCTTTTGTTTCAGGCAATCCCGGACAGCATCCAGACTGACCGGATGAATGAAACCGGAAGATGATTGGGTTTCGTGCAGGCTGTGAAGAGCCTTGGCAACCGCGGACGGACCGACTGAGTCCAGGACATCTGCTTTCAGCATCGTTTCGACCGTTTCGGAAAGAAGATCGGCCCATTTCTGCAGTGTCTGCCGCTGCGCAAAACTTGAATGGATGCGGTTCAAATCCCGGATGAACTCGGCCAGTTTACCGAGTGGAATTGCTTGGCGTCCCTCGATAGCGGGGTATGGCAGGATATTGTTAAATGTGCTGACACCGTCAGGAGTCAATGCATATCCCATGAAAAGACGGTCAAGCCCGGCTTGCCAGCTATAGTTTTCATACTCCGGAAAGCCAAGTTCCACACGATGGCTGGCATCCAGTCCCCAACGGACACCGCTTTTATAAAGCCAATTGCGGATGGAAATCAGTTCATCGGGTGAAATCTCGTAGCGTGCAGCGACGGCAGGCGTCTCCAAAATACTCAAAACCTGGTTTACTCCGAATCGACTGGACGTAAGCTCCAGCAGATTTAAAAACGCCTCTACAAAAGGATTTTCACGACGGATGCTTCGATCAGCTATTGAGTATGGGAGTGCCGGCCTGCCACCACTGCGGTTTCCAAAAACCGCGTTGATGTAGGGTGCATAGCTTTCAATATCCGGAATCATCACTACAACCTGGCGAGGTTCCAGGTCGGATAGTTCATCGAACATTGCCAGCAGGTTATCGTGAAGTATCTCCATTTCACGCAGTGGACCGTGACAGCAGTGAATCTGAAGTGAGCGGTCGTCCGGTGGGAGATTGCCCTTATCATCGTTGGACGCCCGATCATACAGAGTCAGTATGTCGGTCTGGATGGAGGATAACAGTGTGGATGCTTCTTCTGAATGTGGGCTGTACGTTTTGTCATCCGGTTCCTCGCTCTCAAAACCATACTCCAGCAACGTCTCAAAGAATTCCTGCCCCAAAGTGCCTAACGATGATAACAGCGCATTACCGGTTTCATAATACTCTTCAGCTTCGGCCGGAAGGTCTGCCTTCAGAACCATTTTTGCCTTGTCCCGTTGAGAGATGATTTTGCCCCA
>JBBQCH010000076.1:0-15890 GCA_038318485.1 Geobacterales bacterium
GCTAAGTTTCCGGAGTCTGATGCAGGGTAACCGCAAAGCCTGGTCAAACATGCTACTTGCAACGTTCTGCAAAAACTTCCGAAACTGGCTGCCCGAGTCGTTTATCATAGTGGTAAAGCGGGTGTCAAGGAAATTTAACAACTGCCAACCTGACTGTATCAGGGTGCTTTAAGCTCGTCATTCTTGGTTTCCAGCTTTTTTACAAGCTCGGGATACCCTCCGTTGTTGATGATCTTGTTGAACTGGGTACGGTAGTTTGAAACCAGGCTGACCCCTTCGATCACAACATCATAGGCCATCCACTTGCCATTCTGGTGGATCATCCGATAGTCCAGTGTGAATTCATCGCGTTTGGCGGTAACAACCTTTGACTTCACCTCGGAATAATCGCCGTCAACGATCTCTTTGAGATAAACTATCCGCTCGTTATTATATGATTCAATTTTACCGGCGTAAGAATTCTCCAGCAATGTCGCAAACAGTTCAGTAAAATGTTTCTTTTCTAATGCAGTACGCTGGTTCCAATGTTTTCCAAGCGAGCGCTTGGCCATCTCGGAATAATCAAACACTTGCGATATGGTCTTTTTAAGCGCTTGGCGACGCTTCTGGTCGTTATGCTTCATTTCCTTGCTGGCAACGATGCGGACTACATCGTCCACTGTCTTTTTAACCTCGTCACCTGGTCCGGCGAAAGCCATTGATGCGCTGAATACAGCGGCTATGGCCAGTGCTGCGGTACGTTTAAACATGAGTCCTCCAGCTATTTCGTTTCTGATAAAGGCGATCTACCGACTGCATAATCCAGATTGGCTGCGGCAATCTTGTAATTGTAAATGGACTGAAAGTAAGAAGCTCTCATTCTGGCATAGGCTTGCAACGCCTCAAATATCTCCTTGGCAGGTCCGACTCCGAAATCGAAGTTAGCCAAGGCTGTTACCGCCCATTTCTTGGCATTCGAATAGCCATACTTCATGGCAATGACACTGTTCTCCGCTTCTTTCAGATCAAGGTAATATTTCCTGATTTGAAGCGGAATGTTGGCATCAGCAAACGCCTTGGTACTGAGCAGGCGATTATACTGGGCGCGCTCACCGGACACTTTGGCCCCGGTAATACCAAAATCGAGTTTCCAACGTGCTCCCAAGGCTATACCACCATTAACATGATTGAACTGGTCCTCAATATACGGGTTACGGATGCGGTCCCGTTCATCTGCATAGGACCACGACACAAGACCTCCCAAAAAAATATCAGGATAATAATTGGCTTTGGCGGCCTCTACAAGTGCCTGACGGGCTTTAAGACCTTCGGATATCTGCCTGAATTCCGGGCGTTGGGAGCGGGCTTTTTCCACAAGGAGATCATATTCCAGAATCACCGTTTCGTCCATTTCCAAGCGCTCGCTGCTGATTTCCAGCTGAGTGGATATAGGCAGGTTCAAGCGGGTCTTGAGGGCAGATAAAGCCAGACTTTCCCCTTTTTTAGCCTCTGCCAGATATTTGGCAACTTCACCGGAAAAGGCGTCAAGTTTGAATATATCTGATTCCTCAACTCCATTGGAACCCTGATCCAGCATCTTCTGTGCCTTCGCCTTGGCCTTGTCCAGACTCTCCTGGACCTCCAGGACAACCTCTTTCAATTCGCGGGCCAACATCAGACCGTAGTAATATTCCTTTACCTTTTGAGCAACCTCGTTGGCACGCTGCTCTTTGCGCGAACGATCTACTTCAATGCCGTGACTGGCGGCCTTCATGTTTTCGGATATTTTGCCGAAGGTGTAGAGCGGTTGAATGATCGTAGCATTGGCACTGCTGAACCAGGTCATGTCACTCAACTTAAACGGTTTGTCAGTAGCGGACAGATCTTCTCTATGAGCCGTAGGAGCCGGACCTAGGAGCGCCAGCATTTCGACCTGCGGATAACGGTAGGACTTGGCTTCATCAAGCTTGCTGGAGGTATTGTCAATATCAGCCTGGGCCTCGCCCATTTCCGGGGCGGCCTTAAGAGCAATGCGGACACAGTCGTCCAACCCCAGAACCAGTTTCGGTTTAACGGATTCATCAGCCGCTACGGCTGAATAAGCAGTAAGTATGAACATCCCGAACAGCGCAATACTACAAGATAATGTTTTCATATCACCAACCTGATTTTTCAGACTTTTCCATGGATAAACTTGCTGACCAACTCTTCGATATCAATCGCCGATTCTGTTTCACGGATCTTGTCGTAATTTTTCAACATTTGATCGGAACCGCCCGGCTTCAGTTTTATAAATTTATCACCGATGATTCCACTGGTACGAACCGATGCGATAACATCATCGGTTATTTTGACTCCGGTTTTGATTTTCAGGTATGCCAAGGCACGATCACCGCTTTTGGCATCAAGTGCAATGCGGTCCACCTTGCCGACTTCAACACCGGCCACTTCGACACGAGCACCCGGCTTCAATCCGGAAACCGAATCAAAAGCAGCGGATACGATGTAATAATCCCCGCCGCCAAACTCCAACTTGCCTAACTTGATCGAAACATATCCCAGGCAGAGTATGCCGATAATCATAAATATTCCGACCATCATTTCCAGTTTAACCATTTTCATACACAACCTCTTTGTGTCCAGATCTAAAACTAAATCATTCGTATCGGACCGTCAAGACTCCCACTGATAAACTGCCTGACCGCAGGATGAGCAGAATTAATTATCTCGTCAGATGAACCAAACTGCAGAATCTTACCTTTGTACAACATGGCCACGTTATGAGCCACATCAAATATTTCAGGGATTTCATGAGAAACTATGACCGCCGTAAATCCGAACTTGGCATGGGTGTCCTTGATAAGTTGATGAATCGCTCGCTTGATAATTGGATCAAGGCCGGTGGTCGGTTCATCAAACAGAATGATTTTGGGGTTCAGCACTACCGCTCGCGCCAGACCGACCCTCTTCTTCATTCCGCCTGAGAGCTCATCCGGATATTTGTTTTCGATGTTCTTCAATCCGACATCTTCCAAGGCAGTAAGCACCCGTCTGCGAATTTCATCTTTCGATAGATTCGTTTTTTCCTGCAATGGAAAAGCAACGTTTTCAAAACAGGACATGGAATCAAACAGCGCCACGTTCTGAAACAGCATGCCGAACTTCTCGCGGATGCTGTTCAACTGGGAACGACGCAAACCGATCAGACTCTCGCCTTCAACCTCGACCTGCCCACTGTCAGGTTCCAGCAACCCGATCAGGTGTTTCAGCAGGACGCTCTTTCCTTCTCCGCTGGGCCCGATGATTGCGGTAATCTCGCCCGCCGGGATATCAAGGCTAAGGTCGTCGAGAACCTTCTGAGAACCGAAGGACTTATGGACATTGCGCAGGCTGATCATATCAGAGCAGCACCGAAGTCAGGAAGTAGTCCCAGACCAGAATCATAACTGACGTCAAAACAACCGACTCGGTCGTGGCCTTGGAAACTCCCTCGGCACCATGACCGGCATAATAGCCCTTATAGCAGCCAACCCAGGCTATAATGACACCGAAGGAGAAGGATTTTACAAAGCCGGAGTACACGTCACGCCATACAACCGCTTTTTCCATTTCGTAAAAATAGGAGCCCGGATTAACACCCAGCAGTTTGACACCCACTAACCAGCCGCCGTAGATCCCTACCACGTCAAAGATCGCACACAAAAGCGGCAGGGAAACCATCGCAGCAATTAATTTAGGAGTAACAAGATATTTGAAAGGATCAAGCGCCATGGTTTCCAATGCATCGATTTGCTCGCTGATACGCATAATGCCGATCTCGGCCGTAATGGCGCTTCCAGCCCGGCCGGTCACCATCAGAGCCGCCAGCACCGGCCCAAGCTCACGTATAAGTGAAAGAGCGACGGCCGTTCCCAACATTCCCTCAGAACCAAACTTGGTAAGCGTGTAATACCCTTGCAGACCCAGCACCATGCCTGTAAATCCGGCGGTAAGAATGATCACAAACAGCGATTTTGTCCCAATGAAACGCATTTGTTTCAGGATTTGCAGAGGACTTCCCGGGCGGCGAAAGATCATGTAAAATGAATAAAGCAGGAACCAGCCTGCCTTCCCAAGATCCCGCACGGCGCCGATTGTCATATGTCCAATCGCTTGAATCACTAGAATCTCCAGTACCAGTCAAACAACTGGTAATTATACATCAAAGTATTACAATATGCAAAGGATAACTCATTACTCAGAAAGTCCCAATAGTATACCTGTGACTATTGGGACTTTCTGAATCTAACTACTTGACTTAATTCATAATAGCAATGTGATACGGGTGTTTGCACTTAATGAGTGCCATACTTTTCAAGGCTTCCGTCAATGGCCCGGCACTTCACCGCGCAAAGCTCCAGGCGGCCTGATAAACGCCAGAAACTGCTCTTGCAGTCGCTCCGCTTCTGCGATATTGCCTTTGCTGCGCAATATTTCGATCACGCATTCGGCAGTGCACAGACAGGCATCCTTCTGATTTTTCCTGAGGTTGTAGGCCGACTTGCCGACCGGTTTCAAACCGATTCGGCGAATGTCTTGAAGATAAGGACTTCGCTGGTGAATCTTGCGGGCCTCGTGCCAGGTGGCATCGATGAAAATAAAATGCTCGATGCCGGTCAAATCGTCGCCCGCTTCGCCCGAGGCCCCCGGATAAACCAGGGCCACGCCGCCCGCCTCAATCTCCTCCAGCAGCTTGACGGGTGGATTCAGCCGGTCCCAGCGGATCTGTTCGGCCGCACGGCCCAACACATCCACCACCAGGCGACCGGTATTGGAACGCTTCCCGAATTCTTTATCATGGGTCAAACGCGTTATTTTCATGCCGGGTGTCCTTCACCGGTCTCTACATGGAAATACTGAATATAAATCACACCAGCTCCTCAATCTTGCCGCCCGGTCTCAGCACAAAACGGCTGCCACGCCATTCA
The DNA here is from genome assembly GCA_038318485.1 of Geobacterales bacterium. Taxonomy (GTDB): domain Bacteria; phylum Desulfobacterota; class Desulfuromonadia; order Geobacterales; family Pseudopelobacteraceae; genus JACRCG01. Next base: position 4,947 of record JBBQCH010000076.1, read on the forward strand.
ACGCGATTGCCCAGAAAAGACAGGGTCCAGGTAAAGAAGGCCAGCATATCCCGCAACGGCAACAGCCAAAGCCACTTGGGAAACAGTTCATCTCGAACAAAACTGCGACTGAAAACAGTACTGACAAACATTCGCACAGCATACAAAAGTGCTGCGGCAGACAAGGCCAACGGCAGAGAGGGCGAGATCATGGTGGCCAGCAATGCGGCCGGAAAGGGGAGCGTAATTCCGGAAGCCAGATAACCGACGGGACGGCTGACCCTCATTGTACGTGCCCAACGCAGCTGCCTGGCAAGCACCGACATCAGGCTCTCAGCTTTGACCATGCTTTCAACAAAGCAGTCATCCAGAGCTATCCGCCAACCGGCCAAGTGGACCTTATTGCCCAGCTGATAGTCGTCGGCCAGAAAATCGGCCAGAGCCTGAAAACCGCCGATGGATGCCAACGCTTCACGCCTGACCGCCATCGAAGCGCCCAAAGCAAAGGAAAGCCCTTCCAACTGTAGCGCCACCAGCACATTAGGAATCATCTCGGAGGTAAAACCGGTCGCTTCCAGCGCGGTGGCGACGCCAGGCACCGATGAGGTGCGGTAAAGCGAGGTCACCAGACCGACTTGAGAGTCCCTGAAATGACTCATAACAGATTGCAGATAATCAGTTGCCACACGAATATCGCTGTCGCAGACAATGATAATATCGTGACGGGCCTGAGGAAAAGCGTTGATCAGGTTGGAAACCTTGTAATTGGGCCCATGAATGGCCGGGTTAATCGTCAGGGCAATGTTGTGCTCAGGAAAATCGGCCATCAGCTGGTGAATAACCGGTATGACCTGGTCGTCCGGTGAAGCTGCAGCGAAAATAAGCTGTAGCTCTCCAGCATATCGCTGACGGCAGAAGGAGGCAAAATTCTCGTAGCTGCCAGCGTCCATCCCCTTGACCGGTTTGAGGATTGTTACACCTGAAAACGAACTGACGTCAACCGGCTTTTTAGAACTCTTAAAGTACTTCAGAGCGCATACCAGCGAAATCAGCGAGTAGGCCAAGGCCGGCAATATGACGATGAATGGCAATAGCTTGAATAACATTTCAGGCCGCTTTCTGGATTAAAATGCAGTACGGGGCACCGGAGGCAACATTCAGCTGCCCCAAACGCCAGGAATAGAATTTGCCGGGATCCAGAGCGGTCGCCCAGCTGTCAACCGACTGCCGTTCCTCAGCGCCTCCGTTGTGGCCGGGATAGATTGTCACTATCGTGATGCCGCCCACCGCCAGCAACTCCAGCGACTGCTTCAAGGCAGCGCTGGTCGTTTCCGGGCGCGTGATCAGCGAGCGATCTCCGCCCGGCAGGTAACCCAAATTGAAAAGGACAGCCTTAACCGGACCTGACAAATACGTTGACATTTCCTCATGCCCGCAGTGCAGCAGTGTTACCTGTTGACCCAGACCGGCTTCGGCCAGCCTGCGAGATGTACTGTCGATAGCCTGCTGCTGAATATCAAAGCACCAGACACGCCCTTGAGGACCAGTCAGACCAGACAGCAGAAGCGTGTCATGTCCATTTCCGCAGGTGGCATCCACAACTGTGTCACCAGGCTGTACAAAACGGTTTATAAACAGATGCGAAAGCACCACCGGCCCGCGCAACAGAGGTATTTCGGAAAAGGCGGAAAAAGTCATAGCGGCAAAGACTAACAGAAACGGGGGGCTTTCGCCACAGGGATTTTGTTTGAAATCGATCGCCAAACAGTTTACTACGGTAATATGATAATCAGAAAAACAATCGGCAGCGAACATAATGGCCTACGCCTGGACGACGCCATCGCAACCCTCTGCAGTGGCATCAGCAAATCCGAGGCCCGTCGAATTATTGACCGGGGCGGCTGCGCGGTCAATTCCGCCATGGTACGGGTCGCCTCGCGCAATGTAAAAACAGGAGATACGTTTGAAATCGGCCTGATGGAGTCGGGACGCTTCTGCGAACTGCTGTTGCCGCCGGAAGCGCTGTTGTACGAGGACAACGACCTGATCGCGGTCAATAAACCGGCCGGCATCAATACCCAGCGCACCCCCTATCAGCTGAAAGGAACTCTTGAGTTCTGGGTAACCGAATACTTCAAAACACAAGGCATCAACGAACCGGCCCGTGTCGTTCATCGCCTGGACCGGGGCACCTCGGGCGCCATGCTGTTTCCCAAGCACAAACCGGCGGCAGCCTGGCTGTCAAAGCGCTTTCATGATGGAACCATCGACAAACGCTACCTGGCACTGGTCAACGGTTGCCCGGAGCAGAGCACCTGGACCGTGGATGCGCCGATCGGCAAAATCTCTTCAGCCAGATACGGGATTGTCACCGGCGGTCGTTCAGCCGCAACGGAATTCAGACTTGTTGCATCGTCCGACAAGTTTTCACTGGTAGAAGCCAAGCCGTTGACCGGGCGCACCCACCAGATCAGGGTACACCTGGAACATGGCGGAATGCCGATCATCGGCGACCCCACCTACAGCAGCATTCCGGCGGAGCGAATGATGCTGCACTGTTCTGAAATGACTTTCCTTGATGCTAAGGGGAGAGAATTGCGGGTTCAGGCCCCGCTGGACGGGATCTTTGAAAAATATGTTCGGGAGCTTCAGAGCTGATATAATCTGGTGTTCAATTGATTTTCTTCACCAGCCCTGAACTTTCAACAAATAGGATTCTGCTGACCATAACGGAGGTAGACCATGCCATCGCCCGTTAGCAAACCGGACACTCTGGAAGTTTTCGACTGCCACTTCCATATCATCGACAAACGCTTCCCACTGGTGCCCAACCAGGGTTATCTTCCGGACAATTACAGCTGCGCCGACTATCTGGAGCGCATGCGGAACTACAATCTGGTTGGCGGTGCGGTAGTCTCCGGCTCATTCCAGGCTTTTGATCAAAACTACCTGCTGGATGCGCTGCATAAATTGGGACCAGCATTCGTGGGGGTCACGCAACTGCCGTTTACCGTTTCGGATCAGGAAATACTGGATCTGCACGGGGCCGGTGTCCGGGCTCTGCGCTTCAATCTCAAGCGCGGCGGATCGGAGGAGGTTACCCATCTTGATGCAATGGCCAGAAGGGTATATGAAATTGTCGGCTGGCATGTGGAACTTTATGTTGATTCTTTCGAACTGGCTGGGCTTTACGATACACTGACCTCACTTCCGGTGGTCAGCATCGACCATCTTGGTCTTTCCAAAGCAGGTTTCAGCACGCTGCTCAAACTGGCCGAAAAAGGAGTACACGTCAAAGCAACCGGCTTCAGCAGGGTAGACTTTGATGTCAAATCGGCTCTGCGTGACATATATTCCGCCAACCCGGAGGTACTGATGTTCGGCAGCGACCTCCCCTCAACCCGCGCCCCCCTCCCTTACTCAGACGAAGATTATCATCTGGTTGCAGAGACACTCGGGGATGAAGCGGCGAAAAAAATTCTCAGCACCAATGCGGTCGTTTTTTATAAGGGCAGCAGGGAAACACAACTTTGAACCCGGACTAATCGTCGGCTATCAAAGCTGTTGCCGGATTACAAATAAAGGAAACTATAATGGGCATTGAAGTTTACGTTGGGCAAATTTCCAGGCTGGTGACGGAAGATGAAATAACAAAACTTTTTTCCGTAGTGGGTACCGTGACCTCCGTCCATCTGGTAACCGACCCGGGTTCCGGAGAATTCAGAGGATGCGGATACGTCAGGATGTCGACCGAGGAAGAAGCCCAAGAAGCAGTAGATCTGTTGAATGGAGCCAAGCTCGGCGACCGCCAGATTGTTGTAAAAAATGCCCAGCCCAAAAGCTTCAAGAAAACCGGGCCGTCCGGCGCCGGACATAGTGACAGTGACGGGACACCACGGAGAGCCAGACCCGGTGGTCGCGGCAGGACATGACAAACACCAAAGGCTGCCGATTGGCCGCCTTTGGTGTTACTGGAAGGAATACAGCGGTCCGGCTTGCTTAGTCCCTGGGCACCGCCAGCATCCGGTCCAGGGCCCCTTTGGCCTTGAGGCGAATATCCTCCTGAACAGTTACAACCGGTGACAGGGTCTGAAGCGAAATCAGCACGTCCTCCAGCGAAGTCAGCTTCATATTTGGGCAGAACAGGGCCGGAGAAGCCAGGATGAATTCCTTGTCAGGGCTGTCGAGCCGCAGCTTGTAAAGGATGCCGGCTTCGGTGCCGACAATGAACTTTGTGGCAGTACTTGCACGGCAATAGTCATACATACCGCTGGTGGAACAGACATGATCGGCCAGAGCCGAAACTTCCGGTGCACTTTCTGGGTGACAGATAAAGAGTGCATCGGGATGCTCGACTTTTTTCTGCAGCACAGCCTGCACCGTCATCCGCTCATGAGTCGGACAGAAGCCTTCCCAGAAGATAAAGCGCTTCTCCGGAACAAATTTGGCGATCCAGCGTCCCAGATTGCGATCCGGGACAAAGATCAGCTCCTCTTCCGGCAGCGACCGGACGACTTTCAGCGCGTTGGCCGAGGTGCAGCAGATGTCGGAATGGGCCTTGACCTCGGCTGAAGAGTTGACATAGGTGACAACCGGCACACCGGGGTGCCGGCGCTTTAGCTGCTCCAGTTCTTCAGCCGTCACCATATCGGCCATCGGACAACCGGCATCGGGGCGCGGCAGCAGCACCTTCTTGCCCGGCGACAGGATCGCGGCCGATTCAGCCATAAAATGCACACCGCAAAAAACTATTACATCAGCATCGGTTTTAGCCGCCTCAATTGAAAGCGCCAGGGAATCACCGGTGATATCGGCGATCTCCTGCACCTCGTCGCGCATGTAGTTGTGAGCCAGAAGCACCGCGTTGTGCTTTTTGAGAAGCTCCCTGATCTGCTGCTTAATCACATCACTCATCTTTCAATGATCCTCCCGCAGGGTCTTTGCTGTTGACAAGATTGCCACAAAAAATATTTAAAAACAACTCTTCTGGATGTAGCACAGTCTGGCACTGCACCTGCTTCGGGAAGGTCACTTTATGCACTATAATGCCAAAATAGCTATTTAAAATAATAATGTTTTTTTGGTTTTAGCCACTCGTTTTATCGGTCCTCCGGTCCCCTTCTGGTCCGTGAAAAGTTTTCCTGGTGTCTCCTCGACTTTTTTGTTTCGCCCACTCACTCACCGCTGACACTCTTCACCCGCTACGCTTTCGTCCCTACCAACACCCTGCGAAAGATGCGGCCGAACAATGACGTCACTCTAACCGGCGCGGACTGCTCCGGGCTCTCCGGTCCTTTTCCGGTACCTGACGTTCTCATCACTAACGTAACTACAGGTTCTCGCCGTGTGCCACTGGACTGGCAGCCCACGTGTCCCTGTCCCAAAGTCCGTGGCAGAGTGCCGGGCGGTTTGTGTGGTTTATTTCTAGGATTTTCGTCCGGTAAAACCTATCCCCATTCAACGTTAATCCCCAATTCCGAAATGCTACCGGCATCACGCCGGTCATCACAAAATAGTATGCACAAACAAAAAATAATGCCGTTCAAAACGGTTGAGTCTCTTTATGAACTCTGTTATAACAGAAAAGAGGATCATTAAGGTCTTATTTATTGTTTGACGGAGGTCCAATGACGCTGGCAAAATTAATGTTAGTGGCGATGTTTCTGTGCGGCGGTGCTCTTACTGCACGGGAAGTGAAAGCGCAGACGGTTCTGTTTGATAGTGGGCATGGCGAGCTCTTCAAGACAGGAAATGATGGCCCGTTGCAACTATCCGGGCTTGCCAAAGTTTTCCAAGCGGCAGGTATTCAGGTGTCGAATCTGGAGAAACCGATCAGTGACAAGAACCTTGAAGGCGTTAACGGCCTGGTGATCTCAGGCGCCTTTACCCCTCTTAAGGCCGAGGAGATTGAAGCGGTAGTTCGCTTCATGGAAAGAGGCGGCAAGCTGTCGGTTATGCTCCACATTGCCCCACCGCTGGCAACCCTGCTTGATCGCTTGCAGATTGATTATACTAATGGTGTCCTTCAGGAGACTGAGAACATAATCGGCAATCAACCCATCAACTTCAGGGTGAATCGCTTTGATAGTCATTCAATTCTTCAGGGGATTAAAGAGTTCAGTCTCTACGGCGGCTGGGGCCTTATCAATAAGGACGAAAGTTCCCGAGTTGTAGCGGCAACCGGGTTACATGCCTGGATTGATCTCGACGGAAGCAACATTCAGAAGAAGGAGGCAACTGCCGCTTTCGGGGTGTTGATCGCTGGAGAGCGAGGCAAGGGTGGCTTCCTGGTTTTCGGTGACGATGCAATCTTCCAGAACAAATTTCTTGATGGCAATAACAAGGCTCTGGCAGCAAACTTGGCTGGATGGTTTAAATGAAGCCTGCTGCAATAGATTATAAATTGAGAGCAAGGCCATGACTGTCAAATAGATAGTGATGGGCAGTCAGATAGTACCCTTTTAAAATTTCTGTTTCAGTTTGTATAATGTCCTCGTAAAATTATTATTGACGCGTACTAACTTCAACTGGTACACACAATTCAGTGGAAATAAATTACGATACCTATCAGATGCTTTCAGCTTTTTAAGCGACATTGGGACACCAGTGATTTTAAAATAATCTCGTGCGGACACATTTTTTATGGCAAACAACCATTCTTCTGCAATAACTGTATTTCTGATTTCAGTGGCATTCTTTATGTTAGCTGTAACACCGATCTTCGCAGAGTTAAAGCAGTTCCCCAACGGGTTTCATAACGGTGGTGTTGGAAATTGTGACGAATGCCATTCGAAAAAGCCTCAAACAACATTCAAGAACACATCCACTTCCATTTCAGGCAGAATCTCTACTGATCAGGCTACTGTTACGTCAAATAAGATTATGCTGAACGGAAGCGACCCAAGTTCAACCTGCCTGCTATGCCATTCCGCCCCTGCCGGGCAGAAACAGCCTTCAGGTTTTTTTATTTCCACTAGCCGTGAAGATCTAGCCGCAGGCGGGCTGCCACCGACACAGTTGACTCCTGGAGGCGATTTTGGCTGGCTGCTGAAAACGTATAAGTGGTCTTCAAAAGGCACCAGCACTAATGACGAGTTAAGTTCAGGTGATAGCCACGGCCATAATATTGTGGCCAAAGACTTTGGTTTTAATGCTGATATTAACAATGCCCTGGCACCAGGAGGTACTTATCCGGCAGACAGCCTGTCCTGTACCAGCTGCCATGACCCTCACGGCAACTATCGACGCTCAACTGGTGGTTTAATCAGCAGGTCCGGCATGCCGATCAAATCGTCAGGCTCTTACAGCACAACTGCAGAACCTGATTCATTAAACACAGTTGGGACCTACCGTCTTCTGGCAGGTGTGGGGTATCAACCGAATTCGCTGATTGGTGATTTTGCATTCAGGGCAGATCCGCCGTCTGCGGTTTCACCTTCCGATTATAACCGTTCAGAAACAAGCACCGACACTCGTGTTGCCTATGGAATGGGAATGACAGAATGGTGCAGGAATTGCCACGTGACCACTCATAAAAATGCCCATCCAATGGGCAATAGTGCAAAGCTCACTTCGCAAGTCATACGAATCTACAATAGCTACCTATCCTCAGGAAAGACCAACGGTTCGAAGGACAAAGCCTATAATTCCTTGGTACCTTATGAAATTGGTACTGATGACTACTCTGTTCTCAAGGCAACTGCCAACAGCATCGGTTCTGATCGTTCAGGTCCCAAAAGTGGTGCAAATGTCATGTGTCTGACCTGCCATCGAGCACATGCCTCCGGTTGGGACCATATGGTCCGCTGGAACGAGCGGACAAACACGATAGTTTCTGAAGGAGCATTTGTAAGTAGCGACAGCAAATCAATCGCATTGTCTATTGCAGCTCAGGGAAGGCTTTCTATTGAAACAGCTAAAGGGCTTTACGAGCGTAAATCTGATTCGTTCGGTGTACACCAGGGATCCCTTTGCAGCAAATGTCACCAAAAAGACTAATTCCTCTCACACCTTAACACTTAAACACACAATCTGAACTCCCCCTGGCATTGTTGATAGTCCAAAAAAGCAGCTACAAAAGCAGATTGAGGACATCTATGATTATAAGTATTGTAGCCCAAAATCATGGCTTCAATGCCAATATTAACAAATCTTGGTCCCTGGAGGTGTCTGACCGGCAGAGAGTCTGTACTCTTTTTTTATTGAAGTTTAGAGAGATGCCGTTAGAATGCACCTTGGAGAGCATATGGGAAAGAGAATCACAATTGTAACCATGGTTTTCGCTGCAACTATCCATTCGACGGCATTTTCTGCTGAGGTCGGCTTAAATGATGGGGTCGCGGCTAAGCCTGCGTATTCCTCAAAATCTTTCGAAGAAAGCAAAAACCTTGCTGGCCAGGGCGTTGCAGAGGCACAATTCAACTTGGGCTCCATGTATCAGTTCGGAATTGGCGTATCGCAAGACTATGCTGAAGCGACGAAATGGTATCGAAAAGCCGCTGATCAGGGGCTTGCTGTAGCGCAATTCAATCTGGCTGCCATGTATGGCGCTGGCAAAGGGATGCCGCGGGACCATGTTGAGGAATCAACATTGTATCGCATGGCCGCCAATCAGGGCATGGCCGACGCGCAGCACAACCTGGGTGCCATGTATGCCGGGGGAGTTGGCGTGTTGCGAAGTTATGAAGAAGCGGTGAAATGGTATCGCAAAGCCGCTGATCAGGGTCTTGCTGAAGCGGAATACACCCTGGGGGTAATGTATGGGAAGGGCCAGGGTGTGCCGCATGACCAGACTGAGGAGGCTAAGTGGTATCGCAAGGCAGCGGAGCAAGGACATGGTGATGCCCAGTTCAACATGGGGATAATGTACGCCAAGGGTAATGGTGTACCCCAAAATCATCCTCTCGCCTACATGTGGTTTCATTTGGCGTCGTATAAGAATATTGACAATGCTCTTGATTATAGAGAAAAATGTGCGGCACAAATGACGCTGTCAGAGATCACCGAGGCACAGGGCATGGCGAGAGAGTGGCGGCCGTTCAAATAAATAAGGTCCTCGCCACTCCTGTTGCCATAAAAGACCATGCCGGACCAGCCATAATCATCTGAATTGAAGCTGGAGCGTATATAATGCGCCCTTTTGATGTGTCACTGTTGCGAGCATGTTCAGCAAACCGGGTAAAAGACCGGTGCAAGGTTTGCTTCTATAATTTTTCAGGGGTCCACCGGTATTTCAACAAGGGAGAACTCTTTTTTTGGTGAACGGATTTTTCCCCGCTTTGGAGTTGGCATGATTCGTGTTTCCTGTCTCCTGTATCCACTTGCTGTTTTCTGTTTTGCCGCCATGACTTCCTGCACTTCTGTCGATAAACATGTGCTGGGCGATCCGCAGAATCCTTTTCCACTCAAATCGAAGCCCCAAATCGGCGAGATCGTCCACATGCCGACCGGTACCATTGTCAGCGAGGCTCAGATGTTGGCCATAATCGGAGACATGCGTATTGTCTACATGGGCGAGACACATGATAACCCGGCTTCGCACCGTCTTGAGCTGCAGGTCCTTAAGGAGCTTGCCGAGCGTCATCCCGGCCGCCTTGCATTGGGTATGGAAATGTTTGTGCGTTCCCAGCAGCCGGTCCTTGACCGCTGGGTTGCGGGCGAACTGGACGAAAAGGCTTTTCTCAAGGAATCTCATTGGTACGATAACTGGAAAATGAATTACGCCTATTACCGCGACCTGCTGAATTTAGCCCGGGAGAAGCATATTCCCGTCATTGCACTGGACGCTGAGAGGAAACTCGTCAAGGCCGTACTCAGCAAGACTCCAGATCAGCTTAGCTTAGAGGAAAAGGGTCAGTTACCGGAACTGGATGAGACCGATCCCTACCATCGCAGTTTCGTTGAGGCCATCTTCGGCGATAGCAGCCATGGCAAACTGCAACTTGGCGGTTTTATCCGTGCTCAGGTTTTGCGGGACGAGACCATGGCCGAATCTGCGGCCCGTTATCTTGCGAGTACAGTCGGAAAGGACAGGCATCTGTTGATTTTAGCAGGAGGAGACCATGTCAGGAACGGTTTCGGCATTCCTCGCCGGGTCTTTCGCCGCATTCCCACCTCCTATGCGATAATAAGCGGCATGGAAATCAACGTTTCTCCGGATAAAAAGGATCGAATGATGAATGTCACGGTCCCCGATTTCCCGATGGTGCCCTACGATTTTATGGTTTATCAGGCTTATGAAGATCTCCCGGAAGCCGGAGTGCGCCTCGGGGTAATGGTAGAGCCGGCGACCTCTGGACAGGGTCTGGTGATAAAAGAGGTGCAGCCCGGTTCCAACGCTAAACTTGCAGGGCTGCTGGAAGGAGACCGCCTGCTGGCGATCGACGGTGAGACGATAATGGAATACTTTGATCTGACTTATGCTGTACAGCAAAAACATGCAGGTGACCTAGCAAAATTGCGGATCGAACGAAATGGAAGGGAGCTTTCTGTTGAGGTAGAATTATTAGCAACTCAAAATAAATCTTCGGCAAGATAATTTTATTCCGGATGATTATGTGCATTGTTGTGACGTTTTAAAGAACATTAGTGAGAAGGGCACCCATTTGAATGACGACTACCTGATAGCCCTAGCCATCAACTGCGGTTCGCCTCAAACCGTCTTTCCACTTGACAAAAAACACCGAAAGCGCTTGAAAAGCACTCTTCGGAATGTAGCGCAGCCTGGTAGCTCACCTGCTTCGGGAGCTGTTTCAGCTTGCCCTTTTATGAGCCCAACTATTTGAACTGGTTCAGCTTTTGTGTTTCTGCCTCCCCATCTCTCCGGTCTTCCGGTACTCCTCCGGTACGTCCAACACTCCGATTTCATAGATGATTGGTCCCTCTCACCCGATACGACTGTTGCCGGTCCACCTCGATTCTCACGATTCCTTGTGCGGCATGACTTTCTGAAAAATGTGGGTATGC
>JBBQCH010000077.1:0-15841 GCA_038318485.1 Geobacterales bacterium
TGATCCGATTACGATGCGGCCCAACCAGAAAATCAGTGAGGCGCTGGATATGATGTCGCGCTACCGGATTTCCGGCGTGCCGATCACCAAGCCGGATGGCAAGCTGGTCGGTATCCTGACCAATCGCGACCTGCGATTCGAGACCGATTTCGACCTGCCGATATCTGCCCGCATGACCAAGCGTAACCTGGTGACCGTGGCGGTCGGCACAACTCTGGAACAGGCCAAGGAAATCCTTAAACATACCAGGGTTGAAAAACTGCTGGTGGTGGATAAAGACCGTTACCTGAAAGGTCTGATAACTATTAAAGATATCGAGAAGGTCAAAAAATACCCGTTTGCGTGCAAGGACAGCCTGGGGCGCTTGCGAGCCGGCGCTGCCGTAGGGCCGACAGCCGAAATGGAGGCGCGCATGGAGGCGCTGATCAAGGCCGGGGTCGACGTAATTGTTATTGATACCGCTCATGGTCATTCCCAGGGGGTACTCGAGGCGGTGCAGCGGGCAAAGTCAACCTTCCCCGGTTGCGAGATCATTGCCGGTAACATTGCCACTGCAGAGGCGGCTGAGGCCTTGATCAAGGCTGGGGCTGACGGCATCAAAGTCGGTATCGGACCCGGTTCGATCTGTACGACTCGTGTTGTGGCCGGTGTCGGTGTGCCGCAGATTACGGCCATCATGGAATGTTCCCGCGTTGCCCACAAATACGGTGTGCCGGTGATTGCCGATGGCGGTATCAAATACTCCGGGGATCTTCCCAAGGCGGTTGCTGCCGGTGCTGACAGCATCATGATCGGCTCACTGTTTGCCGGTACTGAAGAATCACCCGGAGACACGGTTCTGTACCAGGGGCGCACCTATAAGAGTTACCGCGGCATGGGTTCAATCGGCGCAATGAAAGACGGCAGCAAGGATCGCTACTTCCAATCCGATGTTGGCGAGGATGTCAAGCTGGTTCCGGAAGGCATTGAGGGAATGGTGCCACTACGCGGACCGCTTTCGGCCAATATTCATCAATTGATGGGAGGGCTGCGTTCCGGAATGGGGTATACCGGTTGTGCTACGATATCGGAGTTGCAGGAAAATGGGCGATTTATCCGTATTACCGGTGCCGGGCTCAAGGAATCTCATGTTCATGATGTGACTATTACAAAAGAAGCTCCAAACTACAGGGTTGGTAATCAATAATGGCAAGTGATATTCATAACCAGAAGATCCTGATCCTGGATTTCGGTTCCCAGTATACCCAGTTGATAGCACGACGGGTTCGCGAGGCGCATGTCTATTGCGAACTGCATCCCTTTGATATGGCTCTGGCCGAAATTCGGAAGTTTGCGCCTGACGGGATCATTCTTTCGGGAGGTCCCAAGTCGGTTTATGAAGAAGGCGCACCATCGGTGGCTGAGGAATTGTTTGAGCTGGGGGTGCCGGTTTTAGGCATCTGCTATGGTATGCAGCTGATGAGCCGCCATTTCGGAGGCGAGGTTGTGCCGGCCGGCAAACGGGAGTTCGGACATGCCGAGTTGCTGGTGGCTGGACAGCCGGGACCGCTTTTTGACGAATTTTTCCTGGAGGGTAAAAGTCCGGTCTGGATGAGCCACGGTGATCATGTTTCCAAGGTACCGACCGGTTTCGAGGTGGCGGCGGCAACGGCTAATGCTCCGGTCTGCGCCATTCAGGATGTCAGTCGCAATCTGTATGGAGTTCAGTTTCACCCGGAAGTCAACCATACTCCACGCGGAGAGCAGCTGATAGACACATTTGTCCGTACAATCTGCGGCTGCAGCGGCCAGTGGACTCCCGGCCGGATCATTGATGACGCCGTTGAGCGTATCTGTCTGCAGGTCGGCAGTGACCGGGTAATTCTCGGCTTATCCGGCGGGGTTGATTCCTCCGTGGCTGCGGCTCTGATACACCGGGCGATTGGTGATCAGCTGACCTGCGTTTTTGTCGATAACGGTCTTCTGCGTCTCGGTGAAGGTGACCAGGTTATGGCAACCTTTGGCGAAAACCTGGGGGTCAAGGTTATCCGGGTCGATGCTGAGGAACTTTTTTTGTCGGCCTTGGCTGGTGAAAGCGATCCGGAAAAAAAACGCAAGATTATAGGCGGACTTTTTGTAAAGATATTTGATGAGGAGTCAAACAAAATCGAAAACGCCAACTGGTTGGCTCAGGGAACCATTTACCCCGACGTGATTGAATCAGCCGGAGCCAAGACGGGAAAAGCACATAATATCAAGAGTCACCACAATGTCGGTGGCTTGCCGGAATATATGAAGCTGAAATTGCTGGAACCGCTGCGGGAGCTGTTCAAGGACGAAGTACGGGCTATTGGCGAAGAACTTGGTTTGCCTCGTCAGATGGTCTGGAGACATCCATTTCCGGGTCCGGGGTTGGGGGTTCGCATTCTGGGTGAAGTAAAAAAAGAATATGCCAATATCCTGCGCCGTGCCGATGCAATCTACATTGAAGAACTTTATTCAGCGGGGCACTATGACAAGATCAGTCAGGCCTTCGCTGTGTTTTTACCGGTCAAAAGCGTTGGAGTCATGGGCGACGGACGTACTTACGAGTATGTGGTCGCGTTAAGAGCGGTCGAGACCAAGGATTTTATGACCGCAGGGTGGTATCCCATGCCTTACGAGGATCTGGCGCGCATCAGTGGTCGGATTATTAACGAAGTCAAGGGCATCAACCGTGTTGTTTACGACATATCCAGCAAACCTCCGGCAACTATTGAATGGGAATAGAAATTTATCCATCGCCACGAATAACCTCCTATCCGCAAGGGGGCGTGGCGTGTACCAGAGTTATATTTTCAATTCACCAACACCACTTTTCCTTTTTGACGCCGGAGTAGCGGTGTTTTTTTTGGGTTTGGTGTAGTACCGATTGTTTCTGAAAAAATATTCTCAGGGGGTATCGTTTTGCCGTCCATCTCATTTGAAGAAATCATGTTCACAATCATGTCTGCCACTCAGGACACATTCAAAAGCTATATGAATATCGATCTACTGGCCGGCAAAGTCGAAAAGAAGGTTGATCCGGTTGATTCGGATGTGACTGGAATAGTCGGTATTGCCGGCGACCGGGTTGGCTATATTATTATTGCCACCGACAGATCAAGTGCCCAGTGCGTTGCCAGAGAACTGCTGATGGTTGAAGAAGCCGACGATGAATGTATTCGGGATGCGATGGGTGAATTGGCCAACAATATCGCTGGTGTGTTCAAAACCAGATATCATGAGCAATATGGAAGTGTTGCGCTGGGTTTGCCGCTGGTAGTTTCCGGTCAACTGAGGACTTTGCCAGAACCGCACGACAGCAGTGAACCCTCTAGTATCAACGTCCAATGCAAGGGTGTGACGATACCTTTTAAAACGGCTGATGGTAGTATATCCATTACAGTAATGGTGTACATGTAGTGGCGACCGTCCCAAAACAGCTGGAGTCGGCTCAGTTGCATGAACTGCTGAATCGTTATGGTTCCTTGTTAAGTGAGGTGGATTCCTGGTTTTGGACCTGCAGTTCCAAATTTCCCGAACAGATTATCTGCCATAGTGGATGTTCTTCCTGTTGCCGCGGCCTTTTTGATATTACCCTGCTGGATGCAGTTTACCTAAAGCTTGGTGTTGATCGGCTTTGTGACTCTCTGCAAAATAAAGTGATCTGTGCCGCAAATGAAAGGCTAAACTCGTTGTCGCTTGATTTTTCCGCTTTTACTGAACCATGGTTATTGAATGTTCTGCCTGAAACCCAGTGGGACGAACTCATGCCGGAAGAAGATGAAACTCCCTGCCCACTGCTGTCGGAAACAGGTGAATGCCTTGTCTATGAATACCGTCCTATGACCTGCCGACTAAACGGGATACCGTTGATTGATGTTTCTGGAGAAGAACTGTTTGATGAATGGTGTACGCTTAACTTTGTAAAAAAAGATCCACGAAAACTCAGTGCATTGCGCTTTGGCTTTACGGAGTTGTTTGCCCAAGAACTGCTGCTGTTTCGTGAACTGACACGTTCTCTTGCAGGTACACCGATCAATGAAGCAGATCTGTTTATTCCAGCTGCAATAGTGCTGGATCTTGAGAAGATAATACCTGTGATAATTTCATTAGGTAAGGGGTGACCCGACGAGTCTCTCTAGTGACAAAGCGGGGGAAAATGTATAACTCAGTGTTTTTTGCTGAAATCCTTGAATGATCCTTTGGAGGGAGGGGGTAGGGGGCGCTTTTTAGCTGAACTGTCCCAGATCATTTTTGATAAACTTTTTTCAACCGGAGACATGACAACTGCAAGCAGGTATATGAAAAAAAATGCAAGAGCAAATATAAGCAACATGCCGGCGGAGACGAGAATTGCTTCCAATATGACGGGCATGACACTCCTCCACTGATCCTTCTGGGTTTGTAACAAGTTGAGTATACACCATGACTGTAAAAAAGAAAGCTATGATTGTGAATGAATAGCGGATGGGCGCGGTAAAAAAAAGGTGCATTTTTTTTTGATTTTGAGTATTGTCATCCTGTTAATTAACGCAATTTGCAATGCAGTAATATTTTAAAATCGCTGGGAGAGACCATTGGCAACCACCGAACGAAGCTTTATTGAAAACATCTGGGATTTTTTCTGTTCACTTAAGCTCACCATGTTCCTGCTGATATCATTGGCTTTGACGTCAATAATAGGAACAATTCTACCACAAGGCCAACTGCCACCGGAATATGTTGCCCAGATCAGTGCCACTAAGTTGCAGATTTATACCAAGCTCGGCTTCTTTGATATGTATCATTCCTGGTGGTTTATCACACTTCTGTATATATTCAGCCTCAACCTGATTTCCTGCTCTATCAAACGCCTGCCACACGTCTTCAAGTTTGTCAGCGAACCAACCCTGGTTCTGGGTGAATCGTCCCGCAACTCATTTTCATTGAAAAAGGAAATCGTAATTTCCGCAACGCCCGAAAATGGCAAAGAGGCTTTGAATACTTTTCTTGGTGCAGAGTTTTCAACTCCCGTTATAACAGAGCATAATGGCGAATATCATTTGTTCGCTCAGAAAAATGCCTGGTCTCGGCTTGGCGTTTATGTGGTGCATTTGAGCATTCTGGTGGTTTTTGTCGGTGCGATTATCGGGTCACTGGCTGGTTACAAGGGCTATGTCTCGATCGTAGAAGGGACCGGTATCAACACGGTGGAAAGCAGAAACGGCAGTCAGATCCCACTGGGTTTTGAGGTCTTCTGCGAAAAATTCAATGTTGATTTTTATCCAACTGGAGCCCCCAAAGAGTTTAGAAGCATTTTGACAATTCTGGAAAATGGCAAGCCGGTCCCGGGATATTCCCAGGTCAAGGTTATCGTTAATCAACCATTGTCCTACAAAGGGATTACATTCTATCAGTCCAGCTATGGCCAGGCCACCGAGGGAACTGAACACTTTATCACTGTGACTTCACGCAAAGGCGGCACCCCCGAAAAGATTTCTGTTCGCGAGGGAGCCAGCGTAACCCTGAAAGATGGCACTCAGTTCAAGCTGCTTGAGGCCACTCAGGAAGTTCGCCAGTTTGCTCCCGGCTTTTCAGGCCCAGCCGCCCGTATTGAAGTGACGCACAAAGGTTTTGCTCCGCAGGTATTTATTATTTTTAAAGATTATCCGGAAATGAATGCTCAGCGGGGAGACGCGCTTATCTTCAATTATGATGGTACAAGCGCCAAAATGTACACGGGGCTGCAGGTGGCCAAAGATCCAGGCGTCTGGGTTGTATGGCTGGGTTGTACCCTTATGGTGATCGGACTATTCATTGCCTTCTTCATGTCACACAAACGTATCTGGGTTGTCGTATCCAGAGGGCATGCCCGAATCTATGGCAACGTCAATAAAAACCCGGCCGCTTTTGAAATGCAGTTCGACGCAATTGCCGATAAGTTCAAACAGTTGAAAATTTAGCGGAGGTTATCTGATAATGACCAGTTCCATGCTTTTTAACGTAACAACGTTAGCCTATTTGATTTCGATGCTCATGTTTTTTGTGTTTCTCGCCAGCAAAAATAAAACCGTTGGTAATGCCGCCTGTTATATCGCCTATACCGGTTTTATTGTTCAAACCGTTGCCATCGGATTGCGCTGGAAAGAATCGTATGATCAGGGGGTAGGGCACGCTCCTCTCTCAAATCTCTATGAATCAATTGTATTTTTTACCTGGACGATCATTCTTATATTTGCTTTGATTGATTTTAAATACAAATATCGTGTAATCGGGGCCTTTGTTGTGCCTTTTGCATTGTTAGGCATGGCTTGGGCACAACTTGGCATGAATACCGGCATTGAACCGCTGGTCCCGGCCCTGCAGAGCAACTGGCTGCTGTATCATGTTATAACCTGTTTCCTTGGTTACGCGGCTTTTGCGGTTGCCTGCGGTATTTCCATCATGTATCTGATAAAAACCGGAATCGAAGGTAGTGGCGGGTCGGCTTCCGCCGGCGGATTATTGTCAATGTTTCCGCCGACAAAGGTTTTGGATGATCTGAACTATCGCTCAATCATGATCGGATTTCCGCTGCTTACGCTTGGCATCATTACCGGGGCCGCCTGGGCCAATTACGCCTGGGGTACTTACTGGAGCTGGGATCCAAAAGAAACCTGGTCGCTGATTGTCTGGTTTGTATATGCTGCCTTTCTGCATGCGCGCATCACAAAAGGCTGGGTCGGCAAGCGGGCCGCATGGCTTTCGGTCATCGGATTTGCAGCTACGATCTTCTGCTATCTGGGAGTGAATCTGTTCCTTTCCGGTCTGCATAGCTACGGTGGTGGGGCAAAATAAAGGAAACGGTTCTGTCATGAACTGGCGGATTCTCCTCTGAAGTGCAAATTTTATAAGTGAAATTAGGTGGCGAGTTGCGTTACTCTCTGAGCCACTTAAACGACCAGGTAAAATGAGCACAGATGAAGAAGTATACGAAGCCCACCAGCGGGCAACGATACCAGATTTACGGTTTAAAGCAATCTGGAATGGATCAGTCTCAAATTACGCAGAACGTTGGTGTGAACAAGTCCACAAATTTACGAGAGTTCAAGCGAAACAAGGGTCACCGCGGTTGGCGACCAGAACAGGTCGCTAATCTTTACATCTAATGTTAAAAAAGTCTCTTAAGAAAAATTAAAATATGCTTATAAACCGGGTTTAGCCCGGTTTTTTTATTCAGGGTATCATGACTACATTTTCGATTATAATTCCCGTCAAGTGTGGTGGCCATGTTGCTGCGATAGATTCTATCCGGAGAATGTCTGCGGATTTAAGTTCGTACGAAATAATTGTCGCAGAAGGTTCTGCACCAAGCAAACAGCGAAATCTTGCTGCCTTTGCAGCTAGCGGTGACATCTTATATTTTCTTGATGACGACTCACTGCTGAATCCTGACAATCTCCATATTTGCAGCGAAATTATGAATGATTCAAAAGTTGCCGTAGTCGGGGGGCCTTCTCTTACGCCGGCAAGTGACAGCTGGCTGCAGCAGTCGTTCGGCTGCGCCCTTCGTTCTGTGCTTGGATCAGGTGCCGTCAGAAACAGATATCGCGCTTCCGGTTCGATCCGCAAGACTTCTGAAAAAGAGCTGATCTTGTGCAACCTGGCGATCCGGAGATCGGTTTTCGCCGATCTGGGGGGCTTTGACGAGCGTTTGTATCCAAATGAAGAAAATGAACTGCTAGACCGGATCAGATCATCCGGGCACAGCCTTGTCCATGTTCCCGACATGACAGTATTCAGGAGTCAGCGATCAACTTTAAAGGCCTTTATTCGCCAAATTTTTTCTTATGGCTGCGGCAGAGCCCAGCAATCTCTGATAAGTGGTTCTTATTCTTTCGTAAGTTTTATTCCTTTTATCTTTGTGCTTTATATTCTCTTGTGCTCATTTTTAAACACTAATGCTTTGCTTATGATTCCGTTGCTGGTTTATTTTGTTTTGATTACCTCCTTTTCGTTGGTTGAAATCTTCAAGTCCGGTCACTTGTACATGCTTTTGCTGCTGTTAATATTTCCTCTAATGCATTGTGTAAACGGCATCGGATTGCTTTATGGCCTGGTGGGTGGCAAGCCATCACCGGTTTGTGATAACAATATTATGATAAAAACATCAAAGGCATTCGGCCAGAGTATCCCAGAATCCTGACCAGATATTTATAAAGACATAGCATCTTTTTTTCGTTAGAGTTACAGCCGTTTGTTTCCTTTTAAATCCTGAGGAGTGATCTTTGGATATCAGTATCGTAGTCCCAATATATAACGAGCAGGATAATGTTAATGCATTATATGCCGCCATCACCGCTGCCATGCTGCAGATGGATTGCATCTATGAGCTTATCATGGTTGATGATGGATCCAGTGATGGCTCATATGCTTTGCTTGCTCAGCTTGCAAAAGAAGATAACTGTCTTAAAGTGATTCGATTTCGCCGCAATTTTGGTCAGACGGCAGCCATGTCGGCCGGGTTTGATGCTGCAACCGGAGCCATTATTATTCCAATGGATGGTGATCTGCAGAACGATCCTGCCGACATTCCTAGACTGATTGAAAAGATCAACGAGGGTTTTGATGTTGTCTCAGGGTGGAGAAAAGATCGCAAGGATACTTTTGTGACTCGCAAAATACCTTCGATGCTGGCCAATGGTCTTATATCGTGTTTAACAGGTGTTCATCTTCATGATTACGGCTGCACTCTCAAAGCTTATCGCCGTGAAGTACTGGACGGCATAAATCTTTATGGCGAAATGCATCGCTTTGTCCCTGCGCTGGCATCACAGGTCGGTGCCAGGGTTACGGAGTTGCCGGTAAACCACTTCCCACGCCTCCATGGAGTCAGCAAATACGGGATTTCCCGTACGCTTCGCGTTATTCTGGATCTGATGACGGTCAAGTTTTTGTTGACCTATTCAACCAAGCCGATTCAACTGTTTGGAAAATGGGGTGTATATACTCTTTTTCTCGGTATGTTGACAGGTACGATGACTGTATATATGAAACTCTTCGAGCACCTTAGTATGAACCGCAACCCGTTGCTGATACTGACCTTGTTCCTGATGTTTATGGGGGTTCAGTTTATTGTCATGGGTCTCCTGGGAGAGTTGAATGCCAGGACCTACTTTGAATCTCAGGGCAAGCCGATTTATGTGATCAGAGACAGGGTAAACCTTGGCTGATAGCCCACTGAAAATTCTTATGCTGGCTCCCACACCGTATTTTGCCGATCGAGGGTGTCACGTCAGAATATATGAAGAAGCCCGGGCTCTAATGAAGCTCGGACATGATGTCTGTATTGTCACCTACCATCTCGGTCGGGACATGCCGGGGGTCAGGGTCGTCCGAATCCCTCAAATACCATGGTATAAAAAACTGGAAGCTGGTCCTTCCTGGCATAAACCATACCTAGATATATTGCTGCTATTGAAGGCCTACGGCGTTGCCAAGTCGTTCCGCCCGGACATAATCCATGCCCACCTGCACGAAGGCGCCCTGATCGGTTATCTCCTGAAATTTGCACTTCGCCTGCCGCTGCTGTTCGACTGTCAGGGCAGCTTGAGCGGAGAGTCAATCAATCACGGTTTCTTACGTAAAAAATCACTTCTGCACAGGGTCTTTTCTGTTACCGAAAGACTGATTGACCGCTGCGCCGATATGATTATAACCAGTTCCGATGATGGTCGGCGTGAATTGATAGCTGATTTTGGAATTTCTTCCGACAAAATTGTTTCGTTGATCGATGGTGTGGACGCCCAGGTCTTTCGGCCTTACTCACGTCGTCAGGCGCGGTTGGAACTCGGTATTTCCGGGGAAGCAAAAGTCATAGTGTATCTGGGGCTTTTTAATCAATATCAGGGGCTTGATCTGTTAATGGATGTAATTCCATCAGTTATTGCCAGGGTGCCTGGAGCACATTTCCTGCTGATGGGATTTCCGGACGAGGAGTATCGCATAAAGGCAGCCGAAATGGGGCTTGAAGGTGTAATTACCTTTACTGGTCGCGTACCGTATCAGTCTGCTCCGTTATTTTTGAGTGCAGGTGACCTGGCTGTTTCGCCAAAACTGGCCCGTACCGAGGCGAACGGCAAACTGTTCAACTACATGGCTTGCGGCTTGCCGACAGTCGCTTTTGATAGTGCCGTCAATCGTGAAATACTGGGAGATTGCGGTTTTTATGCTGAGTATGGTAGTGCCGACTCTTTTGCCGCCGCTATTGCTGACGTTTTGAACAACAGCGGTCTTATGTCGGAGATGGGGGCTCATTCAAGGGAGAGGGCGGTAAAGATTCATTCCTGGGACGTGCGAGCCGTTCAGCTTGACGCTGTTTACCGAAAACTGCATGAATCAAAAATCTAAAAAATCTATCTGCGAGTATAAAAATTATTGACAGCATCAAAAGGCTTTGCTATAACTTCGGGACTTCAAGCGGGAATAACTCAGTGGTAGAGTGCGACCTTGCCAAGGTCGAAGTCGCGGGTTCGAATCCCGTTTCCCGCTCCATTAAAAACTTAATTGGTTTGATAAGTTAGAAGAACCAATGCCATGACTGTGCCCAGTACTGTGACTAAGCAGTGCTGGGTTTTTCTGTTTTATGGGTGTAATAAAGTCCTTGCCGTAGTAGTTGAAGATCAATTTTACATCTTTTCCAGACCCTCCACTTAGTTCCAGTAAACCTTATAAACCATCTGTATTTAAGCATGGCCCATGAGATTCACAGTTGACCTTACCCCATTTATTGAGCCGGTTTAAGGGGGAACGTCAATAAAACAGTTCAATTGTTTTTCAATCCAATTCATGAGTATTTTTATATCAGGTTTGCTATCTTTGAGAATGTATAGTATTTTTATCCTTGAACCCCATTAAATCCAGCAAGAGAAACAGATGCCATCACGTACAGTCAAAAATGTATCTGCGGAAGCATTAAAGCAGTTCCAGCCTTTCAAGATGAAACCGGGCACAGGATCAGTTTATTCGGTTCGGCAGGAGTCGGCAAAGGATACTGCCGATGCCCTGTCTAAAACCTTAAAAGAGCGTTTTCATGCATCAAAGGTTATGCTTTTTGGATCGGCAACTCGCGCTTACTTAAGTCTGTGGTCAGATGTTGACCTGGCTGTGTGGGGCAGTGCGATCTCGGACTATTTTAAGGCAGTGGCCTATGCAAGTGGTTACAGCAGCGTGTTCAAGATTGACTTTTGGATGCCGACGATTGCTCGCAGTCTTTACTTCAGCATATTACTCAAAACGGAATTGAATTATGAACCCTCAAGCGGCCATATTATCTGCGAGGATAGATACTGAACTTTCGGAAATTAAGCTGGTGGTAGATCGAACCCTTCAGTCCGGTCGGCAGTTATTTCTTCCCAGTTGAAGGAGTCGTTGGATGAGTACAGAGGGTTCCGGCATGTTGTTAGCAATGTGTATACCTATCGCATCCAGCCCGAAAAACTAAAAATACTTGTTGATAATCTTGAGGACAATTTTAATATCGCGTCTGAGGAGTTGACCGCTTTCGGTGTTTTTTTGAAAAAGCTGGATGATTAGGCAAAATCTAAACCGAAGTATTCCAGAATCTGCGAAGTCCTCATCAAACCTTTAGATACAATCCCGGTAGACCTCAAGATCGCCTGCTTTGAATCATGTCCTATTAGTTGTATTTGCCTGTTGTGGCATTCCGTAGCTTCAAATTATTGTTATGTTCTGGTAATCATGGAATCATTTTAAAGCAGCACAAGCAACAGCACTTAATCAATTTGTAACAGTATACTGCATTCTGATATGCAGAAATAAATACCAAACATACGCGGAGTTCATTGGTGGAAAACAAAAAACGTATCCTGAGTAGAAACAAAACCATTGCCACCGGATTGATGATTGGAGCGGCGATACTTTTTGTAGTTGCTCGTACCCAAAAGGGACATGGTGCATGGGAGTGGATTGCCGCTTTTGCAGAAGCTGCCATGGTCGGAGCCTTGGCGGACTGGTTTGCCGTTGTAGCGCTATTCAGGCATCCCCTGGGAATTCCGATACCTCATACAGCCATTATAAAAAACAAGAAGGATGTCATCGCCGGAAATCTGGCCAACTTTATCCGGGATAAGTTCCTCGCCCCTGAAACCTTGACAGGTAAACTGAGAGAGTACAATCCGGCAGATCGTCTCGCCACATATTTGATATCCGGCAGCAATGCGGATACTTTGGCAAAAGGATTAGCCCGCCTGATTTCTGATTCTCTGCATGTTATTGATGATGAAAGGGTGCAAAAAATACTGCGAGGAGCGCTAAGCGAGCGGATTGAAAATTTTGATCTCTCGTCTTCAGCAGGGATTCTTCTCGATACACTCAGAAATAATAATCGTCACCAAATAGTTCTTGATGAATTGCTGAGTCGAGTTGCGGTGTGGTTTTCAACTCCGGACGCTCAAACTAACCTGGCCAATGCCATAGATAACCTGGTTAAGAAGGAATATCCGCTCCTCAGCCAGTTCATTCCCAACCGGGATCAGTTTTCCAGAGGAGCTGGTGAAAAGATCGTCAAAGGATTAAATGAATATATTCAGGCTGTTAATGATGACCAAGCCCACAAACTTCGTCAGTCATTTGACAATGCCGTGACAGATTTTATTGTCCGGTTGAAATCCGATCATGAGCTGCGAACTCAAATAGAAACCCTAAAGCTAGAAGCGGTACACAACACATTTTTGTCCGATTACGTTAAAAATCTCGCGAGCGATCTCAAGGATTGGTTGTGTTATGATCTTAAACAGCCGCATTCAAAAATCCAGCAGAAGACAGCAGAGGCTATTTCAGAATTTGGAAGAAGCTTGGCAAAAAACCGGGAGTTAAAGGATTCATTAAATGAACACCTTGAATTACTGGTTATTAACTACGGGGATACCGTTCGAACTGCAATTGCAAAACATATCTCAGAAACAGTGCAAAAATGGGAAGCGGATGAATATGTGACTGAAATCGAATTGAGTATCGGTTCCGATCTGCAGTTTATTCGCATGAATGGAACCTTAGTTGGCGGTGTAATCGGACTGATGCTTCATGCAATCGGTTTGTTGCTTGAGTAGTGAAATCTGGGACAGTTCCGACTTCATTGACATGGACAATGAAGTCACCATAGAAAGAGAACGGCAGGAGAGGCAATCCGAAGAAGGGATTGACGTCCCATTGGATCAGATTAACCCCGATACCTTGCGCAACATGGTTAACGAATTCGTGACGCGGGAATGGTCGGAGTTGTCTGACTCTGGATACTCTCTTGACAACAAAATTGACCAGGTCATTCAGCAATTGAAAGAGGGAAAAGCCAAGGTTGTCTTTGACCTCAAATCGGAAACATGCAACATAATCCCGACAAAATAGATTATGATTGCAGAGAACAAACAGCAGGAAAAAGGAAAATGTTGATGGCCAAAAAGGTTAGTCTCACTCAGTCGACCCTTGATGATGGAGTATGAACTGCAGCCAAGGCGCCATGGATGAAAAAATAGAAACTACGTCAGCCAGATGCATTATCTTGATCTGTTGCAAGATGTTAAGAATAGTCGTTTAACCAAATGTAATTGAATCTTTATTGTCTTGACGGAGAGGGCTTCTTTATTGTACAAAATCAGTCCAGCATTAGCCGTGAAATAATTGATTTTGGTGTTTAGCCCGATCGTACTTTGGTTTGTTATACGCTAATATCTGTAGTTGCAGCGGGTCTGATTGTAGGGCAGACTGTTTTTTTACAATAAGATGCAAGGCCCTGGGGGAGTTCGTTGGAACTGAGATCCGCTTGTTGTGAACAATGATTGTTTACGCAGCGGGAACCCTTTGTACCTGAACCGGGTAATTCCGGCGTAGGAAAGCGGCTTTTAAGGATATAAGCAAAATCCGGCCGCCTGATATTTATGTCAGTGCGGTTTTTTTTGTACAGGAGACTTGCCAGTGAGTGACACCAGCAGACCGTTTCGACTTGTGGTCAACAAATCGGAGCAGACCGTATCCGTAAGTGGTGTATACCTGATTACCGATCACGATGAAAATCTGGTTGAACGGGTTTGTCTGGCTTTGCGTGGTGGTGTTTCCGTACTCCAGTATCGTGCCAAGGACAAAGGACATGATGCCTGTCTGGCTGAGGGGAATGAGCTTAAGCGTGTCTGTGCAGCTTATGGTGTGGTTTTCATTGTAAATGATGATGTGCACCTGGCTAAAGAGCTTGGTGCGGATGGTGTTCATCTGGGGCAGGATGACGGGACTATTGCCGAGGCTCGCTCCGTTCTTGGCTCGGACAAGATCATAGGAAAATCCACCCACAATCTTGAAGAAGCACTGATGGCCGAAAAGGACGGTGCCGATTACATTGGCTTTGGTGCTATGTACCCGACTGAAAGCAAGGTTATTAGCCATTTGCCCGGAACTGCCGGTCTGGCTTCCATCCGCAAAAAGGTTAAAATTCCGATTGTTGCAATCGGAGGTATTACGATAAATAATGCCTGCCGCGTTATTGATTCCGGTGCTGACGGGTTGGCTGTTATCTCATCAGTGCTTTTCAGTCAGCGTCCGGATATCTCAGCGGCTGAACTTGCCCTGCTTTTTAATCGTGTCCACCCTTTGCCGCGAGGTGCTGTGCTTAGTCTGGCCGGCAGCGACTCCGGCGGCGGTGCCGGAATTCAGGCCGATACCAAGACAATCACACTACTGGGAAGTTACGCTGCAACAGTGCTGACTGCACTTACCGCTCAGAACACAAAGGGAGTCTCTTCAATCCACGGTTTGCCGCCTTCCTTCGTCCTTGATCAACTTGACTGTGTCTTGAGTGACATTCCGATTGATGTCATTAAAACCGGTATGCTTCACACTCCGGCCATTATTGCAGCAGTTGCGGAACAGTTGAGGGAACTCAAGATCATGATCCCTCTCGTGATTGATCCGGTCATGGTCGCCAAGGGAGGGGCTGCACTGCTGGAGCGCGAAGCCGTCCAGGTTTTCTGCGATCAGTTGCTGCCGCAGGCCTATCTCCTGACACCCAATGTGCCCGAAGCGGAAAAACTGCTGGGTCGCCATGTCAGGACAGAGCAGGAGATGGAACAGGCTGCCCGCGATCTGTACTTAATGGGCGCCGCCAATGTCCTTGTCAAGGGAGGGCATTTGACCGGCAGGCAATCGACCGACATCCTGTTCGATGGCAGCCAGTGTCATGCTTTCAGCTCCGAACGTTTTTTTACCGGCAATACCCACGGCACCGGTTGCAGTTACGCCTCGGCCATCGCAGCTTTCCTGGCTCAAGGCGAACCGTTGCTTCAATCGATCGAAAAGGCTAAAAAATTCATCACTGCCGCTATTCGTCTGGCCCGCCCATTAGGTAAAGGGCATAGCCCGGTTAATCACTATTTGGCAGCGCAAGAACTATCGGAATTCCACTGATTGGAAATAAGAACGTCAACGGATTTATCCCGTCTTTATAAGCAGTAAATAACTTATAGTTTACCAAAGGATTTTGCACATGACTCAGCTTGAATACGCCCGTAGAGGTTTAGTGACCGAAAAGATGCAACTTGCCGCAGTTGCGGAAGGGGTCAGCCCGGAATTTATTCGTGACGGAATTGCCGCAGGAAACATAGTTATTTGTCATAATATCAAACATGCCAACGGAATACCTCTGCCGGTCGGGGCTGGCCTGCGCACAAAAGTGAACGCCAATATCGGTTCATCCTCCGATGACACTGACATGCAGAAAGAGCTTGAAAAAGCCCGCGTCGCTGTAAAATACGGCGCAGATGCGATTATGGACCTTTCCACCGGCGGTCCGGTGGATGAGATCAGAAGGGCGATA
>JBBQCH010000078.1:0-15555 GCA_038318485.1 Geobacterales bacterium
GCTTATGCGCCATCCTGATAGTCTGGCTGACCAATCGGGGGTATTCTCCGTCATCTACTGACCTCCTGTGAGTTTATCAACTACAGGGCAGCATAGCGGGAATATCAGCGGGGAGATAGATGGTGCTCGGTTGACGGTTACCTCGGGCACCCAAGCGGACGCTGTTATCTATCTATTGGGTTATAACACTTACCCACACTCGCCCCCAGCTAAAACCCGAACAACAGCCACTTTAACCTCTTCCGCCAACCTGACTGCTTGCCGGGCCACCTCTTTGTCGGCAGACTCTCCAGGATAGCGGTATTCGACGGCATAGGCATTGAGGATTGCCAGTACCGGCCTGATCATCTCAAGAAACGGATGGCGATTTTGCTGCAGATCAAGCAGCAGAGAGAGATTGTGGGTTTTGCCAAATGGGATTACTTCTTCCTGCAGGAGGGCTTTTAGATACTTTTCAGCGCATTATTGGGCGTGGAAACAGGCGGCATCATAGTTGGGTGACTTGCGAGCACGCAATTCGCGATGCGCCGTATAAAGATCACCTTCAGCTTTCTGAATCCACTCAGTGGTGAGGGGCTGCATACAGTTCTTTGCCGGTGGCCATGATTTCACGCAGAAAAAAGTCGTTCAGAGCAAGGCGTTCCTTGATCTGGCGTGACGAACGAACAATAAGCTCAATCGGCAAAGTCGGTTTCAGGCGGGTAATGATCTCGACAGCAACCCGCGCACCTGAGACATCTTCGGGCATGACGACCAACAGGTCCACATCCGATTCCACCCCGGCACTGCCCGAGGCATAAGAACCGAACAGAATCACCTTCTCCGGCAAAAACTCCCGGGCCACATCGGCAGCAAACTTCTGTATGTCTGTAAAAGCAATAATGCCCATACATTCCCCTTATAATGTTAATACCATAAAATAAAAGGCGCCGCAATGGGCGTATTTTCGGCATCGTAATAAGCGATACAGTTTTTTTTATGTTTCATCTTTTGGGATATGTCGCCACTTCAAACACAAGCGGCCCTTCAAAGCCGCTCAACCACCGGGTCCCACGTAACCTGCACACGCTCGGGCCCTTTCAATCTCCCCACCTCTCCCCACCATCACCGTACACTCTGTGTGTTGTGCATATTGACAGTTTTACCCATCAGGGGTGTCATGACCGCAATGCCCTGAGCAGTGCCCAAGGCAGCTATCCTGTCAAAAGGTTCCCGCCAGGAGTGAGTAGACAAGTCAAACGTGCCGTTGTGGATCGGCAGCAGGTGCTTGCCTTTCAGGTCGAGATGGGCCTGGATACAGGTTATATGCGCCCCAATAGCTCAACTCCAGTACCCAATTGCCAGAATATACACAGCATACCTGAATCCGTAACTTCCTTCCCTGACCATCCCGTCCTTAACCTTTGACAACACACGGAAACCGATAACTCCTGGTTTTCTTTTTGCTCCATACCCCCGGTCCGAGAAAGCCCACTTGCATCCCTTCATCCCCAGCGACTTTTCCCATTCCCGGCGTCGGGCCAACGCCCCAACTCCTTTTGCAGCACCCGATATTTCCACCAACTGAATTGACGTTTCCGGAATCCCGAGAAACCGCATTACCGATAGAAAGTGTTTGGCCATCCGCGGTACGTTAAAAACAAGGCTGCCCTTATGAATACTGAATATCTCGAGAAAATAATCCACCATTATCATTACTTCGTTTTTTCTATCCTCCGGCAGTTTTTCAAAATTGTTCAGGATCAATTCAGCCAGTTTCTGATCAGCTTTTTCAACCGGATATTTCGGGAATATACCTGTACCGGTCCTGTTCCTGCTTCGTTTCCAGTTCACAATTAATCCATCCATTTTCCTTGTGACGAGCCGTTTGGCAAGAGGTCGATTACGAGCAGTGACATGCCGAAACAAGCCATATGTAGTTCCGTACTTATGACGCATGCCAATGATCTGATCCACCCGGGAAATCCATTTATCGATCTGTTCGACTGGAACTTCCATAATTTCAGATACGTCTTGCACAGTTTTTTGGCGCACCTGAATCAGGTAAAGAGCCCTTTGAACAGTTTTCCATAGCGGTTCCGCTGCTGGCTTTTCAGGGAAAACGAAATATTTGGGGGTGTATTCTTCTGTCTGATCCAGGAAAGGATCGCGGTATTTTGAGTCAATTGCCGCCCCTCTGTGCAGTTTGTCCCAATCCCATTCAGAAGCTTTACTATCGCATCCGGGCTTCATTGAACGGTAGACCGTGGCGCGTGACAGGCCGGAAGCACCCGTAACCGCCTCCACTGATAACTGCGGTAACGCGACCGGCCGGCCGATTTCACGACCGAGAAGCCAATCGCATAAGTGAATATAGCTGGTGAATGTGGTCTCAAGATCCGCATGGCCGCACAACATTGCAACGGCATAAGCCCCTTTCCTGCCCAGGTTCTCGTTGGCCAGAATTGCATTGCGCAGATCTTCCACCCGTTTATCTTCGAATTCAGGATGGTCGAGAAAAGGGGCGGAATTTCGCAATCCGATCCCCTCCCCTGTTAGCCTGACGAGCAGCCAAGTGGCAAAGGAATGGCGCAGATGATGGAATCTCAGGGTTTTGTCACCAGTGACCATGGTCAGCGTTTCGCTGATCGGTCCGAATAAGGCTGCATCTGCAAGCGCCTGACCGGGCTTTTCCTGGACTGAAAAAACAAGGTCGTTTTTTCCTTGCTCCTGATCGCGGTATTCCTTCAGAAAAGAACCAAGCTCATTGAGTTCATCTGCCGGCAACAGCACATAAAGAGGGATGCGACGGGTAGAGTTTGGAGTTTTGAGGCTACGCTTTGCTGTTGCCCGCAGAACCAACTCAGGCTTACTGCCCCACTGGATGTCCCTGACTCGTATGAACAGGACTTCATTGCGTCGCAGTCCGCAGCGAAAGCCCATAATTGCGGCCAGCAATGCCGCTGTTGCAATCCTGGGCCGGTTAGTATCAGACCAGCCCAAGGCCTGTTTCAGACGATCGAACTCAGCGTGGCTGAGTAAATTGGCGTCAACGGTTGATTCCGGCGGCCCGGATCGGCGATAAAAGAACCCTTGGTGGATCCGGGGTACCCAGAAGTATTTAACCAGATAATCATGAAACCGGCTTATGGTCTGCCTGGCGTAAATCTTCTCTTTTTCTCTTTTGACCATCTCAACAGCCCGGTCGTAACGCTCAATAAAATCACTGCATTGCATTTCCAGAAGATTTTCATTCTCAAAGGCGATCAATAATACATTACCTATTGAGCTGAGATACCGTTTGGGTGTTGCCGGCTTGTATTGGGATTCTCTTGCCAGAAGATGGCAGGCCCATTTTACGAGCAGCGCCAGCAGTATGCACATCTGCTTGTTGTTCTTCTCTTCAAAAGCCAACATTTTGTTCTTAAGTTCTGCGTTTCCTTTTTTAATTCCTGCTTCACTGGCAAATATTGATCGCATTTTCTTGAGTAAGAGTTCTTGATCGGATAACGGAGCGGGTAAATCCTCATTATTGAGGGCACCTCGTTTGAGCGCAACGAATAAATCCTCATTCGAATCCGGTCCGGGCTGGCGCGATAACAGCCTGCCGGAATTAAGACGCACCCAGACCTCCGGCGCTAACGATACGGCTTTGACTGAACCGGCAGCATATGAAGCAAGAAATGGCGCAACTGTCAGGCCAAGGCGGGTTTCGGCCATTTTCAGCAGCCTGGCGACATTGTCAGGAATATCCTGCTTTGGAGAACCGGCATGAATCAGGAAGATTTTCACAAGATCGTAAGCGTTGGGAAGAGTACCTGAGAAAGCCTTACCCGTGTCAGCATCAGATTGCCAGCGAATGATCAGGCTCTTGGTTAGAGGATCGGCAAACCAGCGACGTGATATTATGATCGTTTTCGCAGCACTCCGCTTTTTGGCTCCATTGGTTCCATCCTTGGGATCACGCTGGTATTGCCATATCCTCTGCATTTCCAGCCAAAGAGAGCTGCCATCCCCCCGCACACGGTCGCAAAGGGATCCGAGCCATGGTTCCAACCACTGACGATCTATCAGACCACCGTACAGGATGGCGGAGAATAGCAGTTGGCCAAGACGTTGCTTTGGAGTTAATTCATGGCCAGACGATAAAGAACGTATGAAGACCGTCTCAAGACGCCTCAGGTTATTAAGTTCCTTGAATTTTAGTGGAGTGAAACGGGCAGGCTCGCGCGGGAGACCAATCGGCAAAGCGGGTATCGACACATCCCATGAATATTCTTTTTTCCCTTTGACAAGGCCACGGATAAGAAAGCGGATCAGCTTGATGTACGATCCGGCATTGAGTTTGAGTCTTGCTTGCGACAGGCGAGGTTCTAGCTGTTCCTTCGTTAATACTGCGTATTTCTCGCCTTTCGCAATTCCAGGGGGGAGCGCTCTGATTATTTTGATCTTTTCATCGTAAAGTCTTGCACCAGCTGTTCCATTGGGAGGCCGGTCACCCAAAAGCTTATCCCAGATTCCTGAAAAATCTGACATACCGCTATCGTCTTTCAAAGCCGGACTCTGTCTTCCATTCTGCTTTATCCATCAGCGAAACCAGATATTCTTTCAACACATCGCGATAGACCATCGGAGATAACCCTGAGTAACGCCCCCATGGCTCCTCCCCCCGCTCCCAATGTCCTAAAAAGGCGGACACAACTTCCAATGGGCAACCGCTTTTCAGAAGATTTGTCCTCAGGTAGTGCCGGTTGGAATTGACTGGCAAGTTGTATGATGTCCTGGCAAGGAGTTGCTTCAGTAATTTTGGCTGGACTGGAAGGTCATCGGATTTCTGTTTCAGAAGAAATAAGGCAGGATTTTCTCGATCGGCCCGACGTCCGGTTGTGATTTTTTCGCGTGATTTGAAGAAAAGTTGAAGATTATGATCAAAAAGCCAGTGCTGAAGCTCTGATATATGTTTATCGTATAAATCCAGTTGTTTCAGGCAAATATCCGGTAGCCATACAATCCTGGAGTTGTAAAAAGATTCATCATCTTTGTCCGAAATAACCGCAAATCCTGATTCCCGGTCGATTTCCGCTTCTTGCAACAGGGGGTCACGGACAGCCCGATAGCCCGTCGCAAACCCCAGCATGGTGACAGTGTAAACAGTTATCTGGTTATGTATCAGCACCGGATCTTTTTCGACTTCCTCTCGTGCAGATTTCAAGCGGGAGCGCAGATTGCTAACCAGTTCTTTTACTGTATCCGGCTTGGGAACGAAACGGCTCCCAACATGGTAAGCGCTGGTTTTCTGGGGTTGCGCGGACAACTTATCAAGGTCAGTATCGGACAGGACAGTGCAACACGCATCTGAGTATATTTTCCTGAGATGCTCAATCGAGTTGGCGGTATAGTGCAGCGGCACGGCACCCAAGGGATCATTATTGCCGGAGATCGACATTGCCGTGGTTATGTCAGAGCCGGGTAATTGAGCAATATAATTGTGCATATGTTTGGCAACACGTTTCAGGGAATGCCGCCCTCCGGTACGGCTACGCAGAGTTCTCATAAACTCGTTGGCTGCTTGTTCATATTTCGTAACTTCATGATCGAATATCCTTACAGGATGGAACCTCACTTGAAACAACGACAGATGTTTGTCCATCGTAAAAGCAGCATGCATTGGAATTGATAATGTATAACGACCTGACAGGACCAGTTCGGCTTGTAATTCGAGTATTTTTGCCGGAACGCTGTGCAACTTTGCCACACGCGGCTTGACGACCCAACCCCCACACCCTATCCTAGGGGTTTTCTCGCTTTTCGGGTCCGGGTACCATAGTATGCCAAGTTCAGTTTTGCAGTTGGCAGCGTCCGGAACAAGTGTAGCGTCACGAGCAGTTTCTGGCGGGCGCGCCATCCAGAAGCAAATGGACAGAAAGGCAGCCAGCTCTGCTGATGGAATGCCCATTATGCTGCTTGGGCTGTCGACTAATTTTTTGAGCCCTTGCAGCAATGTTTCAATTTCATATGCAGTCAGTCGTTCCCAGTCACCAGGTAGTCTCTGGTTGTGCATTGCCAAGGCTGACGACACCCCACGCGACATCATATGCTGCTGACGTTCGCTCAATCCACCGGACGGGTCTTTTCCTGCCCGTTCCTGAATGGCAAATTGTCGGGATGAATGAAACTCATCCGGATTGCACAGAGTGTTCTTTCGTCTGGCAATTTCAGTCTTGTTTCCGGTAGTCACCTTAAGGACGGTCATTTTTTCAGCGTCACCAGCTTCCTCTGTCCCAAAGGAGATCACCTGCTGGTTAAGGTTAAACGCACCTCTTACCGCCCGTCCTGCCATCTTTCCAGTTCTTTCTCTGACAGCTTTTTCCTTCAGAGCATAGTCAATCAGTACCAGTAAAGGGTGGATATCTTTATCATCGTCAAACTGCTTTAAAGCCCTCCGATATGCCTTCATTGACAATGGCCGTTCAGGGAGTTTCCACAAATACGCTCTAAATTCCGGGCGTGACAGTTTTCTCACCGCCAGACAGGCCTTTATTTTCGCACTTGCGGTGTACTTACGTTTTTTCGCGCTTTGAACCTGCAACAAATGGAACGACAAGCAAAGCTGCGCTTGCAACTGTACGTATCGACTGTGAAGTTCTTCATTCTGTACGCTGCACCATAGAGCTATCGCCAACGGGTGAGTTTCGAAGTAATCGCGGTAAGGAGGCGAATATGGTGAGTGTCCCTTGGAGCAGAATCCAGGTTGCTGCAATTCAATATCATCGAGGTGGGCTGTTATGGTTTCACAGCAACTGATCCATCCGTTAATATTATTGGGCAGTTTATTGTCGGTTATTTGGCTTTCTGCAATGACAATTCTTAATGTTTTCAGGATGTAGCAGAGGTTGCCGGCAATAGTGGCGAAAGAATTGAACTTGGGAAGGTGGTTGATAAATTCAAGTAAGCTTTCGAAAATGGCTTTTGAAACATGGTACGGCTTGAGTACTTCCAGTATTTGAAGACGGGGAAACTGATCATTTTCAGGTACAGATCTCATGGGCAGTACTCTCAGGACTTGTTTGGAGTCAAATAATTCCAGCTCTGTAGTGTCTCAACCACATTACAATGTCGATTGGAACCTTACGTTATTTCAACAAGAGTTTGAGGAGGATTGTAAGTCAATTCTTTTTGAGCTGACGCTGTTTTGCCTGTGCTGTTTCTTTTGGGCTTACAGAGAGTCGAAGGAGATACAGAAAGAGCAGCGGCGAAAGAGTGCATGGATGAATGCAACCATGCCTGCTCTCTGTGAGTGCCATCACCAGCAATCAACTGATAGCTGTCCGCCAGGGAGCCGTCCAACCTGAATAACAATGGGGTTACAGCCAGATCAAGGTAGCGCAGAAGGGCCAGTTGCTGCTTTGTTGTTCGTTTATCGAGAACCGCAACTGGAATTTCATGATTTGGTGGAAAACAGAATGAGGCCGCCTGGAAGGTTCTGTATCCAGCAATTACAAGCATTGATCGTCTATGTCGAATTACATGTATGGGGTGAATTTGGAGTAACAAGTTGATAGCTTCGGAGGTTAGCGATTCAACTTTCTTGAGGCTGAAATGCTCGGGATTGAAGTTCAATGATTCTTGAAGAAATGAGTCCGCATCTGGACTCAATAAATTAATCGGCACGTTTTCCCAAGTAACGTTCAGGTTAAACAATGGTGCTCTCCTGTCGAGCATTAGCAGCTGCTTTTTTTATGATTCTCCGAACAGAGCTAATACATATAAAGGCATTTGCTTTATTTACATGGTGCAGTTTGGACGGTCGGCCATCCATGTACGTATGGTTGGGCCAAGCCACCCATCAAGCCCTTTGGCAAGGTAAAAACGCGGCTGGAGAAGGTCATCCCCATCTGCAATCATAGATTCTTCCCGAGCAATCTTCTCCAGTGCGGTTCCAGGGTAGATCCGGATGCCAACAGTCAGCTTCAACATATCAAGTTGCAGTGAATCGGCAAAGGCAAGGCTTTCCAGGACCGTTTCCTTCGTTTCCCCTGGACCGCCAAGAAGCAGGAATCCCATTTGCTTTATTCCGTGTGACGTTAGGAGTTCTGAGGCTAACCGTACCTGATCTAACGTATATTTCTTATGGAGATTCTTTAGAATTTTGGGACTGCCGCTTTCAAAGCCGAGACTTGCCTCAACACAACCGGCTTTCGCCATCAAGTGCACCATTTCCTCGTCCACAAAACCCGGATAGAGGATACATCGCCAGCGAATACCCAACTGTGCTGCAATCAGCGATTCGCAGAGCCGTTTTGTGTAATCCGGAGGGAAATTGAAGGTATTATCAACAAAATAGAATTTGCTGAAGCCAGCTGACACATGCCGGGCTATCCCTTGGACAACAGCTTCCACCAAGTGCTTGCGGATTACCGTTCCTTCAAGGGCTGGAGTTGAACAATAGGCACATTGCATTGGGCAACCGCGCCTCGTCTGATATGGAATCCATATCTCATCCTTTGCTTCAGTGGGTACTGACCAGAGGCAAGGATCGGGGAATGGCAGGGTTTCCAGATTACCTCTGACGGAATCGTTATTCTGTAAGTTCCCATCAGGAAGGCAAAGACCATCAATTTCTGACAGGCTTTCTCCACGCTCAAGAGCATCAAGTAGCCTCGTGAAGGCAATCTCGCCTTCCCCGCAGATTCCCATATCGGCCTTCAGGTAGTGGAGTACCGCATTTGGGAAAATACTGAATCCGGCACCGCCAATCACGATAGGGGCAGTGGAGCAGGAACGGCATTGGGCGATGATTTCACGTACCGGCTCCAGGAGGAACAAGGTCTCCGTCATATGCTGATTATCGACATTTCGTACGGAAATCCCGATCACGTCAGGCTTTGATTGCAGTATGGCATCCTGAATAAGGGCCTTGTTATCGGCATTCCCCATCAGATCAAGCAGGTGTACGTCGTGTCCGGCATTCCGGGCGGCAACCGCCACGCAATTCAGCCCTAGCGGCAGCGGAATCATGTTTATAGTTTCGGTATTTGCGGAAATCAGAAGTACATTCATATGCCGACCTTGTTTCTCTGTCTGCACCAGGTGTTGGCAGATGCGATCCGGCGTTTCACTTTGGTCCAGGAGTCAGTAATAAGATAACTTTCGTCCATATTATCGATCATTCGATCGAATTTTGCTACAGGAACGGCGAAGGAGAGTATTTGTTCAGAGACGGACGGCCGTGCGGTAACATAAACATACCCAGGACAGCATGTGACTCGGGAGGTTTGCCCTCCCCTCACCAAGTAGATCAAAGTTTGACCGTGATGAGCAACTCAAATATCCGCGCCATAAATCTAGACAATATCTTCATTCCTAAATCGCTTGAAAAGCAATGCACCAAGAATAAGGCAATAAACAAGGACATTGATGAGTGGATAGATAGGTAAAGTTTGAAATGATATCTAAATAATTATCACTCTTTTCCACTCAGTTATCACAAAATATTACTTGCTCATTAATATTTATTGGCCTATTAACAATTGAACCCATTATTGTTTTGGGTAATAATTCTTCATTGCTCCCTAAACACCCAGACCTTCTTTAGTTTCCCTCCAAATGTCTGGATATTTATATTGTTTTATCCACTACATCAAGGCACTTTTTAATTAAAGTACTATCAGTTACAATAGGCTAATCTACCATAATTTCTACAAGGTACCCCCACCTATGGTAGGGGACTCACAAAGTTTGACAGTTCCGGGATTATGCATCACCCCCGCATGTCAGGTTTTTGATTTTGACTTTAACCGATTGCGATCAGCCCCCTTTGAGGGGGCAGCAATCGTAATGCCCCTCCGTTTGACGGGGAGATAGTTACTTACTACGAAAGCTATATTTTATACAATGTCTAATCAATGTATATTGTGTACTACCTCGGCTTGTAATTATGTTGGGGCTGGAGGAGATAATAGTATCCAATTTAAACGTAACTTTTGAAATTGACACGAGTTCATCATTTTAAGACAAGCATAATAATACAAAAAGCTTTCTCTCCGACAAGAGCAAACCCGGAGCAATCCGGAGACGCAGAGTCACAGATCCTGACAAAGGATGGCTGGTCCGCCGAAGAGGGTGTTTTCAGCCATATTTCGATTTGGCTAATAAGCGCCTATATTCGTTATCGGATATAGGCATTTTATTTAATATTTTATTATTTGTCATTTTAGGGTGGCCATAAAATCAAACCGCATTGGAGGGTAACATGAAGAAACTATTATTGATGGTAGCATTAATGCTGACATTACCATTAATTATGCTTTTTGCCGGATGCGGTGGTGGGGGCGGTGGTGGGGGTGGCGGAGTTGCGGCAAGTACCGTATCTGGCGTGGCTGCGACAGGTGCACCGATGTTCGGGACGGTTTATCTGAAGGATTCATCTTCACCAACCACGACACTGTCAAAGGCAATCAATACGGATGGTTCTTTTTCTTTTGATATTAGCAGTCTCAAGCCTCCGTTTATGTTAATGGCCCAATCATCAAGTAGTGGTGTGTTGTATTCTTTTGCTCCAGGGGCAGGAATAGCAAACATCAATCCACTTGCTGACCTTGCTGTAAAATCCGCTTGCAACACCTATTCGATTTATATTTATAATAATTTTCTTAGTTCTACGATTCCTGCAACGTGGATGCAAACCCTCAACACAAATTTTCTCAGCTCCGTTAATGCTATTCAGACCAAACTGCAGCCGTTGCTAGCTGCTTATCAAACGACTGCCAATCCGGTTTCAGACGATTATATTGCAAACCATTTCGGACTTGACGGTATCTTCGACAGGGTTACAGTCAATTCTAACTCAGTGGATGTCACCATCACCAACAGGCTGAACAATTTGGTTATCTATTCAGGGAAGGCGAATGACTTTAAAAATGGTGTCTTTACGGCCGCAAATATCCCACAACCACCAGTAGTCATCAATGTCACTCCAAAAACGGCAACAGTCACTACCAATGGCACCGCAACCTTCACTGCAGCCGTTTCATACACTACTAACACCGCAGTTACCTGGAGCGTGGTTGATGCCGGAGGAGGTTCAATCACTTCGGCTGGTGTTTATACCGCCCCGGCAAATGCCGGTACCTATCACGTAAAGGCGACAAGCGCTGCTGACTCGAGCAAGTCAGCAACTGCTACGGTAACAGTAAACAACGCAGTGAATGTGACGATCAATCCGTCTTCAGCCACGATACCTGTAGGCGGTAGTGCGACCTTTACTGCCACGGTTACCGGCACAAGCAATACAGACGTAAGTTGGTGCGTTGTCGAGAGTAATCAAGCGCCCCTTCTTGGTCTAAATACAGTATCATTTAGCGCCACAAATGCTAGTGCTACTCCAGGCAGTATTTATCATTTCAAAGCAACAAGCGTAGCAGACCCAACTAAGAGCGCAATTGCAGTAATAACTATAACAGCGGCCACGACAGCCACG
Source organism: Geobacterales bacterium (assembly GCA_038318485.1). Lineage (GTDB taxonomy): Bacteria > Desulfobacterota > Desulfuromonadia > Geobacterales > Pseudopelobacteraceae > JACRCG01. The sequence goes on from JBBQCH010000078.1 coordinate 11,459, forward strand.
ACGTTCCCTATTGGCACATGGGTCGGGCCGCATGGTGCATCATTTAAGCTAACTAGCCTGTATTCGGCAAATCAGGGCCAGTACAATTCATACTCTGGCTCAATAACCTATCCGACGTTCGGTACACTGCCTGTATCCGGAGGGATAAACCCGTTGACAGACACCTCGCAAATATACCTGGGTAGCGGGTTTACAGTTTACGCAAACCACATAAATACCTCAACAGGCGCATTTACGTTTTTTCAGTTTCTGGTGCCCCAGTATGACAATGTGAACATACCGACAAATGTATCCCAGATGGTCGGAAATTTGGTAATTCAGTCATCAACTGGCGTCAATTATTCGGAACAAGCTGTTTTTATTAAACAATAATCATTCAAACACTGCTTTTTACGAATGTCCTTAAAGCTGATGGGCATTCTTGGCAATCAATGGATTAGAAGCATTTGTCCCAGATTATTCAAAGAGGAGCACTATGAAGAATTTAAATCTAAAAAATAGTATTTTTTTCTCTGCAATGGTTCTTATGCTTTTAACATCCAGTTGCGCATCAACTGGTGGGTGGAAATCAGAAGATTTGTCGTCCACCAACTTCAAGGGGCTTACGGGCGAACAAGTCGTTCAAAAATTTGGTAAACCTGACCGAAAATTCACAGATTCATCGGGTAAACAAATATGGGAATACCGTAAACCTGCTGAATCTCAAGAAGGAGTAAACAAGTTTATGGCAATTGGCTCATTCGGGATGGCTTCGGGCAGTAACAGCATGTATGTAGATATATTGAAAATTCAGATGGTAAACAACAAAGTTGCAAATTACAGCTACGAGGAAAACTCTATGGGTATAAGCATCCCAGGTATGATGAACTCGCAGCCAGTACCGGCAGCTTTCAAAGAAGATGCTCCAATAGAAAAAAAGGTAGCAAAAGAAATAAAGATGAACAAGCCTGTCCCTGCAATAGCGGCCGAAAGTGTTAATACAACAAATCAAAGTCAGACAACCACAACTCCCGCTTCGACAACAGTAACAAAAAACAAGGCTAAAATGAGGTCAAAACCTTCCACCAAATCAGCCGTTATGAAATCCTTGAAAAAAGGAGACGTTGTTCAAATACTTAAAGAAAAGAATGGATGGTGTTTGATTGAGCTTACCGGTGGAGAAACCGGTTGGTGTCAAAAAGACATTCTCACAACGTGGAATTAGAAAACCATGAACAGACAAAATAAATTAATACTCAAATTTAGCATGATAATTCAGTTGCTTGTATTAGTAACATCTTGTGTTCACACCCAAACCCTACCTACGCGGGTAATGGATTTTGACAAAGGCATGAGAGCATTAGCCGGCAACCTTGCCGACCAACTTGAAAACTCCAGTATCGGTAATGTGCTAAACAAGGTTGTTATCAATCCCCTCACCAAACAAAAACAGTTGAAAAAGATAGTTATTGACCCCTTCATAGATGTCGAATCAGGCTATCCGGTCAAGGCCAATTCACGTATCAACGAGCTCATTTCCGCTGAAATCAAGAAACGTTTTCAAGTGTCTGGTGAAATGGAACCGGATAATTTAGACGTGTCGGAATACATCCTGAATGGCATGGCAACCCTAGAAGAAAAGCAGGGAGAGCGAGGAAGTATCTATAGGGTTAAAGCCACCGTGTTTGAAAAATCATCCGGTAAAGTGTTGGCATCTGCCACTATACACGTCTCCAGATTTGATACTACGCCGAAAGATATCTACAAAGATAGCCCGGTATACTTGAAAGGCAAAAGTTACGATCAGTATCTGTCTTCAGTAAGTAAATCCCCGAACGAAACAGTTAACAAAGAATATCTCGACAGACTTGCCATAAAATCCATGCTGGTCAAGGGTGATATTCTATATGAACAAAAAGAGTTCAAAAAATCCCTGTCTTATTACAATCAGGCAGCCGGAAGCCAGGAAAGGCAACAACTGGAAGTTTTGAATGGGCAATATACCAACTTGGCGAAACAAGGCCAATGGGTGGAAGCTGAAGAAGTTTTTGGAAAGCTTGCAAAGGCCAGTGTCAGCGAAACAAATGAGATTACGAGCAAAATCACTTTTGGTCCCAATTCAAAACAACCTGTTGATAGTAAAATAGTTCAGTACAATATTTTTATAAAACAGATCGCAAATCTTGTTGCAGCAGTTCCTGAATGCAAAATTGAAATCATCGGACATTGCAGCAGGTCCGGCTCAGAGGGCTACAATGACAAATTGTCGTTGCAGCGGGCGCAATGGATTCAGAAGAAGATGGCATCTATTGCACCGAAGGTTATGAACAAGTCAAAAACTTTCGGTAGAGGATTTCGGGAAAATATTGTCGGTACTGGGAAAGATGATCTGACCGATGAAATCGACCGGCGCGTTGAATTCAAATTCAGTCAATGTTCAACATAATAAAGCCTTGCGTGACATTAACAATAATCAGCTCACAAGCATATTCACATCAGTGTGGAAGAATACGCCGACTACAGGCTTGGAGAAATTACGTTATTGGATTGTTGTTTTTAAGTTTCGTGATTTCACCGGCTTGTTTATGGGCAGAGGTTGTTACCTATACACATACGGTGCGGCAACCATTCAACGGAAGCCAATCACCTGACGATGCCAGAACCGCAGCGATTGCAAAAGCCAAACGAGAGGTTTTGGAGAAAGCGGGGACATATCTCGACAGTATTAAAATCGTTAAGGACCATCAGCTAATTCAGAATCAGATTACAGCATTATCTTCAGCGGTTTTGCAGGCAGAGATCATTTCCCAGAAAAACTATGCAAGCGGCGAGACGTTCGGTGTCGAAATCGAAGCAAAAGTATGCGTTGACACGGCTACCCTGGAAGAAAGGGTCAAGAGTTTTTTGAAGGACCAATCGGCTTTAGCAAAGGCTGAAAAGCTTGAGCAGCGGGAGAGAGAGCTGCTCGCCAGAATACAGGAACTGGAATCAAAAAACGCACACCCAGAACAATTGAGCAAGAAACTTTCAAATAAGAAGGATCAGAGGACGAAGCTGTCCAAAGAATACAATGAAGTAACGCGAATGCTGACAGCAGTTGAGGCAAACAGGAAAGCGTTAATGCTGTGGGACAGGGTTAGATTCATCAATCCAGAAAAGGCATTGGTTTACCTCAACGAAGCCATTCGGAAAGATGATCATTATGCTGAGGCATTCAATAATCGCGGAATTGTTTATGCAGACCTCACTAAATGGCAGCAGGCTATCAAGGATTACGACAAGGCGGTACACCTTGACCCGAGTCTGAGTGACGCATTCAACAACCGTGGCACGGCCTATGCGAACCTGAGTAATTCAGCCAAGGCGATAAATGATTTTGATAAGGCTATCCAGATAAACCCAACACATCTTCGCGCTTTTTACAATCGTGGTACTGCACTAACAAGTCAGGGGAAATTACAGGATGCTATAAAAGATTTTGACCGGTCGATAGCTCTAGACTCCTGCGATACGTCTTCATACTATAACCGTGGCAATGTCTATGCGGAACTGGGCGAGTTTCTGAAGGCGGTGCTAGACTATGATCACGCAATTAAGTTGGATTCGAACAAGGCGGCTTTCTATTTCAACCGCGGCATTGCCTATGCAAACCTTGGGCAATATCAGAAAGCACTGAACGACCTGGATAATGCGATAACATTAGACCCGCAAGACCTTGCCGCACTCTGTAATAGGGGGATTGCCTATTTCAAGACCGAGAAGTACCAGCAAGCCATTAAGGACTTCGACCAAGTGCTATATTTTAATTCAAATGAAACAGTGGCGTACAAGTATCGTGGCCTTAGTCACCTCATGCTTGGTGAACAGAAGCGGTTCTGTTCGGATTTGGAAACTGCTTGTAAACGAGGTGAATGCGAAAGCCTTAATCGTGTACGTACAGATGGGTTCTGCAAGTAAATTGCTATTTGAATATAGTCGAGCCTCTTGCAAAATGATTGAACCTTGTTGTTGACGAGCCATTTTTGGAAGGCTTGGGTTGGCAGTTTTCCTGTTTACCCTCGTCTTGGTTTCTATTCTGCTGGATTTAAAGCGTTTTTATGGTGACATGGACACACGTC
>JBBQCH010000079.1:0-15547 GCA_038318485.1 Geobacterales bacterium
TTTGATGATTGAAAAGTCAACTGGCGAGGATAACGGCAACAAAACGGCAACAGAATTCATTTTATAGACGACAATGGCCTATGGAGTAAACCATAAGCCATTGTTTTTATTGGCGCGCCCGGACCGATTCGAACGGCCGACCACCTGGTTCGAAGCCAGGGACTCTATCCAGCTGAGCTACGGGCGCAAAGTTTACGGACTGTACCACAGATTCCTGATAATACGAAATGTTTTAGCGCATAAAACAAAAACCAGCGGCTATTTCCGGTTCTGATTCTTCTGATATCGTTCGACGAAGCCCTTGACAGTCCGGCCTGCTTCGCTGTTGCTGTCAAGCTTCAGGTAGAGTTGCCATATTTCAAGAGCCTTGGGAAGGTTGTTCAGGTCGAAGGCATACACGTAACCGCTGTTGTAAAGGCTTTCGAAGTTTTTGGGATCAACCTTGAATGCTTTTTCAAAATTTGCCACCGCTTTGGAAAATTCACCAATCTGGCGGTACATGGCCCCTTGGTCGTTCAGGATGTCTGTGTCATCAGGTTTCAGCGCCAAGGCGCGATTGTAGGCTGAGATAGCTTGTTCAGACAGTTTGGCGTCAAAGCAGGCATTTCCAAGTAGACGCCAGGTTTCCAGGTTTGCCGGATCTTCGACGCTCTTTTTCTCCAACTCATCAATTTTGTTCTGTAATTCCGTATCAACTTGCGCATCAGGTTGGGAACCGGTCTCGCCTTCCATTTCCGGATCCTGCGCCTCCTGTTCTTCTTTGTAAGTTTCCTGAGTCAGGGCCGGGCAAACCTTCTCGGCGGCCTTTTCCAGTACAGAACCTGGGATGATGGCATCCGGTTGAACTCCACCTTTAAGTCTTTTAAGTCGTGTTTTGTAACTGCCGTAAATGTCGATCAAGCCGAGTACTGCGTTTTGTTCGCTGCAGTCTATTTCATAGAATTCCAGGTGGGAACGGTAGTTTTTCTCTCCAAAATCCGCTGCTGCCGCTTTCCGCTGCATTTCACTGCGTGGAACAAAGCGCAACCAGACTTCCAGCCTGCCCAAAGCATTCAGCCTTATCGAGTTATTGTCAATTGTAACCTTATGGCGCGTCGTAGTTGCCAGCGGGCGCCACTGCACGGCAAGGCCTGGGCGGGGAGTCATAGCCGAAAGAATTGCAAACAGAAGTGTGTACTGGGTGACGTAACGAATGGCGGGCAGCATAGTCTTTGGCAATCTCAACTTTCTAAGACAATTTGACACAATGCACCGTGGCGACTATATCACAACATGATTTATTTTCAGCTTCCAAATGTCATTAGCTGTTGATGGTATCTCCATTGAGTTTGGAAAGCCTCCGGAAAGCTGAAGCCTTGAAGGCGGCATGGATGGTGGCACCGGCCTTTATACCTAGTTCGCGGGCCGCTTCCGGCACAATTTCGGCCACCAGACTTCCTTCCAAGCACTCCAGTTCAACTCCCAACTTTTGGCCGCTTTCAAAAAGAGACATGACTTTGCATTCCAGCAAATTGCGGGCACTGATAGCTTCGGGGTGTCTTTTGAATAGGATAATATCCTTCGATGAAAGCTCGAACAGGCCGCTGATTGTTTCACGATTGTTGGACGACAGCAGAATTTCTCCACCTTTCCAGCGATAGGCGCAGATCCCGTCCCGTTCGGTCATGTCGCTCAGTTCCAGCAGATTAATATAGCCGACTGAACTTTGTCCCATGCGGATACGGGCAAGCTGTTCGCTGGTGGTTTGCTCGATTATACGACCTTTTTCAACCAGCAGCGCCGTGTCGGTCATCAAGCGCATTTCAACCAGCGAATGGGAAATGAACAGATAGGGAATGCCGAAACGTTCGCTGACTGTTTTCAGATAGGGGATGATCTGAAAACGCAAGGTGTCGTCCAGTGCTGAAAGCGGCTCATCCATCAGCAGCAGGCGCGGATTGGCCAATATGGCACGTCCCAGGGCAACGCGCTGTTTTTCACCGCCAGACAGATTTTCTACGCCGCGCTCCAGCAGTTCCTCAAGTTTAAGTACACTGACCAAGGTGTTGAAGTTAATGGTGCGCATCTCAGCAGGACAGCGTTTGAAGCCGTACAGCAGGTTGTTTTTGACATTCATGTGAGGAAACAGGCAATGCTGCTGAAAAACCATTGCGATGCGCCGCTGTTCAGGTGGAAGGTTGATTTTTTTAGAGCTGCTGAATAGGTATTCACCATCAAGGATGATCTCGCCGCTGTCTGGCTTTAAAAGTCCCGCCAACATGCTAACCAGAGTGGATTTTCCACTTCCTGAAACACCGAAAATGCCTACTCTGTCACCACCGATGGAGAAGTCGGTCGAGAGCGTGAAAGCTCCAAAGCGTTTTTCTGTATTCATGGAAAGTTGCACGTCATTGCCTCCCGATCATATTCCGGACAGATGGGCGCCAAGCGTAGAGTGCCAGAAGTACAAGGAACGAAAATATAAGCAGCACTGCTGCCATATGGTGAGCCTGGGAGTACTCCATCGCCTCCACATGGTCGTAGATCTGCACCGAGGCTACCCTGGACACACCGGGAATATTGCCACCGATCATCAGCACTACACCAAACTCACCAACAGTGTGTGCAAAGGTCAGTATTGAAGCGATCAGGAAGCCGGGACGTGCCAATGGCAGAGCAACAGTGAAGAAGGCATCAAGCGGTGAAGCACCCAAGGTGGCGGCAACTTCCAGTGGTCGTTCGCCGATTGCTTCAAAAGCGTTTTGTAGCGGCTGCACCATAAAGGGGAGCGAGTAAAAGACCGAGGCGACAACCAATCCCCAGAAGGTGAACGGCAAAAGGCCTATTCCCAGGGATTTGGTCAATTGTCCCACCGGTCCGTTGGGGCCCATGCTCAACAGCAGATAAAAGCCAAGTACAGAAGGCGGGAGCACCAGCGGCAGTGATACCACCGCGCTTATGGGACTCTTCCACCATGCTTTGGTACGGGCCAACCACCAGGCAATGGGAGTGCCGATCACCAGTAGAATCATGGTGACAATCGATGCAAGTTTCACGGTCAAAATTATAGATTGGAGATCGCTGTCGCTTAATAGCACGAATTAACTTTCCTTCTACTTGTTCTGTTTTTTGGATGGAAGTATAAAGCCGTATCTGGTCATCAGGTCATGTGCCTTTTTGGAATCCATGTATCCGGCAAATTTATTGACGAGAGGTTTGCCGGAACCATGTCTGGTAATAACATAGCCCTGTTCCAGCGGGCTGTGTAGATTTTCCGGAATCAGGTAGTAAGACCCCTTTCTGGCCAGTTCTGGATTAACTGCCAGTGACAGGGCAATTATTCCGATTTGCGCGTTTCCGCTTTGCACATACTGTGCGGTCTGTGAAATGTTTTCGCCGAAGACCAGTTTGGTCTGCAGTTTCTCCCATAGAGCGGATGCACGCAAAGCTTCTTCAGCTCTTTTACCGTAGGGAGCATGTTTCGGGTTGGCAATTGCGATTCGGCTGATCTTGAGATCGGTCAGGCTTGCAAGGGTTAATTTGCTGGCGTCCATAACATTGCTCCACAGAACGATACGGCCGACTGCATAAGGTCTGACTTCGGAGGCGGCCATTCCGGTTTTGGTCAACTCGCGTGGAAAAGCGATGTCGGCAGAGAAAAACAGGTCATAGGGTGCGCCTTGCTGGATCTGTGTGTGAAATTTGCCGGAGGAACCATAGTTCACATATATCTGATTACCAGGATATTCTTTCTTGAAGCTGGAGACGATTTCGTCCATTGCAAATTTCAGGTCGGCAGCAGCTGCAATAGTTATGGTTTCTGCCTGGGTTGTGGCTGAAATTAACAATAAAACTACTATTAGCATTAGTCTAAAGACAGCCATGTTTATTCTCCTCAAAGACAATGAGTCCGCATGTTTTGGGCTGGTTGTTGTACTAAGTTCTACACGACGCGTGCCTAAAAGGACTTATTAAAAATTAGCTCAGTATTACAGTGTGTTGCAATCTGAACGCCATGCGGCTGGTGACGGGTTCGCCGAGAGATTAGGCAGATGTCAGGATACTGCCTTGAATGTTGTCATCAAGTCAAGCTGTTGAAGAAGTTCTGTCAGCGAGTCCGGTGTTGATACAGCAGGGTAACAGGTCCGGTTGGCGCAGATTGCAACTTCCCGGCGGCCTGAAGTCAGCTCGCGCCGGATGGCAAGCTGCGGGATAGATTGCATCTTGAGTACGCGCAAGAGAGGCGTTAGTTCTGGATCATTTTCAGGACCGGACAGCATGGCGATGACCGGTTCTCTTTCCAGTTCTGCCAGTACCTGCAAGGCTCCCAAGTGACCCAGGGGGCTGCGTATGATGTCTGCCCTGAGATCAGCCAGTGCCGTGCGGGCATGATCGATCAATTCCGGCCGGTCGCAAATCCAGGACAGGCGCAACAATACCAGGGCGGTTGAAGAAAGGGCCGAGGGGGTAACTCCGTCATGGTCGGATGAAACGCGGGACGGCATCTGTTCCGCATCCCGGCCGGTCAGGTGAAATTCACCCGTGGCTGGGTCGCGGAATAGTCGCAGAATCTCCTCTGCCAGCAGGGAGGCCTGCTCCAGCCAGTCTGTCTCCAGAGTCGCTTCGTACAGTTCCAGCAGGCCGAGCGCCAGAAAGGCGTAATCTTCCAGGAAAGCCGGGGTTTCGGACGGTCCGTTAAGGTAACTGCGCAGTAATCTACCGTCTGCTCGCCGCAGATTTTTCAGTATGAAGTGTGCGGCATTTACTGCCTGATCAAGGTAGTCCAGTTTTTCGCAGGCAACACCGGCTCTGGCCAGTGCGGCGATCATAAGTCCGTTCCAGGAAGTGATGATTTTGTCGTCTCGCAACGGACGGATGCGACCGGATCGCCTCTGCAGCAGTGTTTTACGGCAGTTTTCAAAAACCAGGCCGGTTGCTACGATATCCGAATTATTTTTCCGGCAGAATTTTTCCAGATCCAGAGGAAGGTTGAGGATGTTGCTCCCCTCAAAATTGCCTCCGGCAGAGACATCGTAAAAACTGCAAAACAAGTCGCTGTCCGTTTCCAGGCAATCGTCAATCTCAGGTTTGTCCCAAACGTAAAACCTGCCTTCAACTCCCTCCGAATCGGCGTCCAGCGCCGAACAGAATGCTCCTTCCGGGGAGCTGAGTTCACTTTTAACAAATTCAATTATATCAGCCGCCATGCTGCTGAAAAAAGGATCGGCGGTTTTCTGGAAAGCATCAATTGACACCAGCGCCAGCATGGCCTGATCGTAGAGCATTTTTTCAAAATGGGGCGCTAGCCATTGCTGATCGACGGAATAGCGGTGCAGGCCGCCCGCCAGTTGGTCCCAGATGCCGCCGTTTCTCATCTGGCGCAGCGTGTGGAGAACCATTTCGATGGTCTTTGAATTGTCGGTCTGCCCTTGCCGTAGAAGCCAGGTCAGATAAGTCGACATCGGAAACTTGGGGGCGCCGCCGAATCCGCCGTATTTCGAGTCGTAAATCTGTTTTAACTGTTTTATGGCTTTTGTGGAACATTCCGTAATATCGATGGATTCATCCGGATTGCTTTTTTGACTGAGATTGCCCAGCTCTTCCATGATCCCGCGGCAGTTTTTATCAATCATGTCAGGTCGTTGCCGCCAGAGGGTGGCAATGTTGGCCAACAGCTCCATTAAACCGCTCATGCCGCCCCGACTACGTTTGGGCCGGTAGGTGATTGTCATGAAGGGCTGCCTGTCGGGCGTCATGAAGATATTCAGCGGCCAACCGCCGCTGCCGGTCATAAGCTGTGAAACGGTCATGTAAAAGTCGTCGATATCGGGTCGCTCTTCGCGATCGACCTTGATGCAGACGAAATGACTGTTCAAAAGCGCAGCTACTTCGCTGTCTTCAAAAGATTCGTGGGCCATGACGTGACACCAGTGGCAGGTGGCGTAACCGATCGAGAGCAGAACTGGACGGTTCTCATTGCGGGCCTTTGCAAAAGCGGCATTTCCCCATTCATACCAATCCACCGGATTCTCGGCGTGCTGCAGCAGATAGGGACTGCGGGCAAAGATCAAGCGGTTGAAACGCTGACCGCCAACGGCAGGCAGGGTGCTTTTTTCGATAGTCATCAGATCGGCAATATAGGCGGCTGTGTTTTGATTAGTTGTTTTCATGTCAAATTCACTCCCCCAGCATACGTGAAAAAAATTCATCTGCCAGATTGACCGGATCGGTTTTGCCATCTCCAGAAAAACTCGATGAATCACTCAGCAGATGTTCCGGTATCTCGGCCAGAAAACGGCTCGGTTTGCGTTCTTCGATCGCGCCATACTTGCGACGGGTCAGGCAGCGGGAAATGGTCAGGTATTTCCTGGCCCTTGTGATCCCCACATAGCAGAGGCGGCGCTCTTCGGCCACGGTCGGGTCTTCCTCGATCGATCTTTTGTGCGGTAGCAGCTCCTCTTCCATTCCGACCAGCCAGACGTGGCTGAACTCCAGTCCTTTGCTGGCGTGCAGTGACATCAGCGTAACGGCGTTCAGACCATGATCCTTGCCGTCCTCTCTCGGTTTATCTTCATCCATCAAAGATATCCGTTCCAGGAAAGTAGAAAGCGTTCCGCGCGGATTCCTCTCTTCATAAGTTGCCAGGGAGTTGACCACCTGCTCGATGTTTTCAATCCTTTTTCTGGCCAGGGCGGCGTAGTCCATTGTGCGGTAAAGCTCATCCTCGATTCGCAGGCGGTTGAAGAGGGTGTTGACCTGAGCCCCCATGTTGAACGAAGTAAAGTTGCTCATCAGCTCTTTCATCATGGCGTGAAAGGCCAGTACAGTTTTTTTGGATGATTCTGAAATACTGGCAATCTCAGTCACTCTCCCCAAAGTTTCAAAGAGTCCTACTTCATGTTCCATTGACCACTGGTTAAGTTTAATCAGTGTAGTGTCGCCGATTCCCCGGCGTGGGAAATTGATGATGCGTAATAGGGAAGCTTCATCGCTTGGGTTGTCGATCACCTTGAGATAGGCGATGGCATCCCTGACCTCCTTGCGTTCGTAAAACTGTTGCCCGCCGATTACTATGTAGGGAATTTGTTCCAAACGCAGCTTTTCCTCGAAAGCGCGGCTCTGGGCGTTGGATCGGTACAGGATCGCCAGGTCGGACCAGAGCAGCTTGTCACGATACTGCTCCAGCATCATAGTTTCGACCACTTTGGCCGCCTCATCTTCCTCGCTGTCGGCCACCAGAAGATCAATTACGCGTCCTGCCCCGCTGGCGGTCCAGAGTTCCTTGTCGGTGCGCAGCAGATTGTTTTTGATGACACTGTTGGCTGCGTCCAGGATTGATCCGGTGGAGCGGTAGTTCTGCTCCAGTTTGATCGTTACGCAGCCGGGGTAATCCTTGGCAAAATTCAGGATGTTTTCAACCTCGGCCCCGCGCCAGCCATAGATGGATTGATCGTCGTCTCCAACCACACAGATGTTGCAATGTTTTTTTGCCAAAAGCGAAATCAGCAGATACTGCGAAGCGTTGGTGTCCTGGTATTCGTCGACCATGATATAGCGGAAGCGTTCCTGCCAGAAACTTAAGATGGCGGGAGTTTTCAGCAGACCAACTGAGAGCATGATGATGTCGTCGAAGTCGATTGCATTAAAGCCCTTCAGGAGTTCCTGATAGCGGGGATAGACGGCGGCCACGGCAACTTCCAGCGGGCTGCTGTTGTCCGGTGTGAACTCCTTCGGTCCGATCAAACGGTTTTTAAGCCCGGAAATTTTCCAGAGGATCTGGTCGGGATTGATTATTTTGGGATCGATGTCCCGCTCGCGCACCGCTTGGCGAATAACACCGGCCTGGTCAGAGCTGGAATAGATCGAAAAGTTTGGTTTGAAACCGAGCGCCCTGATGTCGCGGCGCAGTACGCGTACCCCCAGCGAGTGGAAGGTGGAAATTACGATGCCCTTGGACAGCGCTCCAGCCATAGCGCCGACCCGTTCATTCATCTCTTTGGCGGCCTTGTTGGTGAAGGTTACCGCCAGGATGTTTTCGGCCGGAACCCGCATGTCCTTTAGCAGGTGCACGATGCGGGTGGTGATAACCTGTGTCTTGCCGGATCCTGCGCCAGCCAGTATCAGCAAGGCGCCTTCGGTTGTATTGACAGCACGCCGCTGTGGTGGATTGAGCTTTTTCATGGTGACTATTTTGTACCATAGACGGTCGTCATGATGCAAACTTGTCAGTTGGGTGGTGGGAACGTGTGAATTACTGATGGGCAAATTTGCGCGTATACTGTTTGCCGGTGTTTGAAATTCTAATTAACTTGATGGAGTTTGACGAATGTGCTAGTAATTACCTGCGGTATCAAGTATTGACAAGCGTTGAAGTTTCGCTTGTTTATATGGATATTCCACATGGCGGAAATGGATTACCGGTTTGCAGTATGAATGCATTAATGCTCCCAATCGGTAACCTTTTTTTCAGACTCCAGTATTACTGAGGGTATAAAATGGAAAAACTGCACATCATACCGAGTTGCAAAGCCCCTGAATCTGCTGATACTTCTGTTGTTAAACTGGAAAAACCGGAAAAAATCAAAAGCATACCCAAACGTTTTCTGGTTAATAAACTAAACTTCCTCAATTTTCAAGATCGTACGATTCTAGTTAACCTGATACACAAAAAATACGGCGGAGTCCTGTCAATATCGGCAAAACCGCAACCATGCGCCGGTGAAAGGCTGGAATGTGTCTGGAACGAAAAAATCGATCCCTGGATTTTAAAAAAACACACCTTTCTAAATCTTTTCATCACAGATGGCAAAAAATGTCTGCTGGTTGATCCGGAGTTGATCAGTATAGACGAAAATGGAATCAGCCTACTTTTGCCTGAAACGTGCAGTGAATCTGTTTCCAGAAAAACTAAACGACTATCCTGTGAGGGTGTTCAGGCTCAGTTTACTCAGAGCAGCGCCATTTTTAGAGGGGCTTTGCTGGATTGCAGCCCGGTTTCGTTACGTGTTCAGGTGACTGCACCTTCTTCGCACGCGTTTCAATGGATTAATGCCATGTCAACTGTCAGTCTGCAGTTACATGGAAATCAAAGTTTTTTGTATTCCGGGGAATGCAGGATAATCCGTCAGACCTTGAATCAATCCGATGGTATTTTTGTGCTGTCTCCAATTAATGACAGAATTCAGCGCTATAAGCCTAAACAGTTCCGCAGTACACGCTATTCGCTGAGTCCTTCTCCCAACGCGGTCTTTATTCATCCGTTCACCGGCAGGATGTCAAATATAAAAACTATCGATCTTTCAGGTTCCGGATTTTCCGTCGAAGAGAGTGCAACCAACTCTCTTCTGTTTGCCGGACTCATCATTCCGGATCTGGAGCTAAGTTTTGCGCAAAGTTTTAAAATCAAATGTCGAGTTCAGGTGGTTTATCGCAATACTAACATTGAGGGTGAGAAAGCAGGCTTGGTAAAATGCGGGCTGGCAATTCTTGACATGGACATGGAAGACCATGTCCGGTTATTGTCGCTATTGCATCAGGTTGATAACAAAAACTCATATGTCTGTACAAGCGTGGATATGGATGCTCTCTGGAATTTCTTTTTTGAGACCGGTTTTATCTACCCCGAAAAATATGTTTTTTTCCAATCAAATAAATCGGAAGTCAAAAGGATCTATGAGTTGCTTTACAACCATAACCCTTCTGTTGCCCGGCATTTTATCCATCAGGAAAAGGGAAATATTCTTGGGCACATGTCGATGGTACGCCTTTATGAAAATTCATGGTTGATACACCATCATGCCGCCAGCAAGACCGAGTCGATGAAGGCCGGAATTATGGTGCTGAAACAGATCAGTTGTTATGTGAATGATCTTCACCACCTGCATTCAGCCCATCTGAATTATGTGATGTGTTACTACCGCCCGGACAATAAATTCCCCAACCGTTTTTTCGGGGGATTTGCCAGGCAGCTGGATGACAAGGCAGGCTGCTCTCTCGATAATTTTGCCTATTATCATCATCATAGGAAAGAGGTCGAGTGCGATTTACAATTACCGCAATCATGGGAACTGAAACAAATCCAGCCGGAAGATTTGGCTGAACTGAAAAGTTTTTACGACCATGTTTCGGCTGGACTCCTGATTAAAGCTTTTGATCTGCAACCGGAAGGTCCTGAATCGAATGGTTTGTCGGATGAGTATAGGCAATTGGGACTGAAAAAGGAAATTCACGTTTATTCTCTACACGAAGAGCGAGAGTTGAAGGCTGTCTTTATCGTTAATGTTACTGATACTGGATTCAACATGACCAATCTGACAAATTGTGCAACAGTTATAGTTATAGATGAAAATGTGCCCCGCACTGTCATTGATTCGGCCTTGACATCTGTCTCGAAGAACTATGAAAACGGAGAGATGCCGGTTCTGATGTACCCGGTTTCGTATGCTGACAATAACTCAATATCCTATGAAAAAATATACACGCTCTGGATTATGAATCTGGATTATCTTGATCATTATTTTAAATTCTGTGCTGCCATCTTCAGTTCAATGCAAAAAAATCTTGTTATGGGAACATTCGGCTGATGGAACCTTTGTTATACAACAGCAGAATCATTGATACTTACATCAGGCTGATAAAAAGCAGGTATAATCAGGTGGATGTCAGTGAACTGCTGAAATATGCGGATATGAAACCCTACCAGGTTGCCGATCAGGGTCATTGGTTTACCCAGTCCCAAATAGACCGATTTTATGAAAAGCTCGTTTATCTGACCGGAAATAAAGAAATAGCAAGGGAAGCAGGGCGTTTTGCCGCATCACCAGAAGCTTTGGGAGCAATGAGACAATATGCTCTAGGTTTGATCGGCCCTGCTAACACATTTGAATTAATAAACAAAGCCACATCTAATTTCACAAAGTCTTCAACTTACCACTCAAAGAAACTATCATCAAATAAAGTCGAAATTGTTGTAACACCTCTAGAGGGTGTCGTGGAACAGCCTTTCCAGTGCGAGAACAGGATCGGTTTTTTTGAAGCTATTGTTCTGATGTTCAAGTTCAAACTTCCTAAAATTCAGCATGAGGAGTGTGTCTTTAAAGGTGGAAAAGCTTGTCGATATACAATTTCTTGGGAAAAATCTTATACTAAAAGCCTGAAGAGTATCGGATTGTTTGTAGTTCTTCTGTTTATTGCAGCGATGCTTTATCTGGTGATAGCCCATAACTGGATCCAGGTTGAACTGCTTTTACAAATCTTTGTGCCCGTGATCTGCGGTTTGATTTTGGCGGTAATCATAAGTGAACACAGGGAACTTAAAGCAAGTCTTGAAAACACTAAAGAATCAACCGATAAGCTGATCGAACAGATTGACATCAACTACAATAATGCCTTAATGACCAATGAGATCGGTCAACTGTTGAACACTTCTACAAATAGACAGGATATTATTGCAAACGTAATTCTGATAATGGAAAAAAGGCTCGATTATGATCGTGGTCTGATCTTTCTTGCAAATATAGAAAACAACAAACTGGTTCTGAAGGCCGGTTATGGATATTCTGCAAAGTATAACAGCCTGCTTGAGTCTACTTCGTTCAATATTGATCGACCAGAATCAAGGGGTGTTTTTTCCGTTTCATTCCGGGAGCAAAAACCATTTCTTATTAATAATCTGAATGATATTGAAGATAGTTTGTCTCATCAAAGTCTTGAGTTTGCCAGAAATGTCGGTACAAAATCTTTTATCTGTTGTCCGATTGTCTGCGATGGGAAATCTATCGGGATTATTGCTGTCGATAACGTAAATACAAAAAAGCCGCTGGTGCAGAGCGATATCAGCCGTCTGCTCGGAGTTGCTTCCGTTATAGGTATCAGCTTACGAAACGCGGATCTGATCGAATCCAGGGTGCGGCAGTTTAATTCTGTTCTGCAGGTTCTGGCGGCCAGTATTGATGCCCGTGATTCAATGACCGCCGGCCATTCAGAAAAAGTCACCGAATATTCAGTTGGAATCTGCAATGAGCTTAACCTGTCTTCAGATGAAACCGAGACAATTCGTGTGGCTGCATTGCTGCATGATTACGGCAAAATCGGAGTGCCGGATGCAATCCTGAAAAAAGATGGCATTCTGAATGCTGAAGAGTATGAGATAGTTAAAACCCATGCCGCTAAAACAAAAGAGATCTTGTCCCGGATCAATTTCGAAGGAATTTACTGCAGTGTTCCGGAGATTGCCGGGGCACACCATGAAAAGATAGACGGCAGCGGATACCCAAATGGACTTTTGGGTCATGAAGTTCCCATAGGATCCAGAATAATTGCCGTTGCTGATTATTTCGAGGCGATTACCGCAAAGCGCCACTACCGCGAACCGATGGCTGTTGAAAATGCATTCCAGTCATTGTTTGATGCAGGCGGTAGAAAGTTCGACAAGCGGATTGTGGATGCTTTTCTTAGTTACTACTCCAAGGAATATCAATTCGTTCCTTTTAATGCGGATGAATTAGACCCTTTTATTGAGCGGCGCAAGAGAAGAATTCCTACCAAGGTACCGGTAACTTTTTGGGTAGATGGCAGGAATTATACTGGCAAAAGTGAAGATTTGAGTATTAAGGGTGTCTATCTGGCCAGTGAGGAACTTTTTCCCAAAGGCCATCCGGTTGATTTGTTCATAAGTCTTCCTGGCAGTTCAAAAGCCATAGAGGCTCTTGGTCGTGTCGCTTGGGTAAATAAGGGGCCGACTGATAAAAAATTTTTGCCAACCGGATTTGGGATGGAGTTCCTGGAATTCAAGGATATGGCGGAAAGGATTCTGGAAGATTTTATTAACCGATCACTAAATAATAATTGTGCGCAGGAATGCGGCTAGCTGCAATATTCCGACTGTTGACAGTGATTTGTTAGTGCATTGCTACTTCTTTGTAAACTTCTTCATTTTTAAACCCACGGCTTTTTCCCGCTGCAGCAGATTAATGGTGTGTATGTAAAACGCCTGTTATCATAAAAAAAGGTTTTGAACTCTTTAATAAATTCGTCATACCCTCCCGGATAATCATCGAATTTATATCCTGAATCTTTTGCCGCTACTTCCACTTTTTTTGTCCAGTTGTAGGCATCAACTTCTTTAAGCTCCCCATAAATCAGGTGATGCGTGCCGATGTCCACAGAAATATCATTAAATCCGAGATCGTAAAGGAATGAGTAGAGTTTACGTCCAATATAAGGGTCGAAATCATGGTCCTTTTCCAGAGTTCCCATGATGCCGTTGATGGTCTGTTCCAGTCTGGAACTAAGTCCGAAGTGGCAAAGGCAATTGTAGTCCAGATCAATCAGGCAAAGTATTCCTCCCGGTCGAAGAAGTCTGGTCAGGTTCTTTACAATTTCCTGGCTTCCTGCGCGATGGTACTCGAGCACAAAACGAACCCAGATAAAATCAAATTTCCCCAGTTTTTCCAACGATTCATAAAAGCTCTTGCAGACAAATTCCACTCCCTCTGCCCCGTAGCGTTCAGTCGCATGACTTATGCGAGACTCGGAAGCATCTATCCCTACTGCATTGCCGCCTGGTTGGACGAGTTTATGAAGGTAAGCGGTGGTTATACCCGACCCGCAGCCGATGTCAGCCACCCGCATGCCCGGTTTGATACCTGCCCACTGCGCCTGGCTGGCAACGCTCTGGTAGTCAGTTTTCATGTCCAGTCTGATGGCTTCATCATCATGTTCCATTATGTAACGGGGTGCCTGCTGCGGTTGCATATATTGCCTTCCTAGTAAAAACCTGAAAATTTTATTCGCGGCCCAAAGATATGACAGGTTTTAGATCGTTGATATATACGTCAAGACACCAACCATATCAATAAAGAAAACTACTGAATATCAAGTATCTGTTGCCAGTTTGTCTTTGTCAATCGGCGGATTGTGTTGAAGTGTTTGAAAAATGATGTACTATTCTGTTTAAAATCCGCAAAAATCTGGAGAATCCGTGACTGCTATCCGACCCCCCAAAAAAACGGTCGTCAAAAAAGTTAAAAGCGCTGTTACGCCAGTTTCTGCGGTAAAACCAGCGAAAGGTAAAAAATCAAAACTGCGAGTGGGAGGTGATCAAACGCCTGATGTTGCCTCAGTGCCACTCGCGCCGGAACTCGATCTGTCCGACAGCCAGTGGTATTTAAACCGTGAACTGACCTGGCTGGAATTCAACAAGCGTGTTTTGCATGAAGCCGAGGATGATCGAACACCGCTTTTAGAGCGTCTCAAATTCATTGCCATCGTCAGCGCCAATCTGGACGAGTTTTTCATGAAGCGTATCGGCGGCCTGAAACAGCAGATCGGTGCCGGGATGCGTGAATTGAGTCTGGATGGTCGCACTGCCCGCCAGCAGGTGCAGGAAAGTTATTCTGTTATACGCGAAATGGAAACTCGCAAACAGGATTTGTTCGGACAAATCTGCGTACTGCTGGAAGATAAAAACATCCTTATCGAGCGCTATGTTGACCTTCTGCCGAAGGAACGCAAACTGCTGCGCGAACACTATTACGCCAATATATTTCCTTTGCTGACTCCGCAGTCCATTGATCCAGCCCATCCCTTTCCGTTTATTTCAAATTTGTCTCTGAATCTGCTGGCTACGGTGCGTGCACCCAGGGGCAGGGAGGCCACACTGGTGCGGGTCAAGGTGCCGGTCGGGCTCGGCACGCAGCGTTTTATAAGGGTAGGGAAGGGCGATCATTTCGTCCGGTTGGAAGATGTCATGAGCAATAACCTGGATATGCTCTTTCCGGGTATGGAGATTGTCTCCTGTGAAATCTTCAGGGTGACCCGCAATGCCAACACTGAGCAGGATGAGGATGAGGCCGACGATCTGATGGAAATGATCGAGTCGGAATTGAAGGAGCGCAAATTTGCCCCTATCGTCAGACTGGAGACCGGAACCGGAATGGACCCGGTGCATCGCGGTCGCTTGGCGGCAGAGTTGGAACTGGACGGGGATAACGATGTCTTTGAAGTTCCGGGACTGCTCGCGATGCGTGACCTGTTTGAACTTGTTAAACTGGACTATCCGCGCATGCATGACCCTATTCACCATCCAATTGACCATCCTCTGCTGCAGAGCCAGCGTAATATTTTCCACACGGTTCGTGAGGTTGGCTCAATCTTGCTGCAGCATCCCTATGAATCATTTTCCACCTCTGTCGAGCGCTTCCTGCGTGAAGCGGCGATTGATCCGAAAGTGCGCGGCATCAAAATGACCCTTTATCGTACCTCCAGCCAGAGCCGCATCATTGATGCCTTGTTGCTGGCTGCCCAGAATGGCAAACAGGTTGCAGTCGTAGTCGAGTTGAAAGCGCGCTTTGATGAAGCAACCAATATCAGGTTGGCCGAGCGTATGGAGGAAGCCGGCATCCATGTGACCTATGGCGTTGTCGGGCTCAAGACCCATTGCAAGGTGATTATGGTGGTTCGCCAGGATTATAGCGGACTGCGTCGTTATGTGCATATCGGTACAGGTAATTATCACGCCGACACGGCTCGGCTGTACAGTGATGTCGGACTGTTGACCTGTGATCAG
>JBBQCH010000080.1:0-15406 GCA_038318485.1 Geobacterales bacterium
GCCGCAAATAAACGCCGCATCCGTTCATCCATTGTCCACTCAAGATTCTGAAAGCGCTCTTTGATTGCTGATTCGATATCCATGCACAAAAGCTAACATACAATGCAAAAATAGTCATGTTATTATTTTACAAGTCCTTAGACAGAAAGTGTCCTATGACGGCCAGGCCGCCATTGAGCTGGAAGCACTGGCTGAAACAGCAAAATCCCCCCTGTCACCCCTTTCTCGAGCGGGGAACTATCGATACGAAATCACGCGTAATGGAGAAGCACCTCACCAGCTGGACTTTTCCACAATCTTCCCGGAAATCCTGGCAGACATGCATTCCGATATCCCGGCAGCTGTCATCGCAAAGCGCTTCCACAACACTGTTGCAGCGTCTATCGTGGATACCTGCCTGAAAATCCGCGAAGAGTCAGGCCTTAATCGCGTTGTGCTGTCAGGCGGCGTTTTTCAGAATCGGCTTTTGAGTGAAATGGTATATAGTTCCCTCCCCTCGAAAGGTTTTATGGTTTTTACCCATCGACTGGTGCCGCCCAATGATGGCGGGATCGCACTCGGTCAGGCTGCAGTCGCAGCCCACACAGCATAAAGAAAGGATTGAATATATGTGTTTAGGCGTTCCGATGAAAATCATCAGCAGAGATGGTGACAATATTGTTGCGGAAGTCGATGGTGTGCAGAAAGAAGCCAGTGTCATGCTGCTGGGTGATGAGGTTGCAGTGGGTGACTACGTCATCGTGCATGCCGGTTTTGCAATCTCAAAGCTTGATGAAGAATATGCCGAGGAAACGCTGCGCATGATGAAGGAAATTTTCACTCCCGAGGATATGGCATGAAATTTCAGGACGAATTCCGCGACAAGAAACTGGTGCAGAACATGGCCGCCAATATCCGCCGCATGGCCGAGCGCCTGACGGGTCCTATCAGCTTGATGGAAGTCTGCGGCACCCACACAATGTCGATCTACCAATACGGCATCCGCTCGCTATTGCCCGAGAATGTCCGCCTGGTTTCAGGGCCGGGTTGCCCGGTCTGTGTCACGCCGGTCAGCTATCTAGACAAGGCTTTAATCTGCACAGCTGATCCCTGCAACATCATAGCCACCTTCGGCGACATGCTGCGGGTCCCTGGCAGCCATTCGTCGCTGATGGAAGAACGGGCCAAGGGCGCCGACATCCGGATCGTCTATTCGGCACTGGACGCGGTTAAACTGGCCTGTGACAATCCGGATCGCAGAGTTATTTTTTTGGGGGTCGGTTTCGAGACCACTGCACCGACCGTGGCAGCCAGCATCCTGGAAGCTGCCCGCCATAACCTTGCCAACTACTGCGTACTGGCCGCTCACAAAACCATGCCGATTCCGATGGAAATTCTGACCGCCGATCCGGACCTGAATCTGAGCGGCTATCTCTGTCCGGCCCATGTCAGCACAGTTATTGGCGGCAATGCCTATAAGACGCTGGCAGCGAAATACAATATACCCTGCGTCGTAACCGGCTTTGAACCGGCCGATGTCATGCAGGGGATCGAGATGCTGCTGGCGCAACTGCTGGCCGGAGAGAGTCGCGTCGAAATCCAGTACAGTCGTGCCGTCACCTGGGAGGGTAATCCCAAGGCGCAGAGGATCCTGGAGCTGGTTTTTGAACCGTGTGATGCAATCTGGCGCGGGCTCGGAAATATGCCAGGTAGCGGCTTGGCTATCCGCAATGAACTGGCTGCCTTTGATGCTGAAAAAGTGTTGCAGATTACCGCCGTAGAAGAGCGTGAAAATCCGGACTGCCGCTGCGGTGAGGTTCTCAAGGGCAAACTGACACCTTTCGACTGCCCGCTTTTTGACACCATTTGCACTCCGGAAACCCCGGTCGGCGCCTGCATGGTGTCCAGCGAAGGGACCTGCGCCGCCGCTTATAAATACGGGAGATAATATAATGATCACAATGCCTAACCTGCGCGAGCATTACTGCTTTACCGATGAAGACGCAGAACTGCTCAAGTCACTGCTGCCATTGGCCATTGAAAATCAGGAAAACTTTTCCCTAGCGTTTTACGACTATCTCTACGGATTACCGGAGATCGCTGCAATCCTCAACCGAAACAACCGGGAACGCTTGCGCGGTATGCACACCCAGTGGTTTATATCACTGTTCAACGGAAATTATGACAACCATTATCTGAATCACCTGACCCGCATCGGCCATTCCCATGTCAAGGTCGGACTGGATGTGCACTTTGTCAATGCCACCATGAACCAGGTCCGGCATTTCTTGCTGAACCTGATCGACAGCAACTATTCCGATCGCGAGCATCGCCGCCTGCTGCGTGAAGCGGTCGAAAAAATCCTCGATATGAACCTGGATATAATGAGTACATCCTATCGTGAGGAGGAACTCAAAAAAGTTTTCCTGTCACGGGCAGTCGACACTTTCCTGCTCAAGGCCACCGAACGTTTCACCCACGGCCTTAACCTGGTACTGGTACTGGCTCTGGCGGTTGTATCAATAGCGATAGTAGCCATGTTCGGCTGGGATATGGTGCATGTTTTCAGGGGAGATGTGGAAAAAGGGGTTTTCACCGCCCTCGGGTCACTGCTGATCCTCTGGATGATGATCGAACTGCTGGATAACGAAATAAAAAACCTGAAAGGGGGTCGGTTCAGCATCATTGTGTTCATCGGCGTCGTGATTGTAGCTATCATCCGTGAGATCCTGATCTCGACACTGCGGCATGACGACCTGACAAAACAGGCTTTCCTGGCGGCAACTCTTCTGATCCTCGGTATTGTCTACTACCTGGTTTCTCTGGTTCAGAAGGACCAGACCAAGATATGAAAAACAGTCATCAGGAAGTCAGACATTGATGCCGGGAGCGCACATACTGGCCGGTTTCAGCCTAGGCTTCCGCTTCCGGCACCAGCTTGCAAGCCTGCTGCGGGAGACTCCTGGCCGACAGAATATCCTGACACTTGATCCGGCGGCGCTGAAAAGCGACGGAATCAAAGCACTGGCCCTGGATTTTGACGGTGTACTGTCCCATCACGGCGCCCCCTACCCTATCCCGGAAGCGCTTGTATGGCTGAAACAGTGTCAGTCGGTTTTCGGTGGAAAGATGATTTTCATCCTATCCAACAAACCAACCGAAGGACGCAGTCAGTGGTTTTCAGAGCAGTTCCCGGACTTCCGCTTCATCTCCGGAGTCCGCAAAAAACCGTACCCGGATGGCCTCAACAAGACAGGGGAACTCGCCGGAGTCCCCCTGTCTTCCATCCTGATGGTTGATGACCGCCTGCTGACCGGCTGCCTGGCAGCGCTGGTAGCCGGAGCCCGCCCCTGCTACATCCGCCATCCCTACTCTTCTTTCAGTCACCGACCTATTGCCGAACTGTTTTTCATGGTTCTGCGCCATTTCGAGCGGATTCTGCTGCGGTCTGTTTAAGTCAATTTATTCCTTTTTTTCAAAAACAAGCTTTGGTTCCAGGGGTCCTGAGACACTATGGTCATTATTTGGTAATCCCAGTCGATTCAAGACCTCAGTGCTGTAAACGGTGATGTCAGTGTTGACCGTTTTCCAGTTTACGGTTCCCAATCCTTCTGTATCAGAATCGGTAGCCAATTACCGGGAATCGCCGAAAATCGGAATCAATTGTTTTCGTAAATTTTATCTATTTACCCGAACATACACTAACATACCACCGGAACAGCCGCTGGCAAGATCCAGACTAAGTTCAGCGGCAGAACATTGTGGCCGCCAAAATTGGTTCAGAGCTTTTCCTTGACGCTCCTGACCTTGTCTTCCATGTTCTGAACACGGTCCGTACGAGTACCCAGTTTGATGGTGGTAGTTATGCGCGGCGCTCCCATCTCATGCACCACCTCGTGACAACGCTTGATCGCCGCAAAGACGGCATCCCACTCACCTTCGATATTGGTACCGTATGAATGCAGCGAGGTCTTGAGACCGGCCTCGGTCAGCACCTTTTCACAGGCTGCAATGTAGCTGGACAAAGACACACCGACACCGATCGGTACTAGACACAGATCAACCAGAACTTTCATGTTTTTGTTTCTCCTTTACAACTGGTGAGTTAGACCGGAAACAAACAAAGGCAGTCAAATGACCGCCTTTGTGACAAATGAGAAGAGAATGTTTACTTTGCTCCGCCGTCAGCATCCTTGGATTTGAGTCCGAAGGCTTTGGGAGCCCACTCGCTGTCTACAACATTTATGTAATCAACGATCCCGAACGAGACCAGAGATTGTTTACTTTTGTCACGGGTAGCAGTGACAAACTTCCAATCTACAAATTCGAGTCCTTCCCACTGGGGCATGGCATAGACAGACTCATCAACAGCCTCACTTGAACCGACAGCCATTTGATAGATCGCCTGCTGATGCTTGATCAAAGGTGGCTTTTTGTAGTTGGCATAAAAGAACGGGCCGAATACGATCAAAATTATAAACCATTTTTTCATTGAATCACTCCTGCGGATGTCAGTATTTACGGCAGCAAGACTAGCACCATCGCTGCACTTAATCACTCATAAAATGTAAATTGTGACTGAGGAAAAAACTAATGGCAGAAGCAAGAAAGCTATTAATGGGACCCGAACCGATTATAATTACGCAGCCTTGCCCTTGACAAGCAACAGTGGTTTAACGTAGCGTATTACTTCAGGGGGTGCAATTTCAGGATGCTGGAAATTTCCTGCTGCATATTCTTAGTGTCAATATTTGCGTCCTGCAGAAGAGTTCCCCACGTTTTTACCCCGTTTTTCACTTCCAGATAGACCTGTTTGGCCGATCGTCGTGACTTGGCGGCAATAACGGTGGCAATTATCAATTCCTGATTGGAAGCCCGCTCCCGACGCATTGAATTTAGCTCAACATGATCAAGCAGATGATAACGGTTGAAAATTTCATCAACTACTTTTTCGGCAAGTTGGGCAGATGATGACCGTGCATTCAGAGCGGCAGATAATTGAACCCCCAATGTTTTCGCCGTTAGATGCAGTGGCGCCAGCACATCCTGCCATACTTCCTTTTTCTGTCTGGCCTGAAGCAGGCTTTCCGATGACACATTCGACCGGGAAGCGACCCAGTATGCGACCCAGATATCTTCGGAAGAAACACCCTGCTGTTTTTTGAACACAATACCCTTTTTGTCGGCATTAAACACAATCGCGAAGAAGCTGTTTTGAGTTGTTGCCAGGAAATACGGATCAGCGGCGGCAGGGTGGACCATGTCGTAGGAACGGTCTGTAAAACAGTGGCAGGTAATGGCCGGTATCGCAAAGGCGGGCAGCGGGAGCAGTAAAATGACAATCAGGACAAGTTGAAAAAATCTACAGTTTGTGTAGCGCATAAGGGTTCCTTCTCCGAAATGAATGTCACAATGCGACGGTAACGATACAAAAGGGTCTTGTGACAGCTACTATAACAATTGATAACATCAATGCTTTGACCCAGATCAAGAAAAAATTGGAATTGGAATTAATCAAGAGCCACTACAAAACCACCTGTAATCACCTTGTCCGACGAACCTCCTTGAAACTGTTCCGCCGCTTTAAGTGAGGTATAGTTTCCGGCCCGGACTCTGTAATAACGGACACCGTTGGCAATCGCCTCACGTATTGAGGAACTGCCGTAGCGCTGCTTGACACTATCCGCCATTCTCTGAGCGTTTTCCCATTTGCCAAAAGCACCCACCTGAATACCGAATGAGCCTCGGTCATAACTGACCGGAGCTTTATACACCGCTCGGCCTTTGATTCTATCATCAAGATACCCGAGCGCCTCTATCCTGACCGGAGCGGTCCCACTCCCGACGATGCTGAGTTCCCTGGCCGCCGAATAGGAAAGGTCAATGATCCGCCCCGCCACAAAAGGTCCGCGGTCGTTTATCCGCACGACGACTTCACGCCCGTTGTCGCGGTTGCTGACTTTCACATACACTCCCAGAGGCAAGGTCTTGTGGGCCGCCGTCATGGCATACATGTCGTAAACCTCACCATTGCTGGTTGACTTACCGTGAAAATCGCTGCCGTACCAACTGGCAAGACCCGACTGAACAAAACCTTCATGGCTGGAAAGCGGTTCATAACGCTCGCCATTGATTGTATAGGGCCTCTGCCATGCTTTACCCTGAGTCGCTGAACAGGTTTTATAAACGTATCTTTCATGACCGCTACAGGAAGCTAGCAGCCAGGAAAAAAACAGTAGTAGAACACACTTGAACATTATTACCCTCACAATTGTAACTGATACGAGGTTTTCAACCTCATGGTACTATGTTTACCTCGGTCCCCACACTGATCCGTCGCGCCAGCGTCAGACCATCCACATTGTCCATTACAAAACAGCCGCCCGTTACCCGACGGCCGACCCGCTTCGGGTTGTTATTACCATGTAGCCGGTAGATTGCCCCTTTCCAGGTGCTGTGTGACAGAGCAATTTTGAACGGTCCCATATAGTTCAACGAGTGACCGGGAGGAACCGCAGCAGGAAGTACTATGCCCCGTTGCCTGAAAACCTGCCGCGAGTATGGAGTCGGGTACCACCAGGGATTGAAGTAGATGCCGGACACCTTGCCGCGACCAAGCGGATAGGTTTTTAGCCCCACCACGGCACTGCCCACCGGATATTCCGCTACTGCCACTGGTTCTGCAGCATCTCTTTTCTCAAACAGGGTCAACAGATTGCGGCTAAGACTGATTTCCACGTAGAGCGTTGCCGCAGTATCCGGCTTGACGGGATTTGCGCCACTCGTTTGAGCCATGGGGAGCGTTTCTGCAGCGAAAACGGAGATTTCGGCCAGAGTTGAAAATATCAGTACAAATAGAATTTTCCGGAAGATCATTACAAAATCCATTTCCTTCAAAGATAATGATAAATCAACAATTGGGACACTAGCACAAAAATGCCGATAATAGAACTCTGCAAGTCTTGAATCAACGCAGCTTATGCCACATGATTTTATAGAATTTCAAAGCCTGATTTGACAAAGCAGGTACCGTGGTTCATATTTAAATTAGATTTTGTTCAGTGATAAGGAGCACGTCATGGCTGATGAGGAACTGTTCTGGAAGAGTGATGATCAGGCGGCACGACTGGAGGAACTGACCAGCCGGGACCCTGAACTCCGCGAGGTTCCGCTAAGGCGGGATGTCCGTTCACTCGGGCGACTGCTGGGAATAGTTATCCGGGAGCAGGCCGGTGAACAGGCCCTTGCTGCCGAAGAAGAACTGCGCCACCTGGCAATCAAGCATCGCAGTTTGAACAATGATCAAGGGGAGGCCTGCCTCGATTTCCCTGGCGAACGGGAATTACAGGAACGGGCGGTTCAGATAATCTGCTCGATGAGCACTGCCGAAGCTTACCGGATCGTCAAGGCTTTTTCCACCTATTTTGAACTGACCAACCTGGCGGAAACCAATCACCGTAAACGGCGCAGGCGGGCTGACCGTCTTGCCAGAGGAGACCGAGACAAACCAGGCTCTCTGCGAGGCACACTCCTGCGCATGCACAACACCGGAATCAGTGTTGACGAGGCATTACGGTGGCTGCAGCAGATACGTGTAATCCCGGTTTTCACCGCCCACCCCACCGACGTGGCGCGACGTGTGGTTCATTTCAAGAGACGTCGTATAGCACGGGAACTGGAGGCGCTCGACCGATTACCGCTGACCGATGCCGAGGCACAGCAGAGTCAGACAGCCATGCTGGCCGAAATCACCGCACTGTGGCAGACCGATGAGGTGCGCCGCCGCAAACCCACTGTGCTGGATGAAATCAAGATGGGACTCGACCATTACCCGGGTTCACTGATTTCACCAATCAACGAACTTTACAAGGATATGGCGGCCGCACTTCATGAAATCTACGGCAAGGAGATCCTTCCTGACACCCTGCCTACTGTTGTAAGCTTTGGATCATGGATCGGCGGCGATCGGGACGGCAACCCTCACGTAACTGCCAACTCCACCCGCGAAGCGTTGCAAAAGGCCCGCGAGATAATTTTAGGCGACTACATTGAATCAATGACTGAGCTACGCCGCCTCCTGACCCCTTCAGTCTTCCGGATAGCCGTTACCGAACAGCTGTCAGAAACCGTCAAAAACTATCATGACACCCTGTCGATCAGCGATCTGGAAAACGAAGCCATCCCGAAATGCGAGCAATACCGTCGATTGACCGGTTTCATGCTCCATCGTCTGCAACGCACCCTGTCTGAGCCGGAGCGCCAGGATGCCTACCCGACCGCAGCCGATTTCGAGAAAGATCTGCAACTCATACGTGAAAGCCTGGCAGCCAAAGAAGGGGAGCGACAGGCCCGTTCACTGATCGACCCGCTCCTGCGACGGGTGAGAACCTTCGGCTTTCACCTGCATACTCTTGATATACGCCAGCATGCCCGGATTCATGCCAGAGCGGTAGCCGACCTGGCCGCAGGCGGGACAACCTGCGCCAGTCCGTCAATTGTGCTGCCGGCGGCGCCCAGCGAGGAAACAACCGAGCTCATTGATACACTGCGGGCCATTGCCGGACTCAAACAGCGCTACCCGCCTGAAGCCATCCAGAGTTATGTCATCAGCGGCGCTTCCAGTGTCCAGGACACCCTCTCACTGGTCTGGCTGATGGAACTGTGCGGCGTGCGCGTGGCAGCTGATGACAAGGGTGATCCCGGTCTGATGCCGGTCCCGCTGTTCGAGTCCATTGAGGATTTGCGCAATGCTCCCACTGTCTGCCGCACTCTGTGGAGCTCTCCGGCATATGCGACATTTCTGGATTCGTGGGGACGCAAACAGGAGATCATGCTGGGCTATTCCGATTCCAACAAGGATGGCGGCATGCTCACCAGCTCATGGGAGATCCACAAGGCGCACCTGGAGCTACACCGGGTGGCGGCCGAGTGCGGGGTGAAACTGGTACTTTTCCACGGCCGGGGCGGAACTGTCGGCCGAGGCGGCGGCCCCACCCATCGGGCGATCGTGGCGCAACCGACCGGTGCTTTCAGTGGTTCCCTGAAGATTACTGAGCAGGGCGAGGTTATCAACTGGAAGTATTCGGATGCGTCTCTGGCCTTGCGCAATCTGGAACTGATGGTGGCAGCTTCCCTGGAGGCCCTTGCTCGTCCAGGACTGGTCGAGACCTCTCCTGATATCGGTTGGGATAAGGCTCTGGAGGAAATGTCCTCGGATGCCTACAGCTTCTACCGGCAGCGTATCGCGGAAAATACCGATATCATCCCCTACTTTGAACAGGCCACGCCGGTTCTGGAATTCGAACTGGCCAAAATTGGTTCAAGGCCGGCACGGCGAGGCGTCACCCGCGATATGTCGGACCTGAGAGCTATCCCTTGGGGCTTCGGCTGGATGCAGAGCCGCCATGTGATTCCGGGTTGGTTCGGGGTGGGCTATGCCATGGAACGCTTTGCTGTAAAAGGGCCCGACAAAGAGGCGATGCTAATAGACATGATGCGACGTTACCCCTTCTTCTATGACCTGATCCGAAACGTGGAACTGGCTTTGACCAAGGTCGATCTGCCTCTGGCTCGCCAATATTCAAATCTGGTACCGGACAGTGAATTGCGGGAGCGGGTGTTCGGCATGGTGGTTGAGGAATACCAGCGCACCCGCCGAATGGTACTTACTGTCACAAATCAGTCACGTCTGCTGGAGAAAAACCAGCCTCTGGCACGTTCCACACGACTGAGGAATCCATATGTGGATCCGTTGAGCCTGATCCAGATCGAACTGTTGCGGAGAAAACGGGCCGGGGATGAGAGCGAGGAGTTGAACTATGTACTGGCCGCAACCATCAGCGGCATTTCGGCTGGATTGAGGAATACGGGCTAAGGAAGGTAAACGTAAAAACTTACAGAAAACGGCTTTCAGGCCAGTAAAAGGGGATCGGATCTACAATTAAAGAGACCGATCCCCTTTCCCGTTTGATATTTTTAAAAACCGAATCGCAGACCGAGAACTGCATTGTGACTCATATAGGCCATTCCAAAATTATGTCCACTGACTTCTTTGAACTGCGGCCTGGTACTGCTGAAAAAGCGATAACCCAGATCAAGGCTTAGATAGTCGGTCAACGTAAAATCAAAGCCGACTCCCAACTGGTAGGCTAAGACATTGTCTGACC
The DNA here is from genome assembly GCA_038318485.1 of Geobacterales bacterium. GTDB lineage: Bacteria > Desulfobacterota > Desulfuromonadia > Geobacterales > Pseudopelobacteraceae > JACRCG01. The sequence goes on from JBBQCH010000080.1 coordinate 10,146, forward strand.
CCTTGCCCATGGGATGACCATCCACTTGCAGACCGTCAGCTTCGATACGGGCAGCGCCGATGCCAACCACTGCATAAGGTGACCATGGCCGTTTGTCGCGGAGAACTCCAATAAAGTTGATCAGCAGGCTGTCCGAAGTTACGTTGCCACTCCCCTTGAAGTTCCCTTCAGCAAACTTGATCTGGTCGAGCTGGTTGCTGCGGTGGCTGTACTCCAGCTCAATCCGCCCTTCTCCGACCGGGGTACCCGGAGCGAGGTCCCAACCAATAACGGCGCTACCGAGCAGTTCCGGTTTAAACTTGAGGGTAAAATCACCTTGAGAGTCGGAACTCCTGGAGTCCATCAAAAGGCTGCCGCCTGCAAAGCCCCCCACATAGGGGCCGGTATGCTGCGCCCATACAGGACTGCACAATAAGAGCAACAGGCACAGACATGTTATTATCCGACTGATTCGTTTCATGTAATCACTTCCTGATATCGATATTTTTAGGGAACTGAAATAGTTACCGTTTGAATCTTCCCGCCATAACTGGCCGTAAGAGTTGCCGAACCTCTGGCACCTGGTGTGACTTGCCCGGTGGCATCCACACTCGCGACAACCGGATTCGTAGTACTCATCGTCCAGGTTGTTAGGCTGGATACATCCTGATTGGTACCGTCAGTGTAGTTTGCCGTTGCCGTGAAAGCTACCGGGGCTGTGGAAATGAATGGAAATGTGCCCGTATGATTCAGGGCCAGACTTTCCAGGGTTTTAGCAACAACCGTCACCGTAGCCGGAGCTGAAGTCAGTCCACCATACACTGCAGTGATTGAGGTGGTACCAACTGCGACCGCCTTGACCAATCCTTTATCAGCTGCAGTGTTACCGACTGTGGCAGTTGCAATGGTGCTGGATGTCCATTCGCTGCTGGTAGTCACGTCAAGAATTGTACCGTCACTAAGGCTGGCCGACACAGTAAAGTTTTTGCTGGTTGCGACTGTCAGAGTCGCGCTGACCGGAGCAATCCCAACCGACAGGGGCAGAGGCGCTGTAACAGTCAGCAGAGTACTACCGTTGACACCGTCAAACGTCGCGTTGATATTAGATGTGCCTTCCGCTTTAGCATTGGCAAGCCCCTTGCTGCCGGCAACATCGCTTACGGTAGCAACACTGGACGCACTGGAAGCCCAGGCGGCATCGTAGGTCAGATCCTGTACCGTTGCATCCGAAAAGGTGCCTTTTGCAATGAACTGGGTACTCAAGCCTTTCGCAATTGATGGAGCGGCAGGAGTGACTGCAAGGGTAGCTATGGTAGCCGAGCTCACCGTCAAAGAAAAGGTTGTCGAAACCCCCTTCACGGTTGCTGTCAGGTTGGCTTTACCTGGTTTGAAACCGATCGCACGAGGGCTAGCCGAAGCCAAGAGCCCGGCCACGGCCGGCGAATCATTTGACCAGACCGCCTGGTCTGTAATGTCGAGTGAGTATCCCGTGTAGTTGCCTTTCACCGAAAGCTTGGTGGAAGTTTTTGCAGCAATGACGGAATTGTCCGCTACAATCTCGATCGAGGTCGGAGGAATAAAATCATTGTGCCGGGTTGGAGTCCCATCCCAACCGCAGCCGGACAACACCAGCATAAAAATAAAACCTGACCTTAACAGGTTGATCATGCATACCCTCCAATAATCATTAAATTCACAAACGAATACCCTGGAAGGCGACAGCGTCAAGTAATTAAGCCGACAGCGGACAACTGTGCATACTGGAATTGTTAAGAATTCCAATGAACCAGGAACGATTACCTGCTACGCAAATTACTTTACCTGCCACCCCATGGCATAACTGGAACAGATGAAATGCTGTGCTTGGGGGAACCATCAATCAGCTTGTCAGTAAACGCAAGATAGACCAATACGTTCCGTTTGCTGTCCAGATACCGGAGAACATGCAGCTTTTTGAACAGAATCGATCTGCTTTTGGAGAAAACCTCCGATCCGTTTTTCAAATTCGGTCTGATTGTAATCGGGCCGATTTGCCGGCAGGCGATTGATGCTTCGGAGCGTTCCTCAACCAGACCAAGGGCCCCCTTTACACCACCTTTGGTTGGATAGCTGACGTGACAGGCAACCCCCGGCACATCCGGGTCGTCAAATGCCTCAATGACAATCTTGCTGTTCGGGCCCAGAAGCTTGAACTCCGTGCTGGTTTCTCCGATTACTTCCGCATTGGCCGGAGTGATAGCAGCAGATGCGATAATAACGGCAGCAATCACTGCAGTAAATCTCAACATTTGACCCTCCCTGTGAAAAATATTTTCAATATTATGGCTAATAGAAAAACAAAGCTACATGTTTTATCCGCAAACAACATCCTGCCCCAATACCAGTAAAGGCGGCCGATTGGCCGCCTTTTAGTTCTAATCTTCCAATATCGCAACACACTTTACGACTGCTAGCACGTCATTCAGTGTTACCGTTCTCAAGAGGCCTAAACCGGAGTCTGTTGACGTCCCGCAGCTTTGCTACTTGAAAGTTTGCAGGATATATTGTGCAATCTCCATAGCTTCCTTATCCGGGACGGTCTTTTCGTCGAACTTGGTCATTCCCGATTCCGGGTTGCGCATAATTTTTACGATGTCTTCGGGCTTGGTGATTTTGTGCTCCGTCAAAGACTTACTATAAAGGGTATATTCGGGTTTAATGACATTACCTCCATCGGGATGGCAGGCAGCGCAGTAGCGCTTGAACTGAGCTTCGCCCGTCTGGGCCTGTTCCGGTTGCGTCGAGGCTGGTTGCGGCGAAACTGCGGTTTGGTGTACTTCCGTTTTCTGCGGTGTTTCTTTCTTGCATCCTCCAAGTAGTGCTGCACCGAACACCAAAAGCGCTCCCCAACGTACTGCGGTCGAAATTTGCATATCAATCTCCTTTCCGGACTTTTATAAAATTGGATAATTAACCCGATCTATCTGACAACTATATCCCATGTTTTTCCAGAGTCAACACTTTCACGGTTTTTCTTAGTTCCCGCCCTCTGGAATTTCTTCAGCGCCGGTTTCAGGTTGTTGCTGCTCAGCATCCGGAAGTGGTAATGGTTCAGTAACCGGGGCAATGAGTTCGCCGCCATGCTTGGGACAATATTCCGTCGGTTCTGTTCCTGAAATGTAAAATTCGTCACGCTTTTCGGGACAATCCGGTGCAGCCAGATAACCTGTGGTCGGGTCGATGGTAACGGAAACGACTGATTCCGGTCTGGTGAAATCTACCACCGGTTTGGTGGCCACAGCCTTGCGCATGAACCGTTCCCAGATCGGAGCAGCAATAGCCCCGCCGGTAAAACCTCTTCCACCCGGCTTCGGTTTGTCATATCCAACCCAGACTCCTGTTATGACCTGTGGGGTATAGCCGACAAACCAGGCATCCCGATAATCATCGGTGGTGCCGGTCTTCCCGGCTGAAGGATGTGCCTGACTGAATTTTTTTAGACTTTTCGCGGTACCATAAGTCATTACATCTTTCAGCATCTGGGTCGTGACAAAGGCTGTTGCGGGAGAAATCACCGGAGTTATCACCGGAGGATTTTCCGTCCAGCTTTTATTTTTGCTGTCATAAATCCTTATAATGGTTCGGGCTTCGGAGCGCAGGCCACCGTTGGCCAGAGGCGTATAGGCCGACACCAGGTTATTCAAGGTGACTTCATCGGTTCCCAGAGCCAGCGAAAGGCCATTCTCCGCTCGCAGCGGCAATCCCATTTTGGTTGCATAATCCACAAAATACGGGACACTGATCGCGTCCAGCAATTTCACAGAGATAACATTGTTGGAATGGGCCAGAGCCTGCCTGAGGCTCAGATCTCCGTAGGCTTCCCGACCATAGTTCAGCGGCTTCCATATTTCATTGTTGCCTTTATTGTAGGCGACCGGGGTATCGTTCATGACTGTACCGGCAGTATACCCCTTATCCAGAGCGGCGGCATAGATCAGCGGTTTTATAGCCGAACCTGGCTGACGTTTGGCAAGGAAAGCCCGGTCAAAGGAACTCTGGGTAACATCAACGCCACCCACGGTGGCCAGCAGATCACCCGTGGCCAGATCCAGGCAAACCAAAGCACCCTGCAACTGGGGCGAGATGTGTTTGACGCCGTCATGCAGGGCCTGCTCTGCCAGTTTTTGCAGGTTCAGATCCATGGCTGAGATTACTTCCAGTCCGCCTTGTTCAGCGATCTCAGCTCCATAGCGCTCGATCAGCTTGCTGCGGATATGGGCCAGATATTGGGGGGCCTGTCCAGATTTGACTGTTGATGGTGGATGGGCCCGTAACTTTTGCTGCTGCCGGGTGTTGATCATATTCAGGTCAACCATGCGCTTGAGCACAACATCCCTGCGTCCGGTAACCTGGGCCGACTTTCCCAAAGGGTTGTAGCGGGACGGATTTTTTTGCACGCCGGCGAGCATGGCGCACTCGGCCTCACTCAGTTCTTCCGGGTTTTTATCGTAATAAAGCCGGGCCGCCTGGGCGATTCCCCAGGCCCCGTTTCCATAATAGATTTCATTGAAATACATCTCCAGGATCTGCTTTTTGCTGTATTTCTTTTCAAAATCCATGGCCAGACGGGCCTCATCGAATTTCCGTTCGATGGTTTTGGCCCCGGTCAGATATTTATTCTTGATCAGTTGCTGGGTGATGGTTGAACCGCCTTCAACCATCCTGCCTTTGGTCACATCCTTCACCAGTGCCCGGGCTATTCCTCGCAGGTCAATTCCGCCATGTTCATAGAAACGGGCGTCTTCCACGGCCACCACTGCGTTTTGAAGGAAGACCGGAATGCGGTCGATAGTGGCCCAGTATCTTTTCTCCGGCAGAATCCGCCCTGCAAAGCGACCTTTACTGTCAAAAACCTTTATGGATGTATAACCGGAAGACAGGAGCGGATAGGCGGCAATACTTTCCTCAGCAGTTACCGAAGCAACTTGGCAAACAATCAAAAATGCACCGATTAATGCTGAAAAAAGTATTTTCTTACAACAGGTAGATAGCATGGTATTCAAAGTAGCGGGTTTCTCCTTAGTAATTTATCGCACAAAAAAACCATTGACTCACTTCAGGCACGATCCAGAATTTCATCCAACTCTTTCGGAAGCTGCGGCCGGCCCCTGCCGTTCAGAGCGGTTCCGGTCACCAGGGCCTTGACAACCAGTTTTCGATCCGGAATCCGGTAGATCTCCTGACTAAAGCCGATTCTGACAGGTGAGATCCGTTCCGGCTTCAGCTTTACCACGAAATGGTCG
>JBBQCH010000081.1:0-15346 GCA_038318485.1 Geobacterales bacterium
GCTTCGCGAGTCGGGTTATCGCCGCGGGCGTAGTCATATTTGCTGAAATGGTCAACCGAAGTCTGGCGGTAGGTGGAAATCTGGTAGATCGGTACTCCCAGAGCTCCGGTCTGCTGGTCAACGGTCGGGCCGCCATGGATCAGTTTTGTGGCTAGTTTCATTTGATTATCCCCTTATCCTTCCAGAGCTTGTTTGAGGTCGGCGATCAGATCATCGGCATCTTCGATCCCGACTGACAGTCTCAATAACACGTTGTTGATGCCGAGCCGTGCACGCAGTTCCGCTGGAATGTCGGCGTGGGTCTGCACTTCCGGGAAGGTGATCAGAGTTTCAACTCCTCCCAGGCTTTCGGCAAACGAAATCAACCCGGTTTTCAGCAAAACCTGCTCTACCAGAGCGTAATTGTCAACCTCAAAGGCGATCATTGCTCCAAATCCGCCGGCATTACGCTTCATAAGTTCGTGGTCGGGATGGTCTTTAAGTCCCGGATAGTAAACCTTGACTATGCGCGGATGAGCCGCCAGCCAGGTAGCGATCTTCTGTGCGTTTTCCTGCTGACGGTCAAGCCGGACCGAAAGGGTCTTCATGCCGCGAATCGTCAGCCAGGAATCCTGCGGCCCCAATGTCGCGCCGACCGAATTCTGGTGAAAGTAAATCTGTTCGGCCAGTTGAGGATCCTTGACGGTAACCAGGCCGGCCACGGTGTCGTTATGTCCGGCCAGATACTTGGTGGCGCTGTAGACGGCGATATCGGCGCCCTGGTCTAGCGGACGCAGCAGATAGGGGGTCAGGAAAGTGTTGTCGGCAATCAGCAGCAGATAGTTTTCCTTGCAGAGGGCCGAGATGGCGGGAAGGTCGGCAAACTTCAAAAGAGGATTGGTGAGGGTTTCAACAAAAACCGCCTTGGTAGTCATCTGCAGGGCGGCGCGGACCGCCTCCTCGTTAGTGGTGTCGACATAGCTGAAAGAAAGGCCATACTGAGTGAAGATTTTGTCAAAGAGGCGACAGGTGCCGCCGTAAAGGTCCTCTGTTACTATGATATGGTCGCCGGACTTAAAGAGCAGCAGCAGGTTGGCGATGGCTGCCATGCCGGATGAGTAGGCGAACCCGCGGGCGGCTCCGTCCAGCCTGGCGATGCCGTCCTCAAGCGCCTGCCGGGTCGGGTTGCCGGAGCGACTGTAGTCGTAGCCGGTGCTCTGGCCCAGTCCCGGGTGACGAAAAGTGGCGGTCTGGTATACCGGAACTGTTATCGAACCGGTGCGTTTGTCCCATTCGAGTCCGATTTGTACCGCCTGTGTGCCGATCTTCATGCTGTTACCTCCAAAAATTAATCCCCTTCCGGGGTGCGGAAGAGGATCTTTTGGATGGCACTCTTCCTTATCTCTCGAATCATTCCATCTTTAATTGGAATGATTCGCTGGATTTGGCACCTTGCCTTTGCAGGCTGGTTGCCGCGACGTCACAGGGCCAGTCCCTCGGTCGCTCTGGATAAGAAGTATATAGTTGTATAACTTGGTGACTAACTGTGTTTAATAAATATCAGTTGCACGGTAATCTTGTCAATTATATTTTTTCAAATACCGGCCACTTGGTCAACAATCAAAATTTCTACTTTGGAAGTCACGGTGACTCCGCTACCTCGCTGCATTCTACCGCGTTTCTCAAACGTTGGAGAGTTTCTGTAACGCTTGAGACAAACATCTCCAGAAATATCGGTATCAGTTCGGCTCTTTCTCCCATGCGTTCAAGGAGGTCGCGGTTAAACAGGACAGTTTCCGATGGTGGAGTTGCAAAAAAAACATTTTCCAGAGGAATTGTTGCCTACCGTTCAGTTGTGTTGCGGAAGATTGCAACCCGGATGGTCTGCAAAGGAATCGGCTTGGGGATAAAGTCGTCCATGCCTGCATCAAAGCAACGCTGGCGGTCGTTTTCTGAAATATTGGCGGTCATTGCAATAATCGGAATGCGTCTGCCGCAATTTGTTCACTTTGTTCCGCTTATGCATAATAGTTGGTTCCATAATTAATCATGTTACTTTTTCCTCAGATTAAAGACAAGCCGGTTTATAAAGAATACCTGATAGCGGTTTCTGTAAGCTTTCCATTTACCAAACGCATAATACCGAGCGGGTTTTCGTTCTTCAATGGAGCAGGGAGAAGGACGTCCGGATACCCTTGATAGCAAACCGGTCGAAGGAAACGATCTATTGCCATGGAGCCGACCGAAGTTATCCGGCTGTCAGATGTTGCCGGATACGGCCCGCCATGTACCATCGCATCACAGACTTCGACACCGGTCGGGTAGTCGTTGAAGATGATCCGGCCAACTCTGGTTTCCAGTGCTTCTATCAGTGGCAGGCAGTCACTCAATTCGCTCTGCTCGGCAAACAGGCTGGCGGTGAGATGGCCATGCAGCTCCGGAAGCAGCTCCATCAGCTCCTGCAGGTTATTGAGGGCCACCAGAACCGTGGCGGGGCCGAATACTTCCTCCTCCAGCGGATGTTTGGCGTCAAACAGCAGGGATGAACCGGCAAGAAAAACAGCGGGGGTCGCCCTGCTGTTGTGATGTGTCAGGGTGGTCAGACGTTTTACCCCCGGCAAACGGCAGAGGCGTTCAATCCCGTCAGCATAGTTTTTCAGGATTCCCCGGTTAAGCATCACAGTCGGCTCTTTCGCCTCGATTGCTGTGGCTAGAAGGTTGCAAAAACGATCAAAATGCGCCCCTTTAAATCCGATCACCAGCCCCGGTTTGGTACAGAACTGGCCCGACCCCAGGGTGGCGGAGGCGGCCAGACCGTCAGCGATCTGCTCGCCATGGCGCTCAAGGACCCCGGGCAGAAGGATGACCGGGTTGATGCCGGACATCTCGGCAAATACCGGAATCGGTTCCGGGCGCTGTGCCGCCAGCTCGCAGAGAGCCCGCCCGGCCTTCAGCGATCCGGTGAAGCCGACCGCTTTGATGCCGGGAGCTTTTACCAGATCGGCGCCGATCATATCGCCAAACAGCATGCCGAAGACACCGGCAGGCAGGTTGCAGCGTTCGACGGCACGAACAATCGCCCCGGCCACCAGTTCGGATGTGGCCGGATGGCTTGGGTGGGCCTTGACAACTACCGGGCAGCCGGCTGCAAGGGCCGATGCGGTGTCACCTCCGGCGACGGAGAATGCCAGCGGAAAGTTGCTTGCACCGAATACGGCTACCGGTCCTAGGGGAATACGGTACTGCCGGATATCCGGACGCGGCAGGGGCTGGCGTTCGGGGAGGGCCGTGTCAATACGGGCACCCAGGAATTCACCCCGACGCAGCACTTTTGCAAAGAGGCTCATCTGGTTGCTGGCTCGCATCCGTTCAGCGCGAACCCTGGACTCCGGAAGGCCGCTTTCCTGCATTACCACCCGAACAAAGTCGTCATCGAGGGCATCCATTTCACCGGCGACAGTTTCCAGAAACAGGGCCCGTTCTTCAATGCCGGTTTGCCGGAAGAGTGAAAATGCGGCTGTCGCAGCTGCGACAGCCTGCTGCACTTCCGCTTTGGTTGCCTCAAAAAACGTGCCGGGAAGCGCCGTCCCGTTTGTCGCATCAATGGAGGAGAATGTGACATTGGATTCGGCAATCCGCTGGCCGTTGATAAATTGTTTGCCAATAATGTTCATTATTGTCACCTGATCCTGATTATTTCGGCAGCAGCCTATCCATCTCGGCATTGAAAACCGCCCAGACCCTCTTTTTCATCTGGGCAAAAAAATCTTTTGTGATGAAAGCGGGCAGGGTTACATTGGGGTTCGGATTGTCAAAAACCTGTCCCGGCAGTGTATAATCATCGTCCTCGTAACCTTGGCGTAGTTCAAGAGCCAACCCTCTCAGGTAGGCGCGCCGGACGGTGGCAACAATCTCCTCGGAAGAAACTTTCAAGCCGGTCGCTTCATGGATTGCCCTGGAAATCAGCTCATGCCCCATGCCAACTCCGACAAATTTGCAGAGGCCGAGCATATCATAGCCCACCTGCAGCAGGCCCTGCCGGGTAATGACCTCGACCCAGTCATCCAGGCCGGTTTTCCCTTCCTTGGCAAGATACATGTGCGTTCCCATCGACATGTGTCCGCCGGCAATCGCGAAGGCGTAAGCCGGGTTGGTATCCGGCAGGTAGGCCGGCAGTTCCAGACCCTTGACATGCATGGCATAGGATGTTTCTCCGAGTTGTTCCGAGAGTCGCTTGCTTCCCCGCCCGATCTCGCTTAGCCGGCCATGTCCAGTCTGTACTATCAAATCCCTGATCTGCTCGAACTGGCCGAAGCCGACTCCGTTGCAGAGCGCTTTGTCGGGATGGCGGGCATTGTAGTCAAGCAGATAGGAGATGGTGCTGCCGAGGGATATGGCATCCATGCCGAGCGAATCGCACAGATGGATCAGCTCTGTGACCTGACGGCTATTATTGATGCCGATATTTGACCCGAACAGGATCAGCGGCTCGAAGTCGAATTTTGCCGCCAGCGCTCCGCGGCTGCCGTTTTCATTGCGGTGGTAGAGGTTGTTGTGGCAGCGGATGCCGCAGCGGAAACAGGCTTCGCTCAGGATTTCAAAATCCTTCTCCACGTTTGCACGGTACAGTCCCGCCACGTCCTCATCTCCCTTGGGACGGAAGTTGTTTTCCGGGACAGCATGAAAGGCCTGCAGTACATCGATATTGGCCCAAGTGCCGCCGTGACCACCCTGGCTGACCGGCTGAAACCTGGCGGAACCGCCGTTCTTGATGATATCCCGGTTGACGTCTCGCATGTCTGGTGTGATTTTGCCCATTTTGTCGCTGCTCTGGGCGACAATCGCAATCAGATTTTTGTAGCCCATCATGCTGCCCATGCCGCCCCGGCCGGCAAAGCGCGATTTTGCTTCTCCCGACTTCAGCTGATTGTCTGTACTCAGGACGATCGCCCCCATATACACATTGTTGAAGTTCTCGCCGGCCGGGCCGATCACGGCAAAATGGGCATCGGCATATTCCATGTGTAAGGCCATGATCTTCTCGTGAGCGGTAAGGCCCAGCAGGTGCCCGGCCGGTTTGAGTTCGAATTGCACGCCATTTTCACCTTCACGGAAAACGGCATATACCGGCGCCTCGGAACGGTTTTCAAAAATAACCTCATCCACACCGCTCCATTTCAGCTTGTTGCCGAAATTGCCGCTTCCGGCGGACCACATGGCGGAGGGCAGCCCTTTCTTTGACTGCTTGAGCGGACTGTAGGACGAAAAATACGCTCTGAGGCCGGTCATTACAGTTGAGCCGGTCAGAAGGCCAATGTTGAGGATCAGCGGGTTTTCCGGGCAGTAGGCTTCCGAAATCCTGCGTTCCGCCAGAATCTGATACGATCTTCCAAAACCGCCCAGAACATCTTCAAGGTTTCGGCAGTGGACATCCGCCTGTTTAGCTGTGCCGGTTGACAGGTCGACGGTACACCGGCGATACAATACTGTAGATGGATCTGCCACTGGATTCTGACTCAGTATGCGCATAAGCTTGCTCCTGAATGATAATGACCTGCTTTGGGATATGTTTTTTTTGTCAGCGGCCGGCCGGGTGGTTTCAGCCGCCGTCAAGCATTGGAAGAAGGGAAACAGTGTCACCGTCCTCTAGCACTTCATCAAACGATGCATGCAGGCCGTTTCTAAGCCGGATAAGGTATTCCGGAGAAACACCGAGATCCTGGATAATTGCTGCTATATCAGTGAGTTTCGGGTAGTTGCGGATTTCCGAGCTGAATCGTCCGATGCACAAAGAACCATACAATCTTACAGTAATATTCATACGTTTTTCCCGACTGCCATTCCCGAAATCCATCCAACGATTTTTCTGAGGATTTTGCAATAAGCCGCGACCAAATGCAACCATCATTCCAGATTATCCGCTTCACTCGGGATGCCGTACTATCCCTGTTGTGCGAGGTGGTCACGGCTTTCCGCTTTTACCGTAGTTACGATCGTGTTAATCTTATCCCGAATTTGACAAAATACAATTTAGGTGCCTCAGATTGCATTTGTTGAGGTTTACGGAATTAAGGAGAACATCGATAATGGAAAACCAGCTGCAGGCGAAGTCAAAACGGCTTCGTGATATTCTGAAAGAAATGGGTGGATGTGTAATCGGCTACTCCGGCGGAGTGGATTCATCTCTGTTGTTTGCCGTCGCGGTTGAAGTCCTTGGCAGCCGTGCTCTGGCGGTTACGGCTACATCCAAAACCTATCCTGAGCGAGAACTGCTTGATGCCAGACAGCTGGCTGAACGTATCGGCGGCCGGCATCGGCTGGTAGTTTCCGAAGAACTGGATATACCCGAGTTCAAGGATAACCCACCCAACCGCTGCTACTACTGCAAGCGGGAACTGTTCGGCAAACTGCGGGAAATAGCCGACGAAGAGGGGTTGGAATATGTGCTGGACGGCACCAACGTAGATGATGCCGGTGATCATAGGCCGGGACGGGTTGCGGCGGACGAATTGTGGGTGCGACGACCACTGGAAGAAGCCGGATTCACGAAGCAGGATATCCGGGATCTTTCTAGGGAGATGGAACTGTCCACATGGGATAAACCGGCCTTTGCCTGTCTTTCCAGTCGTTTTCCCTACGGTACCGCCATTACTCCTGAACGGGTCAGCCAGGTTGGGCAGGCCGAAGAATTACTGCGAACGCTCGGATTTCGCATTCTCCGCGTTCGCTACCATGGCAGCGTCGCCAGGATCGAACTTGGGCAGCAGGAGTTCGAGTTGGCCACCGGTGCTCTGCGGGATCAGATCGTTCAGATGATGAAAGAGGCCGGTTTTAAGTACGTGGCGCTGGATCTGCAGGGTTATCGCAGCGGGGCAATGAATGAGGAACTGGTCTGAACGTAAGGTTTCCAGTTCAGTCAGTGCTGTCGAAACGGCTGTTTTTGATATTATCAGTACCCGCCTTTTAAATGAGGCGGGTACTTTTGTTTGTGCAGTGTTAACTCGCCAATATTGCAAAAATTATATAACATATTGATATATCACTAAAAAATAGTCAGAAAAAGGTGCTCAGCTTCGGAAATTTCGTGAGATGACAATCCTAGCCTCCTGGCACTAGCCTTCCATCCCCCGACAATCTTGCATACCCGGCTGAAAATCTCCTTAGCCTGGCCCATTCCAAGACGATAGTATTCCGCCGTTTCCAGTACGACAGCCAAATCCGGCTGCCGGGTATAGAGATCCAGGACCAGGGCATGCTCATCCTTTTTGAATGACGGATTCATGTCAAAAGCCGGGGCAAGCCGCCAGCCGGAAGGAGTCCTCATAAAACCGTGATTGCGGAGATGGTCGTCACGATTGGCAGTAGTAACATTGAATACTACTCTGGTAAAAAGCTCTGCGAGGTCGCCGGTGATATGATCAGGCTCGCCACAAGTGGCGATAAACTCGGCCAGTTCCAGATAACCGGCATCCTCAGTGTCCTGATGTCCGGTCATGGTCATGGCAGATGCAAAGAAACGTCTGGTGGCGCCGATCCGGTCAAATCGTTTCACCATGAACGTGTGATACCCTCCTCCGATCTGCATGAGACGGGAAGCAGGGACGGTGATCCCGCACTCCCGTGCAAGTTCCTGCAGCAGCATTTCCCTGAGCGCGACATCGTAATCATCGTCGGCTGACGGGAACTTGGCGATCCAGAGACTACCGTCTTCATCCACCAGGTTGGCTTTCGGGCGAGCGCCGCCAAGAGATGAGCCTGGTGCAACCAGAACCTTCAGCCACTCCTTGATCTTGTCCAGGTCATCCTGCTTCTTCCTGGTCAACTCAAAGGCCACCGCCTGCAGTTCAGCAATTCGCGCAACCGGCGGCGCCGAGCGTACTTCATCGGCCAAAAAGATCTCTGCATCCGGGCGGCTGAACCGGAGCGCTCCCATCCTGGTGCAGTCCTGGACGCCCAGCAGAAATTCCCACGCTCCGAGTGTTCTCGGCATGCGCCCCTGCTCCCGGGCCTCGACCGCCTCCATCCGTTTCATCAGGGCCTGTCCCCACCGGTCGGGGCAGGAATCCATGAAAACTCCGAAGTTTGCATTGCCCGGATAGAACTCGCCGGCAGTCAGGTCCAGTTCCAGGCCAAGAGGGAAGGTATGGGCCTTCTTAAACCAGGCCGGGTCATAGGCAAAGCGCACACTTCCCCGGTCTCCACGGGACAGCGTGCCTATCCGTTGCAAGGGACCGAATGACGGATCGTTAAGCCAGACCCATATCTGTTCGCCTTGTACCTTAGCCATTTGATCCGCCAGCTTGTTGAGTCTTCTTGGGAGCCCGTTTTCGGTGGGGCAGTGCTTCATCCTGGAGACGTCGGCCCAACGTGTCTTCCTTGGCGATCATACTCAAATCTTCAACCAGTCCCAGGACACGCAGTACCTGTACGTAAATTCCTATGGCGACAGACGGGTCGCCATTCTCCACTTTGTAGAGGTTGGGACGCGATATATCCGCCCGGGCACAGACCGTCTCCATGGAAAAGCGTCGGCGCAACCGTGCATCCTTGAGACGCTGTCCTAATGCTTCGAGCTCTTTTGCCGAAGATGGATATATTTTAACGGTTCTTTTATTCATAGTGATAACTATTATTTACATATAGCCATTAAATGTAAAAAATAATTATCGTTACAAATATGATCTTCCATGCAGTTCAATACATCGCTGCAATCGGAGTGCTGTAAAATCGGGGCGGGAAAATCGAAAATTGAGGAAAATTTATTGGAAAACGAGGGACAAAATGCCATTTAGCCTTGCCAGTCGAAACGACCGGTATTGTCGAGTCTGGCTAAACGGACGGTGCTATGGGGATGCCGTAGTTAAATTGGTAAACTTATAAAGAAAATCAATAAACTTAACTACGTCATACTGGTTGTTAAAAACTGAAATCTTTTGTCGAAATACCTTACACCCATGAAGCGCACATGGTACCGCCTATCGCAAAAAGTATACATTTTAGTTAGATACAAGCTTGGCATAATACATGCGTTATGATAACTAAAATAATTATACCGACAACAGGAAATAAAATAACTTAAGAAAAAAGGAGCAGTACTATGATAAAAAAAATTACTACCATAGTTACGATATTTTTTGCCGGTTTGTTAATTGCTTCTGTTGCCTCTGCCGTACCGTATTACTATACAGACTGGACTGCGGCGGATGTAAACGGCGGGACAGCGTCAGGGACAATTACACTTCCGGACTCATCGACAGTTGCAGTCGATTTGAAAGCTGTCTACGCAAATGGAGCTCCTGGAAACTTTGCCTTTGCACAAACCAATGGCGGGACTAATTATTGGAACCCCTCCACGCCATACATCAGCAGTCAAGTTGACAATGCCCCTCCAGGTACTGACATCATAGCTCTACAAGGTGGCCAAAATCAGATTTACATAGTATCCCTTTCTGCAGCAATAAAAGACCCTATCATGTCGATTGTCAGCCTTGGCCAGGTGGGGTCAAACACGACTTATGATTTCAATGCTCCATTCACAATAGTGAGTCAGGGAGTTGGATACTGGGGTGGAGGCCCTTCAGCATTAGCTCAACTCCCGGGAGATATACTTCAAGGCAATGAAGGGCATGGAACCATTCAGTTTCTTGGGACATTCAGTACATTTGAATGGACAGTGCCTACTCCGGAGTACTGGCATGGGTTTACATTCGGCATTCGTACAACCGAGGCGATCGAACCATCCAACGCCGTGCCAGAGCCGTCTACATTCATCCTTCTTGGCGCAGGGCTTGCCGGTCTGGCATTTGCAAGGAAGCGCTTAAAGAAATAACTGCCGGATTTAATTCAGTCAATCAAAAAGGGGGAATCCATTCAGGTTTCCCCTTTTTTTTATGCTCATTCATTGCTGTCGAGACATCTTACATATTTGTCGGAATGATTACAAACAATCAGACCCCTTTCCATTTGCTTTACCCTTATAATGCCTCCCTTTTTCATTCGTGTTATTTGTTGGGTGATACTGTTTTGAATCCCATCGGGTTGATAAAGGTATAGGGGCTCACCACCTTATCCGGTATTATAAATTGTAATAAATCATTGTTAGATTCTGGATAAGTGGCTGGATTGTTGTAAGCTGTTCTTGTCCTTTGAAGCCTTGGCACACTGGCTATTCACTGTTTACCTAGCAACTTCAGCTTCTTGAAATGAAAGTGGGAGCCTTTGGCTCCCACGTGACGCAATGTGACTATATTAACAAATAAATCAGAATTTATAAGTAACTGATACGGCAAACAGGTGGGCATCACTTTTAAAAGTTCCGGCCTCTTTTGCGTTAACTATCGTGCGGTCAATCCAGTGAACCCACATATATGCCAAGTCTATGGAGCCAAATTCGTTGTGCAGGCCTGAACCGATGCTGAAATTATGGCGGTCGGCATCCGGTAATTCCGGGCTGAGAGTTGAACTTGGGATCGGGCTGTTGTCATAGGCATATCCGGCACGCAGGTCAAGATTCTTTGTGGCGGCAAACTGAGCGCCAAAGCGGTAGGCCCAGACATCTTCCCAGTTTTTGGCATCGGGCTTGTTGTTGAAAGTCGCAGCCATTGGGGCTTCAAATTTGAGTTCCAGCTTATTGTATGAACTCCAGCCGGTGCGTTCAGCATCGAATTCAAGAGTAAGTTTGTCGATTGGTTTCCATGCTACGCCAAGTGTCAGTGCATCCGGCAGCGTAATGCTGGTAGATGCAGATGCTTTGAGCTTGTTGGCCAGTCCAAACTCAGGGTTTCTGCCGGTTGCAGTTGTAGCAAGGTAGGTGGCGTCACCTTCCAGATCGAGTTTGATTTCACTCCGATAGGCGGCGCCGAAGCTCAGGTTTGAGAACGGTTTCCACTGCAGGCCGAAATTGTAGCCATATCCAACTCCGGTTGCATCGGCACCCAGGGTGCCCAGTTCGGCATAGCTTCCGCCAAGTGATGGCGGTAATTGTGTGTACGCCATTTTTTGTAATGATACTTGGGCGTAGGTTATATCCAGACCACCTGCCACTGCCAGGTTCCAGTCGTCGAGACGATAGGCCATTGTTGGCTGGAAATTTATAGGTTTGATCGAAATCTCAATAATGCTGTCGCGAAATTCACTACTAGCGTCCCAGCGCTTTGCCAATGGGTGAAAAGAGTTGATGCCAAGGCCGAAGGAAAGGGGTACTGACTCCATCGAAGTGGTAGCATATACGGTGGGTGCTATAAAAATGTCGCGATTGGCTTTTTCGGAGACCTGTGTTGAACTGAGTTTAGTTGTGCCGTTAAACTCTGTTTGCGGAACAAGGATGGTGGTGCTTCCGATCTGCAGTTGTGAGCCTTTTTGGAAGGCAATGCCGGCCGGGTTGTAGGCGAGCGCGGAGGCATCATCAGCCAGGGCAGCAAAGGCATTGCCCATGGCCATGGCCTTGGCTCCCTGTTCTGCAATCTTGAACCCCGCTCCGAACGACATTGTTGCAGTTCCCACAACTGCTGTCGTGACGCATGCTGCCAATACGGATCCTTTTTTCATAGCAATCTCCTTTCCTGATACTGAGCGATGTCTTGCGGGTATACTGAATGCATAGAACGATATTATAGAATGAATAGATGACCTTGACACGCATGTCAAGAATAAAGTGTGTAAGGGAAAAAGAATGCTCAGTAAGATCGTTATGGCAGTTTAACGATTCTGGTCAGTACAGATAAGTATTTAAAATAAAGCGTAATAAAGCTTATATATATTTTCTTGTATACCGAATAAATCCCGATACAGTAAGTCACACCCTTTGTGCTTTTTGTTTTGCAAGATCTGCATAATAAATGGATATGTGGTAAAATGAAATTGTGTGTGTAAAGGTATTCATGTGTTAGATAGTTGCCACCTATTAAAATAAAATGATTTTATACTTGACGTGAATGTCAATGTTATATAGCGTTGTGAAAAATATATCTGCACTGGTGGTGGCGTGTGAATGAGGTCCCATTTAGGTCAATTCCTGATATGCTGCGAGCAAATGCTGTTAAATATCGGGAGCGGATTGCCCTGAAGTATCGCAAGCAGGGTAAGTACGTCACTTTGAGTTATGCCGAATACTATGAGCGGGCGCTTATGGTCGCGCGTGGGCTGAAGAAGCTGAACATCAGGCCGGGTGACCGGGTCGCCATACTTTCTGAAAACCGAGCCGGTTGGGTGATCGCAGATATGGGGATTTTGTGTGCAGAGGCTGTTACCGTTCCTGTCTATCCAACCAACACTCCCGAGCAAATTGAGTACATGCTGAACCATTCGGGCTCCAGGATCGTGTTTGTATCCGGCAAATTCCAGTACACCAAGCTGCTCAAGATCAGGGCTGAAATACCGGGGGTCGAACTGGTTGTGTCGTTCGAGCGTTTTCTAGGGGAGAACGTTTTGCCGGTCTGCACCTTTTATCAGATGTCAGAGATTGACACTCCCATTTCTGCAGAGGAAAGAAAGGATATTGAGTCCGGTATTGATCGTCTGACAACCGATGATATGCTGACTCTGATCTACACGTCCGGTACCACCGGTGTTCCCAAGGGGGTTATGCTCTCGCATAACAACATCCTCACCAATACCCGGTATCTGACTGAGCAGAGTGGCGTCATCAGCAAGGATGATGTGCTGCTTAGTTTCCTGCCTTTGAGCCATATCCTCGAAAGGACCGTCGGTTACTACCTGGCTATTCGTAACGGTGCCCTAATAGCGTTTGCGGACAGTATTGAAAAGGTTCCGGAAAACATGATGGAGGTCAAACCGACCCTTATGATTAGCGTTCCCCGTTTGTTTGAAAAAATTTACCACCGGATTTTTGAAAATGCGCACCAGATGTCGGTGATCAAAAGGAATCTATTCCACTGGGCGGTGGATGTTGGCAAAAAGTTTGTTGAGGCAAAATATCTCCATAAACAGCCGTCCTCCTTACTCGGGTTTAAGTACGCGCTGGCTGACCGACTTGTATTCAGCAAGGTCAGGGCCATATTCGGAGGAAACATGAAGCTGTTTTGCTGTGGCGGGGCGCCGTTGGACAAAACAATTAATGAATTCTTCTGGATCATCGGCATCCCGATATTTGAAGGTTATGGCCTTACCGAGACTAGTCCGGCGCTTTCATTTAACAACTTCAATCACATCCGTTTTGGCTCTGTCGGGGTTGCTCTGGAACAGACGGAATTTAAAATTGCACACGATGGTGAAATCCTGGTCAGGGGTCCGCAGGTGATGCTAGGTTATTACAACGATCCGGCGGCTACTGCCGAGGCCATTCATGATGGCTGGTTCAAAACCGGTGACACAGGCTGCCTGGATGGTGGTTTTGTTTACATAACCGACCGCAAGAAAGAGCTTATTATTACTGCCGGTGGCAAGAATATTCCGCCGCAACCGATAGAAAGCGAGCTCAAGATGGATAAGTATGTTTCTTCGGCCTTTGTTTATGGTGACCGGAAGCCTTATCTGACCGCTTTGATAGTGCCGAACCTGGAGCGTCTGCTTGAAATTGCCAAGGACAAACACCTTAATTATTACGAACTGGAGGACCTGGTTATGAACGAGACGGTTCGAAAACTGTACGATCAGAGAATTGCCGAGATCAACACTCGCCTGGCTTCTTACGAAAGCATCAAGGAATTCGTACTGCTGGCCCATGATTTTTCGATCGAAGGCGGTGAATTAACCCCTACGCTGAAGCTCAAGCGTAAGGTGATTTATGAAAAGTACAAGCAAAAGATAGAAGATATGTACCTTGATCACAGCAATTGATGCACACTGCATTCAGTTACCGATAGGGAGGAAAATAATGAGACAAATCAATAAGGTTGCGGTTCTGGGCGCGGGGGTGATGGGAGCAACCATTGCTGCACACCTGGCCAATGCGGGTATTCAGGTAGTTTTGCTGGATATAGTTCCCAAAGAACCTAACGATGCTGAAAAGTCCTTTGCACTGACCATCAGTGATTCCAAAGTTCGAAACCGTACCGCTGCGGCCGGGCTTGAGGGGTTGAAAAAGATGAAGCCGGCTCCCTTTTTCCTGCCGGGCTATGCGGCCAATATCGAGATCGGGAATTTTGATAATGACATGGCCAGGCTGAAGGAGTGCGATTGGGTCATAGAGGTGGTCATCGAGAACATGGCCATCAAAAAGCAGCTCTTCACCGAAAAGGTTGTACCGAATCTGAAAGAAGGCGCCATCCTCTCCACCAATACCAGCGGCCTTTCGGTCAATGAGATGGCGGAGTGCCTGCCGGAAGACATACGCAAAAACCTGCTGGTAACCCACTTTTTCAATCCACCCCGTTATATGCGTCTTCTGGAAATCGTTTCCTGCAGCGCTACCGACCCGGCGGTGACCGCCTTTATGGCAGACTTTATCTCCAAACGATTGGGCAAGGGCATCGTCTACGCCAAGGATACCCCCAACTTCATTGCCAACCGGATCGGGGTCTATGCCCTCAGCAACTGTGTGCGAACCATGCTTGAGATGGATATGACAGTGGAAGAGGTGGATGCCGTGGCCGGTCCGGCAACCGCCCGCCCCAAGAGTGCTGCCTTCCGCACCGCCGATCTGGTCGGAATCGATACCCTCCAGCATGTGGCTGACAACTCCTATGAGCTGCTGGTCAACGACGAGCAGCGGGAAATCTTCAGGCTTCCGGATTTCATAAAAGAGATGGTGGCCAAAGGTCTGCTGGGAAACAAGAGCAAACAGGGCTTTTTCAAGAAGGTAAAAGGGGAGCAGGGCCAGGAATTTTTCTACTACGATTACAAAACCGGTGAATATGCACCTTTGCAACGTCCCAAGTTTGCTTCAATTGAAGCGGCCAAGCCCATTGATGACCCGGCCAAACGGCTCCAGTCGCTGATCACAGCCAGCGACAAGGCGGCCCGCTTTGCCTGGATCAACCTGCGAGATACGTTGATTTACACTTTCAACCGGATTCCGGAAATCGCCGACGACATCGTCAATATCGACAACGCGATGAAGTGGGGCTTCAACTGGGAACTGGGTCCCTTCGAGATGCTGGATGCCGTCGGAGTATCCTGTTTTGTGGAAAGGGCCGAAAAAGACGGCCTGCAGGTCCCGGCCGGACTAAAGGCGATCGAGCGGTTCTACAAATTCGAGAACGGCAAAAATTATTACTACTGCATTCAGGATGGCGGCTACCGCGAAGTTCCGCAGAAGCCTGGCCATATCAGCCTCACGATCCTCAAGAAAAACAACAAGGTGGTGGAGAAGAACAGCGGAGCATCACTGATCGATCTGGGCGATGGTGTTTTCTGCCTGGAATTCCATACCAAGATGAACGCAATCGGCGGCGAGATCCTTTCGATG
>JBBQCH010000082.1:0-15288 GCA_038318485.1 Geobacterales bacterium
GTAAGTCCAAAAGCCGTGGTCTGGTATTCTATCGTCTCATGGAGCAATCTGTTGCAACCAAACCAGTTGTCTTAGATGATGTAACATTTGGTTATGACTGGCTAAATCACGTGAGGAGGAGCTAACTACCTACCCCATTTAGATTAATAGACTTCTGTGTGTTTTTTGATATGCCCGCATTGCGACTGTTACGAAATGATTTATTATATATCTATTAACCATCGAGAAGGAGGATACATGAATACAAATAATGTCCCAGAAAACAAAGAACCGTCCGGAAACGATGCTCAGACGAGTGACCCGAATAGATCGGAATGCAATGTCCATTTGATGCAATCCGCAAAGAACGGTGATATCGCGTTAATGCGGGAATTGCTCAAAACAGCGGGAATCGACGTGAATGCCAGGGACGAATATGAGGATACGGCGCTGATTATTGCCTCGAGGAATGGCCGGACCGGAATAGTGAAAGAGCTGCTGCAGGTGGCCAGGGTTGAAGTGAACAGCAGGCGACCAAACGGCAAGACGTCACTAATGCATGCTGCGAAGAATGGCAAAGTCGAAATGGTCAAGAACCTCCTGGACGTCCCGGGGATTGATCTGGACGTCATCGACAAGTATGGCAAAAATGCCATGATGTATGCAGAGGAGGAGTCCCATCATGAAATATTGCAACTGCTGCAGGATGCCATGCAGGCAAGGCGCTGAGGATTTCACGCAAGTAACAACAATCCGGGCGAAAACTTGGTGACGGAGGTTATCTATGAATGTCATGTCTGAAGAGTTCCAGGTAATGGAGAAGGAAATCAACACAATGCGGACTTCCCCTACCGAGCGGTTTCTCGCCGGTCTGCCGGTACAGGTGTCGAAGTCCTTTCTTTTCGACGGAAAGATTCGACCTGCCGCCTTCACCGTTTCGGATGAGCTTCTTCCGGTTAAGGATGAGTCGTTGCTGCAACGGCAGTTCCCGAACATGAAGACGCAGCTGCTTGTCGAGGCCACGGAGGAACTCTCCGAGTACATTCAGGACGTAACGGGCAAACAGATCGGCGTGATCTTCTCCGGCGGCCCTGCATCCGGAGGCAATAATGTCCTCTCCGGCATACTGAAAGCGCTTGGGCGGCACAACAAACTTATAGGATTCGAGAAAGGCCCTGATGGCCTCATCAAGGGTGAGGGATTAATGATAAGCAGCAATAAATTAAAAGAGCTCATCAACACCGGCGGTTTTGACTATCTGGGTACCGGACGGACTAAAATAGATTCTCCCGAAAGGTTTGCTGCAGTTCTCAAAACCGTTCATAAATACAGGCTGGACGGTATAATTATAGTCGGCGGCGACGATTCAAACACCAACGCGATCGAACTGGCCGAGTACCTGAGCGAACAGTTCAATGCCGGGATTATGGCTAAACCGTGTGCCGTAGTCGGGGTACCCAAAACTATTGACGGCGACCTGCAGGTGCACATCGGCGACAGGACCCTGCTCCCCATATCATTCGGGTTCTATACGGCAGCGCGGGTCTACAGCAAAACCATAGGAAACCTTCTCACAGATGCCGCATCACAGGGCAAATACTGGTTTTTCTACAAGGTAATGGGCCGTTCCGCCAGCCATATCGCCTTGGAAATATCCCTGCAGACACGCCCTCACATGACCCTGATCTCCGAGGAAGTCGCCGAGCGGCAGCAATCGCTGCACGACGTCGTCTCCTACATGACCGGAGTTGTTGTCAATCGCGCCAAGCAAGAGAAAACATACGGTGTCGGGGTGATTCCTGAAGGCATAATCGAGTTCATCCCCGAGATGAAAAAGCTGATCGGTGAGCTTAACAGGCTGTCGGCACGACTCATGGCAATAAAAAAGGGGCTGATGGATGCGGGCATACTTACCGCAAATGGATTCCTCAATACGAAGAACGTAAAGGAACTGGAAGAAAAATACGGGGTGGACAACATCCTGATGCATCCGCACATACTCGGCTTTGACTACCAGATCAGTGAGATTGGTTACGTTGCCAGAGAGATGGAATTCTCCACCAGGGTGAAAAAGGATTTTATCGTAGATGCCCAGGAGTTGTCCGAAGCGTCCAAAAAGCTGTTCATGTCGCTCCCTGACGACATTGTAGAGGCTATGTTGCTGGACCGTGACGACCACGGCAACCTCAAGGTTTCCCAAATACCGTCCGAGAACCTTCTGATCAGAATGATGAAAGACCGCATTCAGGATATGCAGCACAACCCGAATCTTTACGAGAAATCAGGGGAACTGGTTTTTTCCAGCGATACGGAGAGGAATAATTTCCTGAAATTTGTGTTCACCGTGCAATCCGGGTTCCTCGGATACGAAGGGCGCTGTGGTGCGCCAACCCGTTTCGACGCCGATTATTCCATGAACCTTGGGCTTACGGCCGGCTGCCTGGCACTTGGGGGGCACACCGGCTACATGGCGTCCATGATCAATCTCAGCAGCGGGTCACAACCGGTCGGGATCCCGCTTGCAGTGCTGATTCACGGCGAGGATCGGAAAGGGGTTGTCAGACCCGTCATTGAAAAAGCCTTGGTAAAACTCGATTCACCGGCGTTCCAGGCCTATGTTCAAAACCGCGACAACTGGGCGGAAGGCAATTCTTCTAGGAGCCCAGGGGCCATCCAGTACAAGGGCCCGCTGGCTTCAATGATGCCGCTCGTGGTTGCATTGAATATGGGGATAATAACGATGGAGGAACTTGAAGAAGGGCAATGCCCTGTTTACGATATCGGAGAGTTGCGACACATATTCAACTGAGGGTATTGACCTGAGAGGCTATTTTAGTAGTAAGATTATTGCGGTGCGTCATCAAATGCAAGGGAGAAATACGATGCCAAAAATTGTTCGCTTTTACGAAACAGGAGCGGCCGAGGTACTCAAAATTGAGGAGTCACTTCTTGTGGAACCTAGTGTCGGAGATGTTCGTCTGAAAGTTGAAGCCATCGGCTTAAATCGTGCTGAAGTAATGTTCCGTCAGGGACAGTACCTGGAAAATCCGGTGCTACCCTCACGCATCGGCTATGAAGCCTCAGGGATTGTAGACGCAGTTGGACCCGGCACCATTGGGATTACAATTGGTGATCGAGTAAGTACTATCCCTTCCTTTTCAATGGGTACGTATGGTGTTTACGGTGAAAGCGCAATCGTTCCTGCCTACGCTGTTGCTCACTATCCTGAGAACTTATCCCCAGTAGAAGGAACTTCAATCTGGATGCAGTATCTAACTGCATTCGGTGCTCTTATTGAATTTGGTCGATTACAAAAAGAAGACGCAGTATTGATAACCGCTGCGAGCAGCAGCGTAGGATTGGCAGCGATTCAGATCACAAAGTCAGTCGGGGCGACCGCCATTGCCATTACACGTGGTCCAGACAAGAGATCCTTTCTCATGGATGCAGGGGCAGATCACGTGATTTCGTCTGATGAACAAAATCTGGTTGAAAGCGTTCTGTCTCTTACGTCGGGTAACGGAGCCAGATTGGTCTTTGATCCCGTTGCAGGACCTTTACTGGGAGAACTTGCTGAGGCTGCTGCTCATGGTGCGACAATTTTTGAATACGGTGCATTGTCACCTGAACCAACCACTTTTCCATTATTTGCAGCTTTAGCCAAAGGATTAACAATACGGGGATACACCTTGTTTGAAATAGTGAAGTACTCAGAGAGGCTGACTCGCGGCAAACAATTTATTTACAAAGGGCTTGAAAACGGATCATTGAAACCAATAATCGACCGGACTTTTCTACTAGAGAATATTGTTGAAGCACACAGGTACATGGAATCAAACCAACAAAAAGGTAAGATTGTGGTTTTGGTCTGAATAACTGCTATGGATTACTTGAAATGGCCATAATTCCAGGGTCGGACCAAGTTAACTATCTAAAACCATGAGGTTAATTGGCACTATTAACTCTGTTTTCAGCCTTAGTGCTATGATTTTTCTGGTGAAAAGAGCCTCTAAGAGATAGCGCGAGCGAACCGACATCATATTCCTTGACAGGTGTTGCACATTACTCATCGTTGCCATAAGAAGGAATTTCTCCTGAAATTCGCCAAGGACAGATGGCGCTGGCATTTCTGGCTTTTTGAAGTCAAAAAAAACGCTTTGGCTTACGGACACTCAACTATGTTGTTACCTCTAATCATATCCACCTGCTGGTAGTCGATAGTTGCCCTGATGTGATAGCAAAGAGCCTGCAGTTGATCGCAGGGAGAACTGCTCAGGAGTTTAACCATCGTAAAAAGTGAAAGGATGCTTTCTGGGAGAACCGTTGTCATACTACCGCCATCGAACGGAATGAACATCTGGTTCGTTGCCTTGTTTATATCGATCTTAAAATGGTTCGCGCAGATGTCGCAAGTCATCCCTCCGAATGGGAGATGAGTGGATATAATGAAATCCAGAAATCACCTCACGGTACGGAGTGATTGACATGCCAAGTTTGAGGAGCCTTTGCGGACTTCCAGACCCTGAGCATTTTTCTGAGCAGCACAGACAATGGGTTCATGACGCCATCAACAATGGCGCAACTCAGCGGGAATGCTGTTGGACGGAAAGCATTGCCGTTGGCGGTATACATTATATTGAAGAGACCAAGGCCATGCTAGTCATATAAAAGAAATGGGGGGAAAATTGAAATGCGACAGATTGACTGCTGTGTTTTGAGAGAAAATCCGAAACCTTACAATGCCGTTTTTGACCCTGAAAAAATATGTTTAAGCTCAGAAAGACAGCTATTATTGAGATGTATTTACAGCTAATTCAGCTAGTTAACTTGGTCCAACTCCAGAGGCAACCACCTTAATTAAGAGATTTTCTAACGGAGACAATTAATGAGATACTTTATAACTGCGGCAATAGCATTTAGCATTACGGCATTTTTTTCAGTTTCAACAGTCCGGGCTGAAAATGTTGAAATTATGGTTCTTGGCCAGCCAACAGCAAATATCTTTCCTGGTACGTCTGACAACAGCGCTACGGAGCCTGTAAAAACAACAAAGACCAAAAAGAAAAAACCGGCGACAAATCCCGATCTGACACCTGGTCAAAAAGTAACTTATAAGCAGGTAGTTGATATTCTGAATTCGACGCGCAATTTATCCGGCCTAAATCTCAGTGGCCTCAATCTAGTCGGAGTTGATCTGAGCAACTGTTCGATGATGGGAACAGATTTGAACCATGCAAATCTAGAACGGACGGATCTAAGAGGTTCAGATCTCGAGCTTGTTGACTTCACAGGCGCAAACCTTAAAATGGCCAACTTTCATCTTGCAGGCATCACCGGAGCTAGGCTGGACAATGCAATTTTAGATGGCGCAATTTGGATAGATCGAAAAGTATGTGCACCAGAGTCAGTCGGACAATGCAATGACGCCAAGTTCTGGCCTTACAAATAGCACTTAATTTATAATAAGACTTTGTAGATCAGCAGGGAATTAAATGATGTGTATCTGTTTTAAGTATAAAGTTGTCGGCCGCATTTAACAGCAAGCATTGCTTGAGCATCACCTATAGAAACAATACCCTTATGACCTGAAACAGATACTACCATCTCCGAAAACCGGGGGGCACTCAGCAAAAATCCGGCCCGCTTCGCCTGAACAGCGCAGAAATCTTCTTCGTGGTCAGTAAATCTGTGTTGACACTTTTAGCTGGAATGGTATATGGTAGTCATATGACTACCTATGAACTGCAAAACAGAAATAATCTAACCCCGCGCCAGCGTCAGGTACTACAGTTCATCACGTCTTTCTCAGACAGCAATGGCTACCCGCCCAGCCAGCGGGAAATAGCCGGGCATCTGAATGTATCCGGCACATTGCCGGTCATGAAACATCTCGGTGCGCTTGAGCGGAAGGGGTATATCAGGCGAGAAAACGTGAACAGGGGAATTGTACTGACGACACCGAACAGTCGTCATGTTTCCTTACCGATCGTAGGTACAGTCCGTGCCGGTCAGTTCTCTACGGCTATTGAGGATATCCAAGGGTACTTCTCAGTTGATCAGGTGGCCATTAAGGGAGACGGCTGTTTTTTCTTGAAAGTCAGCGGTGAGTCTATGATCAACGCCGGCATACTCGACGGCGACCTGGCGCTGGTACGTCCACAGTTGACTGCCGACAACAAGGATATCGTGGTTGCCATGCTTGACGACGAGGCAACCGTCAAATATTTCTACCGGGAAGATGGCCACATTCGGCTACAGCCTGCGAATCCGGACATGGGGCCGATCATTATTCGACCGGAAGATGGCCATTTAAGAATAGTAGGCAAGGTGATAGGTATTTATCGTCAGCTGTAGTAATCAGTTGGTAATCGTAAATAATAGCGAAGTCAGGAGATTAGAAAATGGAACCAATTACCTTGTGCGGCGCAGTAATAGTTGTATTTGGATTGTGGATTGAGTTTGAATCAACAGTAAAGCTGCTGGTAAGAAGTGTCAACAAAAGTAAAATTTTAAAGGGAATAATGTCGCTGTTCTCAGGACAAAGACCAGTCTATACAAACAGATATGCCGCTTATACCCGCTAGTTATCATCGAAGGGGCACCAAAGGAACGATTCGATCCATTAATGCCCTTGCCATTGGTTGTCACAATCACCCTCGCCGGAATTGATCGGCTCCTGTGCGCATGCCGCTTCATAGTGCATAAATCCACCTTCGCCGATTCACTGCAGCAAACCTCGTCGAACACCGCATACAACTCCCTGAGCGCCCTGCCCTTACTGATGCGGTTCATTTGACTGCTGAAAGCAAGATGGTAGCATGGTATAAGCTGTACCTGGTAATAACACCGGGCGGTTTTCTGATCGAGAAGCATTCCGGATCTTCGCACTCTCTCAGTAGACGAAAAGAAACCTGGATCCGTTTTAGCTACCCTTTGCGGAGCGGAACTACGCACAAATACTCAACAGCAAACTGAGCCAGAAGCGACAGAAACCAAGAAAATTTAAGGTCGTGTGCAAACAGATGAAGACATCAAAACGTAACAAACATCAGCAATACCCTTTGAATTCACTGGAGGCTGAAATTGCTATTACAGCACTTCATGCCACTGGTGACTATTCGGTACTCCGCAAACTTAGCCTGGATCGGGACGCCCGTTTTACACAGCGCCAGGGAAATGATTTTAAGGTCGGTCTCTGTATTGACACCGAGACTACCGGCCTGAATCACACGGAGGACAAGATCATTGAGTTGGGGATCGTTGCATTTGAATATAATCCCGTGACGGCAGAAATCATTCGGATCACAGACAGGTACAACGGCTTTGAGGACCCAGGACAGTCGCTTGCGAAAGAGATCACTGAAATCACGAGTATCACCGACGAAATGATTGCCGGCAAAGCGTTTGACGACGAACAGGTAAGAATGCTTGCAGAGAAGGCTGCCCTTGTGATAGCTCATAACTCGGCCTTTGACCGAAAGTTTGTAGAGGATCGTTACCCGATATTCTCAAAATTGCCGTGGGCCTGTACTGTGTCCCAAATAGATTGGAATAAGGAACTAATCAGTTCTCGTTCGTTAGAATACCTGCTGTATAAATGCGGCGGTCACTTCATCAACGCGCACCGCGCGCTTGATGATGCTGAGGGTGTGCTGGGACTGCTCCTGGAAGCGCTTCCAAATACAGGAGTTCCGATCTTCAAGGTGCTTCTGGATAAATCGGAGGTGATAACCTCCAGAATCTGTGCGGCAGGTGCTCCCTTCGATAAGAAAGATATTCTCAAACAGCGTGGATATCGCTGGAATGATGGCGGCATTTATGGCAGCAAAGGCTGGTGGATTGATGTACCGGAACACCTTGAACAAGACGAGCTGGCATACCTGGCTGAGGAAATATATCCCGATGGAAACATTGGAAGTGTTGATATCAAAAGGATTGATGCCTTTGCAATATTTTCTGTTCGGGATGCATAGACGTGATAAATTGACAGCAGCCTTTCAATGGTTGACACGGCACTGGCGTACAACTTGTCCCAGCCTTTAACGTAATATCGGTATGTTAAAGCATAACAGGTGGCTCACTGTAGACGCCGATAAGGGTCAAAATGGAAATCCGGTTCACAAACAGGCCTGTTTATCGGCAATATTCTCGATGTTGATCCTGTAATTGTGGCACGCTGGTTTAACCATAGGCCGCTGACTGCCAGAGGGATATGGTTATGGCAGGACACGAAGTTATTGATTTGCTGAACCAGGATGCTTCGGACATTTATACGTAATAAAATCCTGACTGACAATTCTTCAAACTTGTGATATTTTTCCTGCATTGGCAGTAAAACGATAACAAAACCAACCACTATCAAGGAGAAAACCCATGACAAAGGCAGAATTTGTAGCAGCAGTGGCCGCTGAACTTGAAGTTCCTAAGAATGTTGCGGCAGAAACAGTTGACGCATTTTTGAAGGTCACCACCAACCTGCTCAAAGCAGGTGACAAAATCACTTTCCCAGGCTTCGGGACATTTGAGGTAGCCACCCGTGCAGCCCGTACTGGCCGTAATCCTCAGACAGGCGCAGAAATCCAGATAGCAGCTTCCAAGTCAGGCAAATTTACTGCCGGCAAGGGTCTCAAAAACCTGTAGGTTTTTCGTCACATATAGCTAAAAAGAAGGTCACACCTTACGATGTGGCCTTTTTTTAATATAAAGGTGAATGTTACTTAAGCGGTGCAGGAACGGTAACTGGTGCTGCGGCTTTGGCGGGGTGACGATACTCTAGCCCTTCTTGGTTGGCAACGCCGGTTTATGCTGTTCAGATTTTGAAGAGGACTTCCATTTTTGGAGGCCGCCGGTCTGTACGGTCCCAGTTCCGTAACACCTGTTGCCGGGTATCATGGGCAACCAAAAGGCGGTTCAATTAGTACGGCCCCACCAATGGCAGAATCCTTATATTTATGACTTAAAAATAAGTCATAAATATAAAAAACCCGTTATTTGACTATTAAATGAAATATTGTACTTGTTTTATCACCAAATAGTATTATTATCAAGTTATGCATATAATGACTAATTTATAAGTCAATAATAGGCAATATATCATTTAAATCTCTATAAATGAGGTATTATGGACTACTATGCTATGACGGACGCTGGTATCGAGGCCGAGATCGGCCGGCTGGTCAAGGAATTGCGTCTACGCAAGAACCTCACCCAGATGGAGCTTGCAGCCGCTATATCGGTGGCCAGGGGCACGATCGAGCGGCTTGAGAGCGGAAACGGCAAGATCTCCACCTTGATTGCAGTACTGCGGGAACTTGGCCAGCTCGAAGGTCTGGACATACTGATCCCGGATCAACCGGTAAGCCCCCTGGCACTGGCAGAACGCCAAGGCAAAAAAAGAAAACGAGCAGGAAAGAAACGTAGATCCAGTCAAGCACCAGCTTCTGATTGGTAGGAGGAAATCTTGATGCCACCAAACAGGACAGCTAAAATTTATCTTTGGGGTGAACTTGTTGGTGCCGTTGCCTGGATGGACGATCGCGGCTATGCGGCATTCGAATACGATCCCGGTTTTCTTAAGAAAGGGTGGAATATATCACCCTTGCAGATGGGAATCGACTCGGGAGCCGGTCAAATTTTCACTTTTCCAGTTCTGAACAAGGCCACTTACATGGGGCTCCCCGGGCTTCTTGCTGATGTCTTACCGGATAAGTTCGGTAACGCTATTATTGACTCCTGGCTTGCTCGACAGGGCCGCGACGCGCAGACCTTCGGCCCGGTGGAGAGGCTTTGCTATACCGGTAAGCGCGGCATGGGGGCTTTGGAATTTGCCCCACCGGTCAACCACAACTTTAATAAGGCAGTCCCGGTAGAGATCGCCGAGCTGGTCAACCTGGCTCAGGAGGTAGTGAAATCACGGGAAGAGCTGGATGTGGCCCTCGGGTCCAACGAATCGGCCAATGCCGAAGCCATGTTGGACATCCTTCGGGTTGGAACCTCAGCCGGCGGGGCCCGTCCGAAAGCCATCATCGCGATGAATGCCAAAGGGAGGGTCATCTCGGGCCAAGCCAATGTCCCCAATGGTTACGAGCACTGGCTGCTTAAGTTTGATGGTGTCACTGATCTGGAGTTGGGTGAACCAAAAGAATTTGGCCGAACCGAATACGCTTACCACTTGATGGCCTGCGCAGCCGGAATCGAGATGACTGAATGCCGTCTGTTAGAAGAGAACGGACGGGCGCACTTCATGACCAGGCGTTTTGATCGCCAGGGCGGCCAAAAGGTCCATATGCAGTCCTTGTGCGGTATCGCCCACTTCGACTTCAATATGGCCGGTGCCTATGGCTACGAGCAGGCCTTCCAGGTAATGCGTAAGCTGAGGCTTCCCAAGTCGGATGCTGCCCAGCTCTTCCGGAGGATGGTCTTTAATGTGTTGGCGCGTAATCAGGACGACCACACTAAAAACATCGGCTTCCTGATGGATCAGACCGGGATCTGGCGACTATCCCCCGCCTATGACGTCACCTATGCCCACAACCCGGCCGGAAAGTGGACAAACACCCACCAGATGACCATTAATGGCAAACGGGACGGTTTCTCAGTGAAAGATATGGTTGATATTGGGAAATCGATCCGTATCTCTGATCCGGCGACGATCGTTGCCGAAATTACAGAGGTAGTGGCACGGTGGCCGGAATTTGCCGTCCAGACCGGACTGCGTGCCGAAATGACGGTAATGATTGGCAGATATCATCGAGCGCTGCCGGTTACCTCATAGGTGAGGGATTGATAAACCAACAAAACAACCTTTCTGTCTTTCGCGTAAGCATCACTTTCAGGAGCGCATCGTAACTTAATTTTAATTATAACGATTGAAAACTCAATAAAATACAAGATAAAGTTTGCAGTGAGCTTTTTGAAGGAATTTAATTTGATTCTTTCTGCCGGCAATAATACATTTGATAAAGAAACTCATCGGCCAAAAATGCAAACTGTTTTCTTCGGG
Source organism: Geobacterales bacterium (assembly GCA_038318485.1). GTDB lineage: Bacteria > Desulfobacterota > Desulfuromonadia > Geobacterales > Pseudopelobacteraceae > JACRCG01. The sequence goes on from JBBQCH010000082.1 coordinate 10,982, forward strand.
AGGTAAAACCATGATCGTCGGACTTGCACGGGAGATAAAAACACAGGAGTATCGCGTAGCACTTACCCCTCATGGGGTTTATCAACTGCATCAGGATGGGCATCGGGTTCTGGTTGAACAGGGAGCAGGCTTGGGAAGCAGTTTTGCCGATGAGGACTATCGCAAGGCCGGCGGAGAAATTGTCGATCGAATCACAGCCTTCGCCGCGTCAGAAATGATCGTGAAGGTCAAGGAACCCCTTCCGGAGGAGTTCGATTTGCTGCGGCCAGGCCAAATCATCTTCACCTACCTGCACCTTGCACCCAACCCTCAACTGACCAACATTCTGCTGGAAAGAAGGGTTACCGCCTTCGCCTACGAAACACTGGAAAAGGACGGCCAAAAACCTCTGCTGGCTCCCATGAGCAAAATCGCCGGACGCATGGCTCCTTTGGTAGGAAGTTATTTCCTGCAGCGCGGCCACGGCGGAACCGGCGTTCTTCCCTGTGGTATCCCGGGAGTTGCCCCGGCCCGGGTGGTCGTTATCGGAGCCGGAACGGTCGGGAAAGAGGCTGCGCGCATAGCCGCACGAATCGGCATGGAAACCGTTGTGCTCAATCGGGGCAGCGCACGTCTCAGAGAGATTGAACAGGAATTGGATGGTGCCGTAAGAACCGCTGCATTGGACCATGACTCACTGGTCAGGGAGATTGAATCAGCTGACATGCTGGTTGGCGCTCTCTACGCTACCGGCGGCAGGACACCGGTCGTGATAAATCGCGCCATGCTCAGCTGCATGAGAAGAGGAGCCGTTATAGTTGACGTTGCCATCGACCAGGGCGGCTGCGTCGAAACCAGCCGGCCGACTACGCATGATGATCCAACCTACAGTATCGACGGGATCACACACTATTGCGTCGCAAACATGCCGGGAGCCTACCCCAATACGGCTACTCAAGCACTTACCGAAGCAACGCTGCCATTCATAAGACTTTTGGCAAAGCTGGGAGTGGATGAAAGTACACGGGTTTCACCTGAACTGGCTTCAGCCCTTAACCTGAAGAATGGAGTCGTACTCCAGCAAGGACTGGCAGTAGCCATGGACACCACATTGCCCCGGACTACTGTTTAGCATTCAGTTCTTCAGGATAGTTTCCCGTAATAATGGATTCCTTTTTCCGGTAGACCGTCCCTTGAAAAAGGGCCACAACACCATCAGCATCATCGGTAACTTTAACCTGGTAAGTTGCCAGTTTGGGGTTCAGCGCCTGTTCTATAGCTTCTGCGTAAAGAGTGCCTTTGGTGGCAGCCTTCACGAAAGACACGCTGGCATTGATTCCCATTGCCAGCGTGCCATGGGAGTTCGAGGCGACTGCAAAAGCAAAATCGGCCAGGGTAAAAATGGCGCCACCGTGTACAGTTTTAGCTCCGTTAAAATGAAACGGTTCAATCTTCATGCTGGCTTTCGCCCTGCCCTGCCCGACTTCCAGAAGCTCTATTCCGCTATGGCGGGCAAACAGGTCCTTGTCAGAATAAAACTGCATTATTCTTTTCATCATCTACCTTCCCCAAACATTATTGGAAACCTTTAGCGGCGATCACCGGTGAACCTGAGCAACATCAGAAAAAGGTTGATGAAATCAAGATAGAGCGTCAAAGCTCCGAGAATAGCCGGTTTCCTGCCCTCTGTTCCCTGAGCGGCCATTGCCTTGATCTTCCAGGTATCGTAAGCGGTAAGTCCGGTGAAAACCATGACTCCTATGCCGGATATGACCCATGAGACCACACTGCTGGCCATAAAGATGTTAACAACCGAGGCGATCACCACCCCGATAAGACCCATGAAGAGAAAGCTGCCCCACGAAGTCAAGTCTCGCTTGGTAACATAACCAAAGATGCTCATGGCTCCAAACATTCCGGCCGTAATGACGAAGGTAGAGCCGATCGAACTGGCGGTGTAGGCCAGTGCCACGACCGAAAGAGTAACCCCGTTGAGCGCCGAGTATGAAATGAATATCAGCGTTGCGGCAGAAGCGCTCAATCGGTTTATGGCTCCGGACAAGGTAAAGACCAGGGCCAGTTCCCCGATTATCAGCCCGAAAAACAGCAAACGGTTTCCAAGTATTGCATTCAAAATTGCAGGTGAGGAAAGTGTAACCAGTGCCATGAAGGCTGTCACGGTTAAGCCTGCTCCCATCCAGGCGTAAACCTGTCGAACAAGCGCATTCTGCTTTACTATTATCTGTCCTGCGGTACGGGTGTAACTGGAATTCAATTCATTCATGATGACGCTCCTGTGACGGGTTTCAAACCCATAGGTTGTTTTTAATCTTGCTGAGCTGAAGTAAATCAGCTGATACGGGATCTTTTTTTTCGGCAGGATGTCCGATAGCCATTATCGATGCAACCTTTATATTTTCAGGCAGCCCAAGTAACTCCTGGACGTAGGTTTCTGCTGATTTGTTATCAGCATGCAGTCGGTTTCGTATTTGTATCCAGCAACTGCCAAGCTCCAATGACAGTGCAGTCAGCTGTATTATTATTGCTGCAATTGAACAATCTTCAATCCAGGCATCCGATTTAGTGCTGTCGGCACAGACGACAATCCCTAAAGGTGCATTTTTAATAAATTCCGATCCATGTTGTTTTGCCCGCGAAAGTTTAAGCAGAATTTCAAGATCGTCCACCAGAATAAATTCCCTGGGATTAATACCCCGCGATGATGGTGCCCTGAGCGCCGCTTCAACAATCGTCTGGATGGTTTCCGGGGCTATATTTTCAGTGGTAAATTTCCGTATACTGCGGCGTTTGCGTAACAACTCTATCATGGTAGCTCCTGACGTGTCTTTCAAGGGGTCAACCTTTACGGTTTATTTTACAGGTCCCGCTGTCACAGATGTGCTTCTTCGGCAGATAAGGCCGAATGCGGGCAAAGCCCTTGTACAGCAACCGGGCTAAAGAAGTCACCAGCGGCAAGCTTATAACAGCTCCCATGGTGCCATAAATTGCCGAAGAAGGGAACGCCTGCCAGATTGCCCAGAAGGCTTCTACCCCCTTATAGATTTCACCCTTCCGGTCAATGACATGCAATTGGTACATGAATTCATCCAATGCGATACCGTATGGCTCAGGGTTGAAGTCCGTAGCGCTGATATCCACTGCCAGAAGATTCCCTCGCTGATCCTGGCGCAGATAATGTTCTATCTCCGTGGCGCATACGGAACAGGATCCATCGTAGAACACTTCAACAGGAAATTGCGGTTTAGTCAACATGGCAGCCGTCCTGGCAATCCTTCATCACTTTTTGAAATCAATAGCGGTTTTCACAGGCAGCCGCTGCATCTGTCGGAGGAATCAACCGTCTGCTCGCATCCTCAGACAGCACAAGCGTTTTCCCATTCCGGATGGCCTGCCGCGATGGCCCGGTTCTTTGCTTCAAGACGTTTGATTTCGGCCTCCATCTCATCGTTGTACTGCACTTCAAACATAACGTTCTTTCTCCCTGTATTATAGTCACCACCCTTGACATTCTTTCCCCGGGTTGAAAAGGCCACGCCCAACAGATCAATAATATCATGAAGTTGCCTGTAAAGCCCAGCTTTTACACGATCTCCACAGCATATTCAACTTATTAAATATGCTTTTACAAGATGGATTCTTACAGTAGCATTGTCTACTTGGAAACAATGCTTTCATAATCAGTACCGTTAGAAATAAAACTGCAACCAGGAGTGATCAATGTTCTCGTTTCGCTATTTAAAATACATTCCGTCAGGCAGCACGACGTCGCCGAATTTTGCTCTGGATAACGCTAAAATTTTGTCGGTTAATAAGGAAGGCGGTGAATATTTTTGCTGGATTATTGAAGCAATACCGTAAGTCAATACCTGGAAAAAAACCTTAAGCATCATTGCAGGAGAAAACAGTTGTGAATATCCACTTACAGTTGCACCCAGGCTTGGCAAAGCAATAAAAACTGATCAGGTTGGATGGAACACTTTTTTAAAAAAACGGTTCACAAAAAAACATCTATGATTTAAACAACGATGGGGAGAGCGACTACATCGACGAGTTTATCTTTGTAGCAAATCACCTTGCGGGCAAATGACAGTTCCAGGATATGGAAAAGTAACGAGCTAACTCCTCAGATTGTTTAACATAAAGCCGGACGAGGTGATATTCATTTTATGGGGTAGGTAGTTAGCTCCTCCTCACGTGATTTAGCCAGTCATAACCAAATGTTACATCATCTAAGACAACTGGTTTGGTTGCAACAGATTGCTCCATGAGACGATAGAATACCAGACCACGGCTTTTGGACTTACGCC
>JBBQCH010000083.1:0-15243 GCA_038318485.1 Geobacterales bacterium
ATGGCGAACTGAAGAATCTGCAGCCGCGTCATTCCGAAGCATTTCTGGCCCAGGAAAAAATTGAAAAACACCTCAGCCTGGCTCCGAAACAGTTGCTTGTAGCTATTGAGGATGTTGATCTAAAGAAGGTTCTGGAGCGTACCTCAAAAGTTGAAAAGATTGCCGGTCTACTTCAGCAACAGGGCAAGATTGAGGCTTGGTCATCACTCGGTAGAATCATCAACAGCCCGTCTGACCAGCAGAACTTTATGGAGCGCATGCGGAGCGAACTGCAGGGCAGAAACCTGTCGGAAAAACTGACTGCCGGGCTGGACCGTAACGGCTTTTCCAGGGAGCCGTTTGAAAAGTATATTGAAGCGGCCGGGAATATGACCAAGCCGGTCGAAGTTTCCAGCACAGAAGCTTTGGCAGGTTTGTCAGCTTCGCCGTTGAATGGTCTGCTGGAAAGGCATCTGGTTAAGGATGCCTCCGGTTACCATGCCCTGGTATATCTGCATTACAAGGATTCTGATTTTGATCAGCAAGGCTTTTTGGCAGAGCTCGCCGCAATTGATCCAGCCGCACGAACATCCAGTGTCGATCTGGTCAGCGAGCAGCTTTCCACTGCCGTCAGGAAGAGTTTTATCCAGGGTTTTGCTTTTGGCGGTCTGGTTGTGCTGTTTCTACTGGTGGCGCATTTCGAATCTTTGTCGGGGATATTCTATGCAATGTTTCCGGTGCTGGGCGGGGCGCTGGCGATGCTGGGCATCATGGCTGCCAGCGGGATGCGGCTTAATTTTATGAATGCGATGGTGCTGGTTACAATTGTCGGAATGGGAAGTGATTATGGCCTGCATATCCGTCACCGTATCGCATTGGAAGATCCGCTGCTTCAGCAAGAACGTTTCATCCAATCCAGCCGGGCAGTGCTGCTGTCGGCCTTGACTACTATTGCCGGTTTCGGCTCACTGGCGCTGGCCGATTACCCGGCCCTGGCGTCGATCGGCTGGGCCACCAATTTTGGTGTCGGCTTCACCGCGATCTTCGCAATGTTGACGCTGCCGGCGGTTTTTTCGCTGAAAAAATATAAGGTGCCCCTCAATTAACGAAAAAAAGACACTCCCAGCAGAAACTTGCTTGAATTGAGCGGTTCGTTGGGAGATGCGGTTCCGGCGTTTGAAATGTGATGGTAGCGGTACTCAGCCATCAGTGCTACATCCTTACGGATCAGGTACTGCAGGCCGCTGCCCCCCTGGTAGGAAAAATCAAGGCGCGTACCCATACTTGGCAACCCCATGTCAACAAACAGAACCCCGCCACCGGCGAAGATATAGGGTGCCAAATTCCCTAAGCTAGTAAACTTCCAGCTTCCCAGCAGATAACCGCCAGTCATTGACCTTCCACCCTGATTAAGAGCCAGGTGGTACGGAATCTCCATCAACAGTTCATGGCGCCCCTGATACCAGCTTCCCTGGCCGACATCGTCGGAAAGGAAATAGCCGTAACGGGCTATGGCGTCCCAGGTTTGCACCTCTGTTCTGGTTGCGCCAAAGTTGCGGTGGGTAATGCCGTAGCCGGAAAGCAGTGCAATTTCACTTTTTGCTTCCGAAATTTCTCCGGCTGATGAATTTGATACTGCAATCAAAAGTAGCAGCGTGGCAGCAATCAGGTGGTGAGCTGGTCTTGACAGATCCATTAAAATCCTTACCATTTCTTTTTAAATTCAAAGGCCAGAATTTCCGGCAGATGCCGCATGAACTTGAGTACGCTGTGAGGTGATCTCCAGAGCATGCGTGTGTAACCCCAGTGAATGCTGGAACGGTGGTAAAAACGACGGATAAATTCGTCGTACAGATTTTCCAGCTGTTCTTTTGTCATGCCGTGCGGCACAAATACAAAGTTCATACAGTTCATCAGGGGCCAGTTTTCATCGAAATCCCCATACTCACGTATTGTCTTATAAACCGGTGCACCGGGGAAGGGGGTGAATTTGGTGACGTTGATCTCTTCCAGCGGCAGTGTCAGGGCATACTCGATCGTGCGGCGGATGGCGGCTTCGTCTTCGCCAGGCAGTCCGATCATGAAGAGCCCCTTGACCCGCATCCCGGCCTCCTTGACCATCTGCAACTTGTGCCCGACCTCGTCCAGGCCGAAGAACTTGCGGTGTTTCTTTAATACTTCCGGGTCGCCCGATTCGATCCCGAAATTGACCTGCCAGCAACCGGAATCCTTCAGTAGTGTCAGCAGTTCCTGATCCACATGCTCCAGACGGGCGATGCAGTTATAGGTCACATTGAGTTGCTTTTGTTTCTTCAGTTCGCAGAATTGGGCAACCCGCTTGCGATCAAAGGTGAAAAGGTCATCGTAAAAGAAAACGTGCCGGATGCCGTATTTCCGGTTGAGCATCTCGACATGCTCGATAATGTATTTCGGTGAGTTAAAGCGGAAACCGCGGGCGAATACAGAACGGTCACAGTAGGAACAGCTGTAGGGACAGCCCCGGCTGGATATGATACTTGTGTTGGGTGAAGTGGGAAAACTGAAGAGCGGCAGCGTATAGCGCTTGGGAAAGTTCGGCAGCAGATGATAGGCAGGGAAGGGGAGTTCGTCCAGGTCGGTAATCAGTTCCCGTTGAGCAGTCAGCTTTCCGACTCCTTCTTTGCGGTAGGCTATGCCTGGGATGTTCTCCACGTTGCTGCAGCCGCTTTGGACCAGCTCCAGCATGGTCTGTTCGCCTTCGCCTATTACAAGATAGTCGATGGCGGGGTATGAATCCAGTAAAGTTGCTCCGATCGTACAGGCGTGGGCACCACCGAAAACTGTGATAATTTCCGGGTGGTGCTGTTTGAGCAATTCTGCAAGCCTGTATCCTTCCGTGAATGAAGAAGTTGTACATGAAAAGCCGATTATACCCGGCTGTTTATCAAGTACTTTATCAAGTGTAACTTCAACTGAAGCCGGTTCTGCATAACAGTCCAGTATTGCTACCTGGATACCGTTCTGTTCCAATACTGCGGCTATGCTCATCAGTCCCAGTGGCGGCATCAGGTTGAAAATAGTGGTTATATCCTGCACGCCTGACTGGAAGTTGCTACCATAGGGGTGGACAAACAGAACCTTCACTCAACAACCTCCAGTACAGCTTCCATCCCCTTTTCACGGTGGCTATGCATGAATAAAAGTTTCTTGTCGCAATAGATCGGATATTTTCCGGTTTTGCCCGGAGTAAATAAAAAGGTTTTGAAATCCCGGGATAAAGAATCGTTGATGTTGATTCCGGCCTCGGGAGCGGAGATGATAACATTATGAGGCACAATCAGTGAATCTTTGCGTACCTTTAATTCAACCGGTACGTTGACCTTTACTATGATGTGGGACGGCTTGAAAAAATATTCACTTCCCAGCATTTCAACCCGTTGGATGCCGTCCTTGTCAATTGGTACAATTATGGGTGACTCCGCTGCAATGCAGGAAAAAACACTGGCCATGATAAAGCAGAATGTTAACAGGGTTCGCATGTGTGGGCTCCTTTCGATCTTTTTGAATATATTACAGAAACTTGTTTTCATTGCCAGCAGAAACGTCATTGTTCTGCAAGCTGGTCATGATAGCATAAATATTGACAAGACCCAATGCCTAAGGGATTATACTGAAATGCCTGAACTTCCCGAAGTAGAAAGTGTTCTCCGCTCACTGCGAGATGGTTCTCCGACCCTGGCAGGTCGTGAGATTAGTAACGTTCGTATTATATGGGATGGACTGCTTGCAGGCGCTGCTCCCGATCTTTTCATCGATGGACTGGAAGGGATGATCTTCTCGGCGATCAGTCGTCATGGCAAATACCTGCTTTTCAGGATGAACAGAGCTGGCTGCCAGGACTCTTTTTTGATCGTTCACCTGCGCATGACCGGCAGATTGCACCTGGTGCCTTGGAATCAGGCCATTGAGCGGCACACCCGGATGGCATTGCTGCTGGACGGAGGTTTGGCGCTTCGTTTTGATGATCCGCGAAAATTCGGTAAAGTCTGGCTGGTAAGTGATCCTGCTGACGTAATTTCCGGTCTTGGTCCTGATGCGCTAAATGTCAGTCTTGAAGTTTTCAAATCTCGTATATCAAGCTTTCATCGTCAGATTAAACCCCTGCTTCTAGATCAATCATTTCTTGCCGGCATTGGAAACATCTATGCTGACGAGAGCCTGTTTCGGGCCGGCATCCATCCGCTGACTTCCAGTCTGGCACTTTCGGACCTGGAGGTGGAGAAACTTCATTGTTTTATAAACGAGGTTTTGACTGAAGCGGTTGAAAAAAATGGAGCCAATATTGATGGAGTTTTTGGAGCGGGCGGCTTCATTGTCAGTGTCTATGGTCGTACGGGCACACCATGTCCGAAGTGCGGCGCCATCATAGCAAAAATCAGGGTTGGGCAACGCGGCACACATATATGTCCATCGTGCCAGCCATTCAGGTAAGCTGATTCGCAGAGTTGTCGATAGATAGGCTGCTTGACTTTGCTGGCATTGTTGGTACAAAGAGCTGACAATATGTAAAAAATTCAAGTATAGCGCAGGTTCTTCAAACAGGGGGCAATATGGAGTTACGGATTTTGGGAAGTGCCGGCGCCGAATTCCCCGATTTCAGGCCGCCGGCATTTCTGCTTGACGGCAGGTTGTTGCTGGATGCCGGTACAATCGGCTCCGTACTGAGCGAAGAAGAACAGTGGAACATCCGCAATATTTTTATCACCCATTCTCCTCTCGATCATATCCGCAGCATCCCGGCCCTGGCCGATAACATTATCATAAAAAATCTGCATCACACCGTTACAATTTATTGTTCAGACGAGGTGATTTCCGCCCTGCAAGATCATATGTTCAACGATACAATCTGGCCTGACTTTACAAAAATACCTTCTGCTGAAGATCCGGTGATTGCATACTCCAGTATGGTTCCATATCTGGAATATCTGGTTGATGGTTATGCGATTCAGGCTGTTCCCGTTAACCATACGGTACCGTCAGTCGGGTTCCGTGTGACATCCGGCGGCAAGACGCTGGTCTACACGGGGGACACCGGTCCTACCGAGGAAATTTGGAAGTATTGCTCTGGTGTGGATGTACTTATAGTTGAAGTATCATTTCCTGACAGCATGGAATCATTGGCCTTGTTAACATATCATCTGACGTCTTCAATGCTGCTTAAGGAATTGGCTAAAATCGGCACACTGCCGAAGCGCATCCTGATAACCCATCCCAAGCCGCAGTATTATGACATTATCCGCAAAGAGGTGGAATCTCTGCAGATAGATGGTGTCGAACTTCTTCATGATGGCTCCATATACGAAATATAAGGGATAACTACAGTTCATGATCAGATCTTTGGGGCATTTGGTTCTTGTGAAAATCCTGTTTCTGTCTGATATATTTCAGATGCTGCTGCAGGCTTTTGCCAATTCAATCCGGGCATTGCGTCATGGTTTCGCCGCCATAAAGATGGTTTTACTCAAACAGATCTACTTTACCGGACTTGAAGCTGCAAAAATCATTGTAATCATTGCAGTAATCATAGGTACGGTGATTATAGCCCAGATCGTGAGCCTGGTTGGCAATAACGGGTCATTGACCGGGAAGATACTTGTGTGGGTTGTTTTGCGTGAACTGGCGCCGCTTTTGACTGCAATTGTTGTAATAGCCCGCAGTGGTACCGCAATTGCCACTGAGTTGGGGTCAATGAAGATCAATGGTGAAATCGAATCAATCGAGATGCTGGGTATTCCCACCGCCAGTTATCTTGTAATGCCTCGAATTCTGGGCGTTACTACAGCCATAGTCGTGTTGACGATATACTTTGTCCTGACCTCTTTTATCGGCAGCTTCCTGGTCGCTTCTATCGGGTGGCATGTTCCCTATCAGCAATTTATTCAAGGGATAATTACGTCGTTAGGATTAAAGGAAGTAGTTGTACTGCTGGTTAAAAGCACTTTATTCGGACTCTTCATTTCATCCACCTGTTGCTGGTACGGCCTGAATGTCGGGCGCAGCGCCACCGAAGTTCCACAGGCTGCAACCAAAGCTGTTATGACCAGCCTTTTTGCCGTTTTCATGCTTGATGGTTTGATCACCTACCTGTCTTCGATTTCATTTATCTGACCACTCTGTTTTCAAAGTTAGTATTCAAATATTACGTTAATGGAATGTTTGAAACTGGGAATATTATCTAAATCACCACTTATTTAGTATTGCTAAAATAGGCTGTTTACAGTATCTTTGCCACTTGTGACTAGTTGCCATTTTAACTCATTGTGGAGGATTCATGTACAACCAACCGGGTAAGACTAAATTTCAGGTTGATCTACGCCAGCACTTGCGTGACCAGAACATCAGCGGCAATCTGGTGCATCTGATCTGCGAGATCGCCGAGGCCAGCAAGTATGTAATCAACGCTGTCAGAACCGGTGATCTGGGTGTCGCAGGTACCTCAAACCTGTACGGTGAAGAACAATTAGCACTGGATGTTCTCTCTGATCGCATCATGCGCAAGCGTCTGCAGCATTCCGGGGTTGTCTGCAACATCGCCTCCGAAGAAATGGAAGAGATCTTTCAAGTTACCAGTAACCCTAAAGGTATGTTTTCAGTCGCCTACGATCCGTTAGATGGATCATCGCTGGTAGATGTTAATCTGGCAGTTGGTACTATTGTGGGTATCTATCAGGGCGATGATCTTCTTCAACCGGGCCGCAAGATGGTCGGCGCGATGTATATCCTTTATGGCCCAAGGGTTTCTCTGGTGTATTCGGTAGGAAAGGGCGTTTTCGAATTCACTATGAACCAATTGATGGAATATACGCTGACCCGTGAAAATATCCGGATGAAACCATCGGGTGACATCTACTCGCCGGGTGGTTTGCGCAAGAAATACAGTTCGGAAAATGAAAGTTTTATCCGCTATCTGGAAGATAAAGGTTCTAAACTCCGTTATTCGGGCGGATTTGTCCCGGATATTAACCAGATTCTGATGAAGGGCAAAGGCGTTTTCATGTACCCGGCCCTGTCGGATTCCCCTAACGGCAAGCTGCGGCTATTGTTTGAACTCAATCCGATGGCTTTCCTGATTGAACAGGCGGGCGGAATGGCTACAAACGGTGAAATACCGATCCTCGATATGTTACCGGAAGGACTTGACCAGAGGGCTCCAGTATATATCGGATGCCGTGACGATGTGGAAAAAGCCGGTCAATTTCTGAATGGCTCCTGTTAGGTTATAGAATAAAAAAGTATGAAAGATACTGAACCTAAACAGGAAAGCCTGCCTCAGCGTCTTTGTGGCGAAATTCAACTTTTTGATCTTTGCGACTTGGCGTCATGTCGTTTAAAAACCGGGCGTTTTTGCGGAAACGCCGAATTGCTGGAACGTTTCGAGAAAATTGCCGACCAGGAACTCCGTTCTCCGGAACGCTTTGTTGAAGAAGAGCTGGATGATGATTATGAAGAGGACGATGAAACCTTTGACGATTATGATGGTGACGAAGAAGGTGACTGGGATGAGAAAAAGTAGCTATTGTGAAGGATGGTTAAGTTCAGAGGTCTAGTTAATCTTTTTGCTGTATGACGGGGTCCGGATTAGTCCGGGCCCCATCATTTATTTCAGGTCAACCGTTTGCCGGCACATTCTTCCCAGTGGTTGCGATTTATTGAAAGGAAAAGGTCCGCAATTTCCGGGTCGAACTGGGTTCCTCTGTATTTTATTACTTCTTTTGCCACTGCTTCAAAAGGTAGCGCCCGCCGATAGGGTCGGTCAGACGTCATGGCATCCAACGTGTCCACCAATGCGAAAATCCTCGATCCGACCGGAATCTGGGAGCCTTTGAGCTGGTTTGGATAGCCGGTGCCGTCAAAGCGCTCGTGGTGGCCAAGAATGATTTCAGTTGGCCTTTTTAAAAAATCTATCTCCGACAAAATTGCATAACCAACCTGCGGGTGTCTGCGCATTTCAATCCATTCACTTTCATCAAGTTTTCCAGGCTTTAATAAAATATTGTCAGAAATACCAATTTTGCCAATGTCGTGCAACAGGGCACCTTTGGCAAGTTCTTCCAGTTCCTTGCCGGCAATCCCCAATTTCTTTGCCAATAAAACTGTATAGCTCCTGACCCGCTCAGAGTGCGAACCGACCTCTTTTTCGCGGGCATCCAGAGCCCTTACCAGCGCAGTCAGGGTGTTGTCGTAGGCACTGGACAGTTCGTCAATTGTTTTGCGGATTTGTTCAGTCTGTTTCGTTACTTTAAATTCAAGACTGACCTGATAGTTTTTCTTTTCAATTGCAAGGCAGCGGCGTTCAATCAAATTTTTAACTGTCAGCACGACCCGATTGACCCCGAACGGCTTGGTTATGTAGTCGTCTGCACCTAAATGGATGCACTCCATGGCGGTGTTCATGTCCGAAAGACCGGTGATCATCAGTACCGCTATGTCCGGATCAACTTTTTTAAGGTCTCTGAGCAGCTCTACACCGCTTCGCCCCGGCATCATGATATCGGAAATAACGAGGTCGATTTGCTGGTGACTAAGAATAATGAAAGCATCGTCAACGTTAGCGGCCTGATGGCAGTTATACTTTTCCAAATGAAGGGCGGAAGTCAGCAAATCGCGGATCATTTCCTCATCGTCAACAATCAGAATATGTTCTTTCATTAATTAGACTCCGCTGCAAATAGGCTTTACTGTACGGCATTTTCATACTCAGCATACTTTTTACCATCCAATTGCCATGTTTTCAAGTATCATAACCTGTGATAAAGTGACAGTGGCGTTATTAATACTGAATTTAAGATGATAACCGGTGCCGGAGGCATTCCATGATTAGTTACATGATTATTAGCGTTACTGTCATCATACTGTTCTGCACCACCTTATTTGCCGCTGAAACCAAGCCCGAGCCTGTAGTTACCCAAAAGGATTTTGCCCGGATGATTTTACAGCAGTACTCCTGGGGGGATGATTACCTCAAGCTGAGCGGTATCAAAGGTCCAGCGGATCGTATAATTCTGCCGGACGAGGCCAAAACTGTTTTAAAAGGTATCACGGACAGATATCCAGTGAATATATAGCAGGCTGGCATGTTACGGCAATGGCCATTATTGCTTCCTTTTATCTCCATGGTGGCAGGCCTTGCACTTTCTGCCCGGGCGTTTCAAACCTGCGCGCTCCCCACTCTGGCGGCCGTCTTCATTTGTCTCCTGCTTTCAGCCTTTCATAGAGACAGGCGTTTATTTTCTGCATGTGCAATTTTGTTTTTCTTCTTCTGGGGGCTTTACGCCCTTACTCCATGGTTTACACCTGACAATTCAGCTTCTTCAATTCGTTTAGCAGCGTCAGATTCACCTGTAACGGTCGAGGGCATTGTCTCATCACGTCCTGCGGTCTCTCCAGATGGAAGTCGCCTTGTTGTAAGAACCGAACACCTTTTTTATAAAAACAGAATCGAGCCGGTTCATGGCATGATCATGCTTTACGTCAGTGAAGGTGATATAACGCTTGTGCGCGGTGATAGAGTCCGATGTAAAACAAGAATATCCATCCCTCGGCGCCTGGGACTGCCGGGTGAATTCGATTATCCACGTTACCTGGCTTTTCAGGAAATATCAGCCACGGGTCGTGTCAGATCTCAGCAGGATATTGTCCTGATTCGGGGCGGAGTTGAACAGTCGCTGCAGCGAAGTATAGACCTGCTGGCTAGGCGGTTGGGTGATGAGGTTCGCAATGCACTGCCTGATGCAGCTGTCTCTTCAGTGTTGACTGCGCTTTTGATTGGAGATCAAAAACGGATACCTCAGCAGTTGTCCGAAGCTTATACCAGGGCAGGGGTGAATCATATCCTGTCAATATCCGGTTTTCATGTCGGTATTATTGCCGCTTTTATTGCTCTGGCCACACTCTGGGTCTTGACCCGCTTTGAATATCCGACCCTGCGTTGGAATGTTCGCCGTGCTGCTGTGCTGCTGGCTGTTCCGGCAATGCTGATTTACCTGCTCATAACCGGAAATGCCCCGGCTACAGCACGTTCGGTAATCATGCTGGCGGCCTGCGCATGGGCTCTGTATATGGAACGGGAAAGCGATTCGATTAATACTCTACTGTTGGCTGCCTTTCTGTTGATTGCCATCAATCCTCCGACACTGTTCGATATTTCATTTCAATTGTCGTTTATATCCTTGTGGGGAATAATAATCGCTGTGCCGCCGATGACCAGGCAACTTTCAAGAGTGAAACGTCCCTCGTTGCGAACCCTGATCCAATTTATAGCAGCTTCACTGGCTGCTTCAATCGTCACCATGATCCCGGTTCTGCATGTCTTTAATGTTGCCTCGCTCAACGGCGTATTGACAAATTTCCTGATTGTCCCGCTGCTTGGTTACGGAGCTGTTCTGGCCGGTTTCAGTGTGATGCCTTTTCTTGTGATCATGCCTTCTTTAAATCACATCATGCTCTGGCCGGCTGCCAAACTTGTCCAGGTATCTAATTTCATTATCGAATATTTTGCTGCCCTTCCGGTTATTCGTTTTTACGGAATTACTGCTTGGGACATGTTGCTGTTCCTATTGTTCATGTGTTGTATAAGTTTTGTCCATAGCCGGTCAAAACGTATTGCTTTGGGAACTGTTATTCCGCTTGCAGCCATAGCGATGCATATCACAGGGCCTGCCACAGCCGATGGGCGATTGCACATAACCATGTTGAGCGTTGGTCAGGCCGAATCACTACTGCTACGTCTTCCGAATGGTTCAACGATGCTGGTGGACGGTGGCGGTTACCTCCATGATACGGGTATGGATTTTGGACAGCGCCTGCTTGCTCCGGCTCTGGGGGCACTGGGGATTCGTAAAATTGACCGGATGATTTCTACCCATGAGCATCCTGACCATATCGGCGGACTGGCCTATGTTGCCAAATATCTCGGTGTGGGTGAATTCTGGAGTACTACAAAACTTACTTCCGACTATTCCGATGAAATAAAAAGAGTTCTTTCGGAACAAAAAACTCCGATCCGCATGCTGTCTGCCGACGATCGTATTGAGCTTTCCGACGGGATTGTCTTACAGGTTCTTTCTCCATCCAGGCGTGTTTTTCCGCTTGACCGGGACGTAACTGACGAAAATGAGGATTCACTGGTATTTCGTTTAACATATGGCAGTTTCAGTATGCTGTTTACCGCTGATGCCGGTTTTGTCGCCGAACAGAGAATGATCTCCAATAATTATGTTCTGCAATCCACCGCTCTTAAAGTCGGGCATCATGGCAGTAAATATGCTACTTCCGAAGAGTTTATCAATAAAGTTCACCCACGCCTGGTATTGATTTCGGCCGGTGCTGGCAATCGATTCGGTTTGCCGGCAAAAAGAACCGTTGATTTGATCCAATCCAAAGGGATCAGTCTTTACCGTACCGATCGCGATGGCACGATTGAACTGGTTAGCGATGGTATCAGTTGGAGCGTCTCAACTCCATATATACCTGATTAGCCAATAATGCTGTTTGACACCTTTTGCAGAAATAGAGTACATAGATAACTAATGAGATCTTATTCCCAGTACTGATTGGCGCCTGTATGAACACGATCCTGTTGGTGGAAGATGACTGGTTTTTTCGCGATATGTTCACCGACCTTCTCAAAAGTGAAGGCTATCAGGTGGATAGTGCCGCATGTGGAAATGTTGCCATTGAAATGCTTACCGGCAAACATTATGCGCTGGTGGTTACCGATCTGGTTATGCCTGATATAAGCGGTATCGAGATACTGTCCCATGTACGGGATAATTATCCAACAGTTGATGTCATCATGGTTACTGGAAATGCCAATCTTGAGTCAGCCGTATTTGCTTTAAAACATGGTGCCCGCGATTATCTTGTCAAACCGGTTAACCCGGATGAGTTTAAGCATTCAGTTGCTCAATGCATGCAGCAGCGCCGGTTGCTGGATGAAAATGAAGAGCTTAAAAAAATGCTGTCACTGTTTCAGGCCAGTCAAACCATCGCCGGTTGTCTGGATATTCGCAGAGTTTTTCACCTCCTGGTGGAAGCAATCATTCGCGAAACTGGAATTACGCGTGCTCTCGGACTTTTTGTGGTTGATGATAAGCTTCAACTCACTGAAATGAAAAATATTTCCGAGGAGTTGGCAGAGTCTCTGGCAAAGCAGATTCCCATCGTTCTACCCATCACTTCTTCTGAGCAGCAACTGGCCAGGCATGTTCAGTTTGACTCTCCAAGTGGTGTAGATGGTATCAGTGATGCTTGTCTGGTCCATATCTACAGCCATTTCATTTACAGGGGGGTTGTAGCGTTGTTGAATGACGCTGGTGAAGAACTTCCAAATATGGCTTGTTTCAACAAAAACATCAACTTCCTGATTGATCAATCGGCACACGCATTTGAAAATGCAGAGACCTATCTGCATGCCAAGGATCTGCTTTTCATCGACGACCTTAGCGGATTGTACAATCACCGCTATCTTGATATTGCACTTGAACGCGAAATGAAGAGAGTCGAGCGATATGCCTCGCATCTTGCTGTTTTGTTTATTGACGTGGATGCTTTCAAATCGGTAAACGACACCTATGGGCATATGGTCGGCAGTCAAGTGCTTGCCGAATTCGGAGATTTGCTGAAAAAATCAGTTCGTGATGTTGATGTTGTTATCCGTTACGGTGGAGACGAATACACGGTCATTCTGGTCGAGACTCCTTGTGAAACAGCCAGGTTAGTAGCTGAACGTATCAGGTCTCAGGTTGAAAACTATAATTTTGCAGATGAGAATGGTCTGCAGATCCGCCTGACGTGCAGTATCGGTTATGCCTGCTGTCCGGAAGATACCGCTTCGAAGGATCAATTGCTTGAAATGGCAGACAAGGCGATGTATGTTGGCAAGGCCTCCGGCAAGAACCAGATTCAGCGAATAACATCCGTTTCCTGAACCAAAATGTCATTTGAGTCCGATCTCTGCTGCTTTGTAGAAGCGAGAGCGGGCTTTTTTCTTTTATTCAAATTAAAATGAGGTGAAATGTGGCGCTTACAGCAATTAAAGGTTTTAACGATATTCTTCCGGATGAATCCGGCCGCTGGCACTATATTGAGCAAACTGCGCGCCGTGTTTTTGAATTGAACGGTTTCAGCGAGATCAGGGTTCCGGTCATGGAAAAGACCGAGCTGTTTTGTCGTTCCATCGGTGATGCCACCGACATAGTCGAAAAGGAAATGTACACCTTTACCGATAAGGGCGAAAACAGCGTTACGTTGCGTCCGGAAGGGACGGCCGGAGTTATGCGGGCCTTTATAGAACATAAACTCTATGCGCAGGATCCGGTTTCCAAATTGTTCTATATGGGGCCCATGTTCAGGTACGAACGCCCTCAGAAAGGCCGTTACCGCCAGTTTCATCAAATCGGGGCAGAAATTACCGGTGTTCATGACCCTTTGGCTGACGCTCAGGTTTTAAATATGCTTTCATCTTTTTTTAAGGAAATCGGACTGGATGAACCATCGCTGCAGGTTAATTCATTGGGCTGCCCGGAATGTCGTCCGGACTATCGCGCGGCACTCTGCAGTTTTCTGAGCGAACGGATGGAGGAGCTTTGCGAAGACTGCAAGCGACGCTTCAGCAGCAACCCGCTTCGCACACTTGATTGCAAGGTACCGGGCTGCATTCATGCAACTGCCGGCGCACCATCAATGCTGGATCATCTTTGCGGCGACTGTGACCAGCATTTCGGCAGTGTCAGGCGTTACCTTGATTTGTCAGTCACTCCATACAGTATCAATCCACGCATGGTCCGTGGCCTTGACTATTATACCCGCACAACTTTCGAGATGGTTACCGGACTGCTGGGTTCCCAGTCAGCCGTTGCCGCCGGTGGGCGTTACGACGGACTGATATCGCAACTGGGTGGCCCCGCCATTCCCGGAATTGGTTTTGCAATGGGTGTGGAACGGGTGGCACTGCTGCTTGGTCAAAGGGAGTTCAAATCGGTTCCGGATCTGTTTATCGCCACGATGGGGAGTACTGAGCGCGATACCGCCTACAGGCTGATGGATGGGTTGTTGAAATCTGGAGTGCGGGTTGAACTGGATTACGAAGGCAAAAGCCTGAAGAGCCAAATGCGTCGCGCCGATAAACTTATGGCGCGCTACAGTGTCGTTATCGGAGAAAACGAAGTCAACTCAGGAATGGCGTCTTTCAAACTAATGGGCGATGGAACCGTTACCATGTTGCCACTAAAGGCTCTGGAAATTTCGGAAGCTATTGCAGAACGATAAAGCTTTAAAAATAGTTTGCCACAGAGAATACAGAGATCTCAGAGGAAAACCGGATGCATACAAGTTGTTTGGCTCTCTTCAAACAGATGGTTTTAACCAGTTGAATTAATTGTTCTCTGTGTCCTCTGAATTCTCTTTGGTAAACAGTTTTGAATAAAATATCCGGTTCCGCCGAACGCATTATTTGCTCCCGGTAGAACCGAATCCTCCCGCCCCACGCTCTGTTTCCTGTCTGAATTCGGAAACCAGATCCAGCGAAACCTGTGTTACCGGAACAAACATCATTTGGCAGATCCGTTCGCCCGGTTCTATTGTATAGGGAACCGTACTCCGATTGAAGATACCGATGCCGATCTCGCCCTGATAGTCCGAATCGATAACTCCGATGGTATTCGCCAATACTATGCCATGTTTGATTCCAAGACCTGAGCGGGGTACCAGCAGAGCTACCAATCCGGGGTCGTGAATACTGATGGCAATGCCGCTTGGCACAAGAATCGTTTCTCCTGGTTGAACCGTTTTGGCTTCGCTAAGGCAGGCGCGCAGATCAACTGCCGCGGCCCCGCCGGTTGCATAGCTGGGCAGTGGTATGGTCGTACCGATCAGCGGATTTATGATTTTGGTTTCAATTTTATGTTGGTTCATGTAAATTTCCCTGTCCACTTCCGGCGTTATTTTGACTTGCCACAATATCAGAATCGCAGTGAAAGGCAACCTTCGGATTTAATGAAGCATCTTTTTCACACATATAAACAAATCACAAGGAGCAGTAATTTATGAAACAACGCATTGTCAGCGGTATGAGGCCTAGCGGCCGACTGCATATCGGTCATTTTCACGGAGTTCTGGAAAACTGGGTCAAAATGCAGGACTCCTACGATTGTTTCTTTTTTGTTGCTGACTGGCATTCATTGACTACCGAGTATGCCGATACGTCCGGTATTGCCGAAAGTACCC
>JBBQCH010000084.1:0-14821 GCA_038318485.1 Geobacterales bacterium
CAAGTTCAGGGTCAACTATCATCGGGATAAGTATCTCACCGCCCTGGATAATGTCTTTTCCATGATCGACGGTAAGGGACCGGTCAAAAGCTATCACGGCCCATTATACGATGCCATTACCGATAGTCCGGACGGGACAGGGAAGACTGAGTATTTCAAGTTCAGGTGTTGCTTGAATGGCAATCTGCATCTGGAGTTTCTGAAACCGGCATTGGTGGCAAAGCTTAATGCTATCGCTGGTGGCAATCGCCTTCGTAATCAGCAATGAACCGTTGCAAAGCGAATCACACCATATTACAACTACAAAGGAGACTATTCATGGAAACCAACCCGATCATCGAGAAAATCAAGAAACTGTTGGCACTGGCCAATTCCAGTAACGAGCATGAAGCAGCCCTGGCGGCATCACACGCCCAGAGGCTGTTATCACAACACAACCTGGCAATGGCTGACATTGAATCATCTGTCAAACCGGATAAGGCCGATAAGGTCGAAACAACTGTCTCCAAAACCCTGCCCAAATGGGTACGCCACCTTTCAGCGGGTATCTGTACAGCATTCGACTGTCAGGCAATCCACCATCCAGCGCTTGGCAAGATGACATTCATCGGAGTGGGAGCTGATGTTCAAATCGCAGCCTACACCTTCTCATACCTGGATAAAACCGTCAGGAAGCTCTGCAGCAGCTACATCAAGCACCATGTCAGTGACGCCACTCCTAACCGCCACCGCGAGCTTATGCGGCAATCCTATTACCTGGGTGCAGTATCAACCATCAATCTGAAATTACGAGAGCAGAAGGTACAGACACCAACGACTCCAGGTGCTCTTGTGCCGGTAAAGGAAGGATTGATCAGAAAGACCATGAGTGAAATGGGGCCGACCAGGACGGTTCGGAGTCGGAGGAGCTACATTGACAGCAATGCTTACTCAAAAGGCCAGCAGGATGGCCAACAGATAGGTATCAGTAAAGGAATATCAGGTAGCAATCCCTCCCAGAAGTCCATACAGCAATAAAACTCCACAACACACTACAACTCTCTACTGCGGTCCTCCCTGAATACGTTCCTTGAGTTCTTTACCGACTTTGAAGAACGGGGATCTCTTGGGTTTTACCACAACCTCAAGTCCGGTTTTCGGGTTTCTTCCAGAATAACCGTCATACTCCCGAACCTCAAAGCTGCCGAAGCCACGAATCTCAATCCGGCCACCGGCAATCAGAGTATCAGCCATCGACCCAAAGATGGTCTGAACAACCCTCTCCGCAACAGCACCCGAAATACCCTTCTCCACAGCAAGCCGTTCCACCAGATCTGATCGAGTCATTACTTACTCTCCGCAAGTGCAATTACACGTTTAGACCATTCAATAGCCTGATTGTAACGCTGCATATTGTCTGCTGATGGCAATTGCCCACTGGTCATCGCCAGCGAAGCCTCCTGTAGTTCCTTCAGAACAGTCAAAAGATCATCTTCCATCATCGTCATTGCATATACCTCACTGAAATCAGAGAGGTTTTCTACCACATGCCCACACTACATACCATAACTATTTTCAAGAAAGGAAATCACCATGAATAACGAAATAACACTATTGCTCTGTGAATGCTGTTTCGATTTGCTGCTTGAGGATGATGCCCACTATCACGGTGACAACAGTTACTGCCACCACTGCATTGAGGAGATGACCGCATGAAGAGAATATTTCCTACTATCAGAACTATGACCTGGGAAGAGACCAGCAGCCACAATCTCCAGAATCCCGGCCTTGTGCTGGAATACTGCAATCTGATGATACCGCTATCAGCAGGGCATTCTGACAGCATCAAAATCTACCGCAACAGCAATAGCCTGTTGATCCTGATCACAAACACCCAACTTGGATACATCGGTTTGGATGAGGTTGACTGCCTGGATGGAGACATTATCGGAACAGTATTCCTGGAGGAGCATCAGATCAAGGAGACCATTGGTCGCCGCTGGTTACAGATGAAGCCGGAGACACTAATCAAGCGTCTGACAAATTATCTCTAACCCACAATCCACATACAACCCACGAGAAGGGCAGGCCCTCAAAGCCTGCCTTTTCTATTTGAAAAGGAGACTAACATGACAATCGAGACCTTATTCGGAACAGAGGAAATCACCGCCAAGCCCAGAACAATCAGATTTAAACAGATCAAGGCGGTCTACGAGACCCTAACAGTCAGAGAAGATATTACCGACTACCTGAAAACCGGAACACGCTATACTGCACCGGCACAGGTCTACGAAACATTCAGATTCTTGATGAAAGAAACCAAGGAGATGTTTCTGACACTGCACCTCGACGGGAAGAATCGGATCATGTCAATGGACCTGGTAAGCATCGGTTCCCTTAATCAGAGTATCGTACACCCACGAGAAGTATTCAAAACAGCATGTCTGTCAAATGCAGCAGCACTGATTCTGATCCATCAGCATCCAACTGGTGACCCCACACCATCATCTGAAGACATCTCAATTACCAGACGCTTGAAGGAAGCAGGTGAGATCATGGGCATCAAGGTGCTGGATCATATTATCGTTGGTGATGGAGAATACTTATCGTTCGTTGAGCGAGGCCTTTTGTAGCAGACTTGTAATTTGAATCAGATGTGTAGCTGAGCATGGCCCATAATTCGGCTCATGACGGGTCAAGTATTCCAAACCCCAGAAAATTTTCCGGGGTTTGGGGTGTTCCAATATATTTCGGAGGAGGTGTCAACGATGGTAATCAGGTATCGAAGTGATGATCTTGATTCGCAACTATTCAGTTATCAAGGCTGCGCCTTGTTCGGCCTCTCAAGATTCATTTGCATGAGACCGCAAATAAATCATTCGAGGTCCGAGCTGTTAAAATCTTGAATCAATCTTCCATGTGGCAGGATTGAATTTTATGCGCTTTTACGGAGCTAACATCCTGCAGAATGATACAATAGTGATACAACAAAAACAAAAGGCCCCCGGTCGGAATCGGAGGCCATTCATTTATGCTTGTGTTTCTAGGCGTTTAAGTGGTGCCCAGGGACGGAATCGAACCGCCGACACGAGGATTTTCAATCCTCTGCTCTACCGACTGAGCTACCTGGGCAAACAGACGATCTTTATACCTTTCTGCTATGCGGTTTGTCAATAGTAAAATTTACGTGTCGTTACTTTATTTGTTCCCGCTGCATTTTTATTGGTACATAATTACAGAACGGTTCTTCTTCCATGTAGTCTCCGTGGACCGCATCTGCCCTGGCGCGGCATCCTCCACAAACATTGAGGTACTCGCATTGTCCGCATTTGCCTTTATAGGATTTGAAGTCGCGCAGGTCTTTGAATATTTCTGAATTCTCCCAGATTTCACGGAATGGTTTCTGTTTGACATTTCCAGCTGTGCGATGGAAGTAGGAACAGGGCTTTACATTCCCGAAACAGTCAATCAGGCAGATAGTCTGGGCTGCGATGCATCCTTTGCCGCCACCAGTTGAGAAAGTAAGCGACCGCCTTTCAAACGTTGTCCCTTCCGCTTTTGCCTTCTGGGGCACAATCCGGTAGTAGTGCGGTGCGCAGGTTGGCCTCATCAGGATATCATCTTCACTCTTTTCTTGCTGGTAGTGCCAGTCAAGAATTTCTTCGTAATCCTCCTTGGATATCAGTTCGCTCATGATGTCCTCGCCTCGCCCGGTTGGAACGATCATAAACATGTACCATGCTGTAGCTCCCAGTGACTTTGCCAGTTTGAATGTGCTGGCGATGTCATTCTGGTTTCTCTTGGTGAAAGATGAGTTGATCAGGAACTTCTGTCCGTTTTTGCGGAATGTCTCAGCAGCTCGAATCACACCCTCGAATGAACCGGGTGACTGACGGAAGTTATCGTGAATTTCGGAGGTTGAGCCGTCCAATGACAAGGAAACCATTTTAATGTCGGCCTGGCGCATCTTCAAGCAAATGTCATCAGTTACCAGAGATCCGTTGGTTGCCATGCACATCCGCAGGCCGAGTGAAGTTCCATATTCAGCAAGTTCAAAAATGTCCGGACGCATCAGCGGTTCTCCTCCGGAAAGAACAACCACCGGTTTGGAAAAATCGGCTATGTCCTTGAGGAGCTTTTTGCCTTCCTCAGTTGTGAAGTCGCCTTCGGATGAAGACATCTCAGACGAACAGCGGCAGTGAACGCAGTGCAGATTGCATCTTTGTGTGGTTTCCCAAGCAACCCATTTGGGTATGAATTCGGTGCTCATAATGCTCCCGTGGAAATTTTGTTGTATATATTCGCAATGTCGATCATAAATCGTACATTAACGATCATCCAAACTCAAGAAGATATTGATTTTGTGACTGCCGGATCTTGAGATAGGTCGTTTATAGCTACCTCACTAATATCTGTTTGCTTAACAGCAACCAGATATTAGGGTAAAAAAAGTTCTGGCAATTATAATTATCTTTTTGTTGCAGACCCGTCAACAAACAAGCACTTGCAATCAAAGTGGGCGTATAGTAGTATGTCGGTCCCGCCGCTTACAGCGGCTTTTTTCGTAAAAACCTATCTTTAAGGAGCATTTGCATTATGCTGGATATTATCCGCAAGAAGAAAGAATCAATAATCGTAAAGCTAGTTTTTGTTGTAATCGTCCTCTCTTTTGTTGGTACAATCTTTCTGGTTTGGGGCAAGGGAAGTGATGGGGTAGGGGGCGGAAAGAGTGGTTATGCTGCCAAGGTTAACGGAGCAAAAATCACGTTGGAACAGTATCAGAATTCGTACCAGCGGATCAGAAACATGTACCAGCAGATTTACGGGCAGTCCATTTCGGCAGAAATGGAAAAAAAGCTTGGTCTCAAGAAGGTTGCTCTGGATGGCTTGATTGATAATATGCTTGTTGCCAAAGAGTCAAAAAATCTAGGTATCAAGGTTTCCAAGGAAGAAGTTTCCAGTTCGATTGAATCCATGCCTATGTTTCAGAAAGATGGTAAATTCAGTTTTGAACAATACCAGCAGGTTCTTAAGTCAAACCGCATGACTGCCAGTGATTTTGAGGAAGGGCAAGAGGGGGAATTGATCCTTATGAAAACCCGCCAGTCTGTCAAGGACAAGGCGATCGTAACGGATGCGGACGCCCTGGCGCAGTTCAAGAAAGAGAATGACAAGGTTGATCTGGAGTATGTGTCTTATTCGCCATCTGATGTTATGCCCGAAGTAAAGCTGACTGAAACAGCGTTGAACGATTATTTGCAGAAGAATCAAAACGAGTTCAAAACGCCTGAAAAAGTGGCACTTTCATATATCTTGATTGATCCGGCTGCGCAGGCTGCCAAGACTACAGTTTCTGAAGAGGAAATTCAGACTTTCTACCAGAAAAATATTGACCGTTGGCAGGGCAAGGACGGCATTCTGCCTTTAAATGAGGTTAAGGAAAAAGTAAAGTCGGATGCTATCAAGCAGAAGGCTGCCAAACAGTCATTTGAACTTGCGGCTGACACTCTCTACAAAAATATTAAAACCGGTGACCTGAACCTGATCGCCGGAATACTTAATCAGAAAATCCAGGAAACCCCGGTGTTTTCAGCTAATGCACCTGCCCCCGTGTTGACTGGTGAAACAGCAGTAATAAAAAAAGCACTTGAGCTGAAACAGGGTGAACTTGGTGGCCCGGTTGAAACAGCCAGAGGGATTTATATACTGAAAGCCAGAGAGCGCAAGGTTGCAGTCGTACCACCTCTGTCCGAGATAAAATCGGCCGTAGAAGAAAAGGCCAAAGCTGCCAAGTCGATTGAACTTGCCAAGAAGAAAGCAGAAGACGCTGCCAAACAGTTGTCTGCCAAATCCGCTCTCAATTCCCAGGCAACCGGGAGTTTTGGTTTTTCTGTCAAAGGAGAGGTTCCGACAATTGGCATCTCCCCGGAAATGATGGAAGCAGTTTTCAAGCTTTCAGCGTCTCAAGCGCCGGCTACTCCGTTTAAAGTCGGGACTCGCTGGTATGCTGTCCGTGTGAAAAACCGTATCGAAGCACCTAAAGCGGAGTTTGAAAAAACTAAAGAAGAACTGAAAAAAAAGATGTTGCCTAAAGTCCAGGAGGAGGCACTCACTGTCTGGATCAAGGGATTGCGTGAAAATGCCAAGATTGAAATCAATCAGGCGCTGGTCGCCGAGAAATAGGAGAGGGTTATGTCACAGCTCGTTATGCAGACAGATTTTCCCGGTTTAAATCTTATAGCCCGCGGCAAGGTTCGCGATATCTACGACTTGGGAGAAACCTTGTTGCTGGTTACTTCCGACCGTATCTCAGCCTTCGATGTCATTATGAACGAGCCGATCCCGGACAAGGGTTTTGTTCTGACCCAGATTTCGGCATTCTGGTTCCATCAGATGGAAGATATCGTCAAGAACCATATCATTTCAACCGACGTAGCCGATTTTCCGGCTTCCTGCCAGCTGTATGCCGAGGTGCTCAAGGGGCGTTCTATGCTGGTGAAGAAGGCCAAGCCTCTTCCGGTAGAATGCATCGTTCGCGGTTACGTTTCAGGTTCTGGCTGGAAGGATTACAAGGCCAGCGGTTCAATCAGCGGGATTAAGCTTCCGGAAGGACTTAAGGAGTCGGACCGTCTTGTGGAGCCGATCTTTACTCCTTCCACCAAAGCCGAACTGGGAGAACATGATGAGACAATCTCGTTCGAAAAAATGGTTGAGCTTTGTGGTCGTGAACTTGCCGAAAAGGCCCGTGACTACACCCTGAAGATTTACTGCCGGGCGCGTGATCTGGCAGACAAAAAGGGAATCATAATTGCCGATACCAAGTTTGAATTTGGTGTGTATGATGGTGAGTTGATTATCATTGACGAGTGCATGACTCCTGATTCCAGCCGTTTCTGGCTCAAGGATCAGTATCAGCCGGGTGGTCCGCAGCCAAGCTTTGATAAACAGTTCTTGCGGGATTATCTGGAAACGCTGGATTGGGGCAAAACTGCTCCTGCACCGGACTTGCCGCAGGAAATACTTGAAAAAACAGGTGAAAAGTATCGTGAAGCGCTATATCGCATAACGGGTATATCCGTAAAATAATCTATGGATTGTTTTGAAATAATGAAAGGCGGGTCACAATGATCCGCCTTTTTTATTAGAGGACTTGACTATCCAGCCCTGTAAGCTAAAATATCAAATTGAAATTATCAAACACGAAGCAGGAGATAAGTGACATGAAGCTTGAAGAAATCAAAGAGATTGCCAAACAACACAACATCAAGGTGGGAAAACTGAAAAAATCGGAGCTAATCAGGGCCATTCAACTGTCAGAAGGGAATGTTGCCTGTTTCGAAACTGGCAAATCTGCTGACTGTGGTGAACCGGCGTGTTTGTGGCGCGAAGACTGCAAATAATTCCATAGAGCAGGCTGGAAGTTGTGAAAGGGGCGAGTTTCTCGCCCCGGTTTCATTGGCTGCCAGGATTCTTAGTTGGGAGGGCTGTAATTTATATGCTCTCCCAGTTCTTTGTCAACTTTGAAAATATGGTAAAGCAACCATTTCAGAAGCAGATTGTTGGCCGCAATAATGTGGTGAACTGAAAAGCCATCTTTACTGGTGTCGTTACGCAGCTTTTTGATCTGTGCAATGTAATAGGCGTGTTGGGCACAATGCTCCATGTAGCCTGGAAACCTGTGAAGCCTTTGTAGTGCTTCTTTGTCTCTGAAATGAGTGTGCACATACTCTTCCATAAAGGCCAGCAGCTTCTTCAGCTCTTCTGCACCTTGACCTTCTTCGCATTCATTAAGCAGCCTATCAAAGCGAACTAACAACTCCTTGTTCTGTGAGTCGATTGCTTCAACTCCGATCGACAGTGAATCTCTACATTTAATCCCCATAAATTAACTCGTTGCTAATTTAAAAATAGAAGCCTGAAAATAGAATTGTTTACCGGCATATTTCTTATCCGGCGGAATCCAGAGTTTTTTTAGAATCAACTTTTTTTTTGGATTTTGTTTTTCTGGTTTGTTCCTGAAGCCGTTCCTCCATGGCTTTTAAACGCTCATCAGCCAATTGAAACAGGGAACCTTTATGGAATTTTCCACTTTTACTTCTGATCCCGGCCTTGACTCCGGTGAGTATTTCAATGCCCTGTTCGACAGTCTCGATGCTCCATATATGGAACTGTCCCAAAGTGACCGCCTGTACCACGTCTTCGTGCAGCATAAGGTGGCGCTCGTTGGATTTGGGAATCATAACTCCTTGGTGACCGGTCAGGCCTTGGGCGCGGCAGACAGCAAAAAAACCTTCAATCTTGTGATTTACTCCGCCAATAGGTTGTACGATGCCGCGCTGGTTGACGCTGCCCGTGACCGCGATACACTGCTTGATCGGTACTCCGGAAAGTGCAGATAAAAGGGCGTATAGTTCTGTCGATGATGCACTGTCTCCTTCAATGCCGTCATAGGACTGCTCGAAGCAGATTGAGGCTGATAGTGATAACGGTCTTTCAGTGGCAAAGGTTGTTCCAAGATAACCGGTTAAAATCAATACCCCTTTGTCATGTATCGGGCCGGATAATTTTACCTCACGCTCAATATTGACCATGCCGGCCTGTCCTGTATATACGCTTGCTGTAATGCGGGTTGGCCTGCCAAATGTATGGTCACCTAGGCCAATGACCGACAGGCCATTGATTTGGCCGACAACCGCTCCATCCGTGTCAACCATCAAGGTGCCATCCTCATATAGTTCCTGCATCCGTTCTTCAATGCGATTCACCCGATATAGGTTTTCCTCGGCTGCTGCCCGTACATCATCACCTTCTATGGCTGTGCGACCGGCTTTGCTGGCCCAGAAGCTCACCTCGCGGACAAAATCAGCAATTTCCATGAATTGTGATGATAGTTTGTTTTGGTCATCTGCCATGCGGGCAGTGTGCTCAAGCATGGCTGCCACACCACTTTTATGGAATGGAAGCAGCCCCTCCGAGCGGCAGTGGCTGGCGATAAACAGGGAATAGTCATGCATGATCTCGGGGGTGCGAGCCACGCGGCTGTCAAACTCAGCTTTAACCTTGAAAAACTTGCGGTAGTCCGGGTCGAGGTGAAAGAGCAGATAGTAAATCCAGGGTGTGCCGATCAACACAACTTTGGAGCGCATCTGGACCGGTTCCGGTTTGAGGGAAACCATGGTCATGAAGCGATACTGCTCCAGTACGTCTTCAATCCTGATTTCGTTGTTGCGAATGCAGCGTTTGAGCGAGTCCCAGACAAAAGGATTCATTAGCACTTCGCGGGCATCGATCACCAGGTAACCACCGTTGGCTTTGTGGAGGGCACCGGCACGGATCATGGAAAAATCAGTCACGGCAACCCCACCGTATTGCATGACATGCTCGATGCGCCCGAACAGGTTGTTATAAGTCGGGTTCGATTCGAAAACTACTGGTGCTCCATCGGTGTCCTTGTTGTCAACCAGCACATTTACTTGATAGCGATCAAATGTTGGTTCCTGCCGCGGCATCTTGATGCCTGGTATTTGCGGTTGAGGCGGCTGAGGTTTAAAGTCATCCAGTGTGTTCAGGACGTCCTCCTGAACCGATTCCAGGTAGGCCAAAACCTTGTCAAGACCTGCATATTTTTCACGGAGCGGGTCCAGACGATGACCCAGACAGGACATTCCCAAATCCCGATCTGCCTGAGAGAGCTCTTCTTTGGTGACCTTTTCCTGCTCTCGCACTTTTCGCAGTACATCGTTTAGGTGCTCGGTCAGATCCTTGCCCTGTTTTTCCAGTTTCTGGCGCTTTTTTTCGTTAAGTGCGTCATATTCTTCCTGAGTGTAGTTGCGACCGGCTTTCTGGGGCACAATCACAAGTCCGGAAACTGTTCTTTGAAGTGCAAAACCAAGTTTTTCGGCAGACTTTTCAAGCTCTTGGAAAAGATTGTTGGTTGCCGCCTGGTAACTTTCAAGCAGTTCGGATCTGCGACTCTCGTACTCGCTGCTCTCAAGAGCTTTTGGAATATCCTTGCGGAAGGACTCTATCAACTCTTTCATGTCTACTGCCAACTCGCTGCCCATTCCAGCGGGAAGGTCCAGCGAGATGGCTGAGTCCGTATCCTTGAAGTTGTTGACATAGACCCAGTCGTGCGGTTTTGGTTCATCTTTGGCACGTTTGTTAAGAATGCTGGCAATAGTTGTGGTGCGCCCTGTACCGGTTTCTCCTGAAACATACAGGTTGAAACCGGGTCCATCAATTCCCAGACCAAAATCAATTGAACGCAATGCACGCTTCTGACCGATGGCGTAACTAAAGTCAGGCAGCTCTTCTGTTGTTTCGAATCCAAGCAGTTCCGGATCACAGCTCCAGCGTAATTTATCGGTAGGAATCAGGCAGCTGTCAGAATGCATCTGGGGCTCCTTAAATCAGATTGATGGTATTTTCATTGTTACCAGGTTGGTCGCGGCATTGTGTGAAGTGAGTATGAATATGTCAAGCTGAATTTGGAGAAAGTGAGGTCATCGCCTTGGTAACCGCAATACCAATGTTATCACGTTTTGGTAGAAAGGCTGCCAGAGCGGGTATGTGCCCGCGTTCCAGCAGAATATGCCTGGTAGTATCGAAATTCAGATCGTAGATCCATGAAATCTGTAGCAATTTGAAATCGTTTAATGACCGTACGTCTTTCAGTTGGACGATTGTGCCATTTGACAGAGCGCTGATACAGCTTTCTGACACTTCGTCCGGAAGGTCATCAAAACCAAGCGTTGCAGCAGAAGGACGCTCGTTGGACGGCATCGCCAAAAGTTCTGCAAAAATCCTCCATATATCAAGCTTGTCAGCATCCCGAATCAGGTTGATAAACAGCGGAGATGGTGACTGGATCTGGTCCGGTGTGTCCAAAAGATTATGGAAACGGACCGCTTCTTCAATAAATAACTGCTCATTCGGAGGCAGTCCGGCCAGCAACCGCTCTGCGCGGATAACTTCAATTGCCAGGCGTGCATGATTGTCCGAGTCGCTGTCACGAAAAGTCCGCCAACGCCGGTACTGCGGAAAACGACCTACATCGTGCAGCAGTGCCGTGGCAGCGGCGATGCGGGTATCCAGCTGAGAAAGTGCTTCTCCAGCACATAGGAGTTCCATTGCCTGGCATACCTTGCGGGTGTGGACGATTTTGAGCTGTATGTTTCCCGCGCCTTCCTGGTCGGTGTCGAGATATGGTTCAACATAGCTGTCAAACCAGCTGTAAAGCGCATTTAGTTGCGTTTGCTCCATAATTGGAACCGTCTCCATCAAGATTGAAATTGAATCCATAATACTGTACCCTGCCGCGAAGTCAATCAATCACGTGAGGATACCGATGCAACTGTCGTTTATTGATTCTATTGAACCGGTGCAGCATGCAGAAAAAAGGGCTGAGGAACTCCGGCGTTTGATAAACCACCACAATCAACGCTATTACCAATCTGACCTGCCTGAGATCAGTGATGCCGACTACGACTCTCTTTTTCGTGAACTGGCTGAGCTTGAAAAACGCTATCCTTCTCTGGTAATCCCCGAATCCCCTACACAGCTTGTGGGCAGCCCGCCGGTAGATAAATTCAGAACCATACAGCACCGCCTGCCAATGCTCTCGCTCGAAAATGCCGGCAACGAACATGAAATCCGTACGAAGCTTGATACTCGAATAAAAAAACTACTGGGTCTGTCGGATGTTGAATTCGTCGATTACATGTGCGAGCCCAAGATGGATGGTCTTGCGGTGGAACTGGTGTATGAAAACGGTGTGTTTGTGAGCGCATCGACCCGCGGTGACGGCCAGACCGGTGAAGATGTTACTGAAAATATCCGCACTCTGCGTTGTCTGCCTTTGCGTTTAAGTGGAGTTAACATTCCCTCTTTGCTGGAAGTGCGTGGTGAGGTATATCTGTCGCTGGCGGCGTTCCAGAAGATAAACCTTGATAAGGAGGAAAATGGGGAGCCTCCCTTTGCAAACCCGCGCAATGCTGCGGCCGGATCATTGAGACAGCTTGATCCGCGAATAACAGCACGCCGCCCCCTTGAGGTTTTCTGCTATGCTCCCGGCCATATCGAAGGTGCAACTTTTTTGTCACAGCATGATTTTCTAGATACGATAGCAATGTGGGGGCTGCCGGTTAATCCGCTGATCCGGCGTGTGGCTGGTATTGAAAGTGCAATAACCTATTACCAGGAAATGCAGGCGCAACGAGATTCACTCCCTTATGAAATAGATGGTACGGTTGTCAAGGTAGATTCTTATGCATTGCAACGGGAGCTTGGTGATAAGAGCCGTTCTCCGGTTTGGGCCGTCGCTTGCAAGTTTCCGCCGCGTCAAGCCGAGACCGTGCTGGAAGATATTCTGCTTTCGGTTGGTAGAACCGGGGTCGTGACTCCGGTTGCACTGCTCCGGCCGGTTGAAATCTCAGGCGTGACAGTTTCCAGGGCTACTTTGCATAATTGGGATGAAATTGGAGCCAAGGACATTCGTATCGGAGATAAGGTGATTGTGGAACGGGCCGGTGATGTTATTCCAGCCGTAGTCAGAGTGATTGAAGGGCAACGGACCGGTAGCGAGAGGGTTTTGCCGCCTCCACATAAATGTCCTGAATGTGGTTCGGAGGTTGTCCGTATTGTAGACGAGGTGGCCTTGCGTTGTATGGGACTCTCCTGTCCGCCGCAAATACGCGAGTCCATCAAGCATTTTGCTTCCCGTTCTGCAATGGACATAGAAGGCTTAGGTGATAAAATCGTGGAACAACTCCTGACGCTCGGTCTTGTACATAATGTATCAGATATCTATTATTTGACCAAAAATGATTTCATGAGCTTTGAACGCATGGGTGAAAAGCTTGCTTCAAACCTTCTGAAAGCAATCGAGGCCAGCAAGTCCAGAGAGTTTTATAGACTTATATTTGGGCTTGGTATTCGTCACGTTGGAGAACGTACCGCCAAAGCGCTGGCTCAGTCCTTCGGAAGTCTCGAAAATCTGGAAAATGCGACCATGACAGAGCTTACAAGCATCAGAGATATCGGTGAAACCGTTGCCCAGAGTGTTTGTACCTTTTTTGACAATAATGAAAACTTACGCATAATTCGTAGAATACTTGATGCAGGGGTGAGACCGGCAATTACCTCCAAAAAAGTTGGTGGAAAATTGAGCGGAAAAAGTTTTGTCTTCACCGGTACCTTGACTCGTTTCAATCGTGATTACGCCAGAAAACTGGTGGAGGATGAAGGTGGAAATGTGGTAGGTTCTGTTTCAAAGAAAACCGGATATGTGGTTGCTGGAGAAGAGGCCGGCAGCAAACTGATAAAAGCTCGCGAACTGGGTATTGCCGTGCTGGACGAGGAAGAGTTTCTTGCTATGTTGAAAACGTATTGATGAAAGGAATTTGCAGTGGATAAAGTTTCAATGATGATTAATGCTCGAAAGATGTTCAAGGATATCAGCGATCTTCCAACGATACCTGCCATAGTATCAAGCGTTATAGCACTACTTGATAATGGTGAAGCTGATCCGGACGATATTGCTGATCTGATTCTTTCGGATCAGGTTTTGGCGGCCAGGGTGATTCGTGTCGTAAATTCACCGCTTTATCGTTCGGCAAGTCAAATTACATCAGTCAAGCGGGCTTTGTTGTGTCTGGGGTTCAGAAGCGTTCGGGAGATGATTCTTACAAGTTATTTCATAGATGGTTTCAAAGGTAAAAAACAACCATTCGATATTAGCGTGTTCTGGAAACATTCGTTTAGTGTCGGAGCCATCTCCCGTCGAATTGCTACAATGATCGGGTACGAAGACGTTGAAAAAGCCTATCTGGTCGGTATTATTCACGACATAGGCAAAGTCTTTCTAGGGCATTACTGCAAAGAAGAGTACGGTCGAATGCTGAACGGCATCAGCAACACCAGTTATACTACCCACGAAGCTGAATATGAATTTTTCGGTACCACCCACAGTGAAATCGGCCTTTGTCTTGCGCAACGCTGGAGTTTTCCACCCTCATACTCTGATGTGATCTCCTATCACCATTCATCCGAACTGGCCACCGAAGATCCATTGCTGACCGCGATTATCTCTTTGGCTGATTTTTTCTGTCTTTCGCACGTTACTGCCAGCGGTGTGGCACAGGCCAGTATTCCAGGCAAGTCAGAGGAAAACTCCTGGAATATTCTAAAGCAGCTTTCAAAAGAGCCGCTTGTGGCAGGTCTGGAACCTTTTCTCTCTGGTTTGTCAGACGAGTATGACGAGATTAGTATAGAGGTTGAAAGGCTTTTCAATACGATGATCGCTGAGACTGATTAAGAATAAAAACAGTTGCCAACTTTCCTGTCTGCTTAACTTTTACCACTTATCGGAGGAGTTCCAATGTCAGACCATGCATCAGTGACCTGTTCTAAGTGCAGCTCAGTATGGCAAAATCGCGGCACCACAAATTGCTGGAGTGGCGATCCAGCCCAGGCGCCACCTAAACCAGCAAACTGCCCTTCAGACCAATTTGCTGACGTCGTTCAGGAAACGTTTAATGAGTATCACGGAGACAGTGAAGATGCGCGGATTGCCTTTGTGGCGGCACGAGTTGAAGGGCTCTGCTACCAACCGGTGCCGGGTAGCGATGCCGTTAATGCCCGCTGGACACGGGTTGAGGATACAATCGCTTTTGCAAAACTGATGGGTTACGCCAGGATTGGCATTGCAACCTGCATCGGACTGCTTGATGAGTCTGAAAGGCTGGCTAAAATTCTTTCCGCACAGGGTTTTGAACCGCTCAGCGTCTGTTGTAAGGCGGGCAGCATCGACAAGCTTGAACTAGGCCTTGCTGAATCCGACAAG
>JBBQCH010000085.1:0-14768 GCA_038318485.1 Geobacterales bacterium
ATGGCACATCATCATAAAACTGCAAAACAAATTTCCGGTGGGTATCAGGAAAACTCCTACTTTCGCTCGCCATAATCCCTCCAGTAAGTTGGTTGGATACGACGATTATACATCAGGAGGAGTTAACTACCTACCCCATTAGATTGATTCAAATCGGAGGACTACAAGGAAGAAGATGGTGTAGGCGATCATGGAATTGTCCAGGCACGCTTTTCCTACAAACGCGCGACCGATGCGGGGTTGTGACAATTGGCTACTTTAAAAAAATTTGTATTAAGCAAAATGTATATATAAGCAAATAATTATTAAAAATAAGTATTGTATTTGAAAAACGTAAACTTTAGACTTCAAACAGAAGTTAAATTAATTGGGGGTAACTGTATGAAAAAAGTCATATCAACTCTCTTGTCAGCGGCTTTAGTATTGTCATTTTGTTCGGTTGTTTTGGCGGCGCAAGGAACAGGACAGATTAGCTCAAAGCTAGTAAAACAGTTGATTTTATCTGAAGAAGAACCTGCACCTGCACCCCAGCCGGGAATCGAAACCGAACCGGCCCCAGAACCTTCGCCTGCACCTGCTCCGGAACCGGACCCGGACCCGGACCCTGCTCCCGAGCCAAAGTAATGTTGTTCTTATTAACAACAGGAATGTGAAGTTTTAAACAGAAGACAAAAAAGACAAAATACAGTAATCATATTAGGTCATTCCTCAGTTTTAATAAATTAGAAATGTTCTTACATGATGAAAAACAGCGTCAAAGTATCAAAACGGGAACCTGCTTTTTCAGCGGTTTCCCGTTTTGCTTTGATTTTCCGTGGGAGCTATTTGGGGACAGGCTGATTGGGAGAGCAGAACTCTCTACTCTAACCGAAGTTTGTTTCAATGGTTGTTCTTCAGCTTCATTTACGTGACATTCGCTACATCAGCAGTGACGCTCGGCTCGTACTTCTGGAAATTTTCCTTGAACATTTTCAACAGTCTGGTTGCCGTTTCATCATACATTTTCTTGTCAACCCAGGTGTTGCGTGGGTTAAGTACCTCGGCGGGTACTCCGGCGCAGTTTGTGGGGATATCCAGTCCGAAGAAGGCGTCCTTTTCAAACGCTCCGGAATTCAGAGTGCCGTTCAAGGCGGAATTTACCAGAGCTCGCGAATACGCAATTTTCATGCGGGAGCCGACTCCATAGGAACCCCCGCTCCAGCCGGTATTCACCAGCCAGCAAGTTACCTTGTACTTGCCGATCTTGCTGCGCAGCAGTTCACCATACACAGTCGGATTCAGCGGCATGAACGGGCTTCCAAAACAGGTTGAAAAGGTCGCCGACGGTTCGGTTATACCGGCTTCTGTTCCGGCTACCTTGGCGGTATAGCCGGAGAGGAAGTGAAACATGGCCTGTTCAGGCGTCAGGCGGGCTATCGGAGGCAATACTCCGAAGGCATCGCAAGTGAGCATAATTATATTGGCGGGGTGACCGCTACAGCCGCTTACGACGATATTGGGGATGTGGGTAAGCGGGTAGGATGCCCGGGTATTTTCGGTAAAGGAGTCATCATCCAGGTCGACCCGGCGGGTATGTGTATCAATAGCCACGTTTTCCAGAACGGTACCGAAGCGGCGGGTTGTTTCATAGATCTCCGGCTCGGCTTCTTTGGAGAGATTGATGATCTTGGCATAGCAACCGCCCTCGAAGTTGAAGACCCCTTTGTCATCCCAGCCATGCTCGTCATCGCCGATCAGGGAACGATTGGGATCAGCGGAGAGGGTCGTTTTGCCGGTTCCGGAAAGGCCGAAGAAGATGGCGGTATCACCCTTAGGCCCCACATTGGCGGAACAGTGCATGGTCATGATCTTTTTTTCTACCGGCAGGAGATAGTTGAGTATGGTAAAGATCGCTTTCTTGATTTCTCCGGCATAGCTGGTGCCGCCGGTGATAATCATTTTGCGGTCAAAATTGATGATGATGAAAGCTTCGGAGTTGGTGCCGTCCATGGAAGGGATGGCGTGGAAACTTGGCAGGTTGATGAGGGTGAATTGGGGAAAGTGGTTTTCCAGTTCCTCCTGAGTTGCCTGGACGAACATGTTGCGGGCAAAGAGTGAATGCCACGCTTTTTCGGTAATGACCCGGATCGGCAGGCGGTGATCCTTGTCGGCGCCGGCAAAGCAGTCCTGCACGAACAGGTCGCGGCCCTGCATATAAGCGCACATCCGCTTGTAGAGTTCATCAAACTTTGCCGTTTCGAATGGTCGATTGACCTTGCCCCAGGCTACATTGTCGTGGCAGGTTGGTTCGTCGACGATGAACTTTTCGTTGGCAGCCCGTCCGGTATAGTGTCCGGTTTTAACTGCAACAGCTCCCAAATGGGAAATCAGGCCTTCGCTTCGTTTTACAATATACTCGTAGAGTACCGATGTCGGCGGTGTCCAGTAAATAAGGTTGGCATTGGTAATTCCATGTGTTTCAAGTCCCGTGCCCCTGGTGATATCGTTTAGTTTCATTGTCCTGTCCCCCTGATAATGTAATCCTGTATAGATTTGACACTGACAAAATTACAACGGCTCTATTTATAAAACTGTTAAAGAGCAATTCCAGATAATTAATGCCCAGAACTTTTATCTTCCTAAGAGATGACTTGAAGTCCATATTATGTAATTAGACTAATTAAGCTCAACTATAGTATGGCGTAATATAAATGTCAAAGGAGATTGCAGGCTTCTTACCTTTATTGCACACGTTCTTACCGGTCAAACCAAAGAATTTTCCAAATAGACAATTTCTACCGTTGCAAAATGGACGAATCTTGTGCTCGGAATGTCACGGTAAATACAACTCTTCCCCTAAAAAGAGGAGCAAATCTTCCTCCATATGTTAAATTTTATCGTTGCTCATCGCTGTGTTCGGTGTTTAAATCGCCATTTAAGGATTTTTTCCTTCATATGCATGAATTTTTTGTTAATTAATGTGCCGGTTGAACATCCATTTACCCTTCCTACAAGACTTTGACAATCCGGCCGAATTGGGGCATAGTCACAGATCGTGAACAGTCCAGAATTTTACCACCGGAGCAGTAATGCAAGCCCGCACCATTACCCCTGAAAAACGTGACGACGATCAACAATACGACTCAACCCTGCGTCCACGTGCCCTGGACGACTATATCGGTCAAGAGAAGATCAAGGGGAACCTTCGTCTGTTCATCGATGCCGCCAAGGGTAGGGAAGAGGCGCTTGACCATGTTCTTTTGTATGGTCCGCCCGGCCTGGGTAAGACCACCCTGGCCAATATCGTGGCCTGCGAGATGGGGGTCAATATCAAGTCCACCTCCGGTCCGGTCATCGAACGACCCGGCGACCTGGCTGCTATCCTGACCAATCTGGAACCTCATGATGTGCTGTTTATTGATGAAATCCACCGTCTTTCCCATGTGGTGGAGGAAATTCTTTACCCGGCCATGGAAGATTATCAGCTGGATATCATTATCGGGCAGGGTCCCAGCGCCCGTTCGATCAAGCTTGATCTGCCGCGTTTTACGCTGGTGGGGGCTACAACCAGAGCCGGTCTGCTCTCCTCGCCGCTGCGTGACCGCTTCGGTGTCATCTCCCGCCTTGAGTTCTACACTGATGAGGAACTGGCCACGATTATCTGCCGTTCGTCCCGTATTCTCGGGATGGAGATCGACCCTCTGGGCGCAGCTGAACTTGCCCGTCGTAGTCGTGGAACCCCACGGATAGCCAACCGTCTTTTACGTAGAGTGCGTGACTATGCCCAGGTCAGGGCCGACGGTATAATTACCTGCCATGTGGTACAGGAAACATTGAAACTGCTTGAAATTGACGAGATGGGTTTCGATCAGATGGACCGTATGATTCTCTTGACTATCATCGACAAATTCGGCGGTGGCCCGGTCGGACTGGACACCATTGCGGCTGCCATCAGCGAAGAGAGCGATACGATCGAGGATGTTTACGAGCCTTTCTTGATCCAGAATGGCTTTATAAATCGCACGCCTCGCGGTCGGGTTGCAACGCGAGCGGCCTACCTGCATTTTAACCGTATCGCCCCGGAATCACTTCAGGCGACCCTGTTCTAGCCATGCAGCAATTTTTCGACTTTCCCATAACCCCGTCCTTCAGTTTTGAAAGTTTTGTTCCCTGCGAGGGGAACGCCGCCGCCCTGCGTTTTGCGTTGCGGATTGCCGATCCTGCCGATTCAGAGAATCTGCTTTATCTGCATGGTCCTTCCGGTTCCGGGAAAACCCATCTGCTGAAATCTATTGCGGTCGGCGATATCCCATATATCTCACTTCGTGAAGAAGTCGATCCGGATAAAATTATTGCGTTGTTCTGCAGCGCACGCGGACTGGTGTTGGACGACCTGCATGCCATGCCGGATGATTCCAGTCTGCGCGGTACATTGTGGCAACTTTTCAATGAGTTCCATACTTCGGGACGAACTATTGCCATGGCCGGTCTGTACCCGCCGCGCGAACTGACCAACTTGGACGAACATCTGACCTCACGGCTATTGTGGGGACTGGTAGCGCGTCTTGACACGTCCGATGATCATTCGCGTTGCATGATCCTTAAAAAGGTGGCCGACGATCGTCAAATCCGGGTTCCGGATGATGTTGTCGATTATATCCTGGCGACTACCAGCCGCGAAGTCGGTGCCCTGATTGAGAGTTTTAATCAGCTGTACCGTTACTCTATGGCCGAGAAACGGCGCATCACCCTTCCGCTTGCCAGAGAAGTACGCGAACTGATCCAATCCGGACGAACAGTATGACGCCGTTCAAGAATTGTCTGAAAACTCCGGAAGAGATTGAGCTTGAGCAGAAGTATAAAAAGCTGGCGGTGTCAAAGGCTGATCTTCAGCGACGTGAGCAGTCATTTAATAACCTCAAGTTGGAAATCAGGGTATTTGAACAGGTTTACGAAGAAATCCTCGGTACGCGGATCGAATTTCTGAAAGATCTTGAATGGCAACTGAAGGGGCTGCTTGGCGAAGAAGAAATTGCAAGTTCATCGGAGTCAAGGAAACAGGAGCCGTTTTCATTCCATTTTCATCATACAACCGATCTGCTCGATGATGAAGAAAGTACCCGCGATACCGCTGATCTAAGTCTCAAGTCACTGTATCGGGGTGTGGCCAAAGCTGTTCACCCGGATCTTGCCTCCGATGAGAATGATCGCAGGCAAAGACAGAAGCTAATGACTCTGGCCAATGAAGCCTATCAATCCGGCAATCGCCAGGTTTTGTCTGATCTTCTGGGCGAGTGGGAACAGGCTCCGGTCTACAGCACCGATCTTGATATTGCAATTGAACTTGTGAGAGTGATTCGTCAGATTGCATTGGTTGAGCAGAATATTCATGCCATGATTCGCCAGACTGAAGAGCTGAAGCAGACCGATATTTATATTTTCAAGCTTAAAGTGTATGAGTCTCTGGCCGATGACGTCGATTTGATGGCGGAAATGTCGGCCAAGGTTGATATGGACATCGCCCGCATCCAAAGGCGGTTGTTGACACTGAGGGGCGAGTGTGGTTCGGATTCAGGAATGGTTGGTGTTCCTTTTGAGACCCGCATCGTACTTTTTCCGTCTGACCAATCGTGCGGAACACTTTTTATCAGAAAAAGTGACTCGTTTGATTATCGCGATTGGCAGCGACTGGGAGATGCCCGTGGAGCCAAAGAAATTTTTCTGAATAAGTCACTGCGACTTGACGTGAAA
This sequence comes from Geobacterales bacterium, assembly GCA_038318485.1. Lineage (GTDB taxonomy): Bacteria > Desulfobacterota > Desulfuromonadia > Geobacterales > Pseudopelobacteraceae > JACRCG01. The sequence goes on from JBBQCH010000085.1 coordinate 5,731, forward strand.
GGCGGTAGTGGTACAGACGTCTGCTTTTTGTCCAATCTTCAACCAAATGACCTGCAGTCTCTTTTTCTCTACAATGTCGATGATAGTATTTTACCGAATCTGACGCATTTGACCGGCTTGCAGGAACTGTATATTTCAGATACCGGTATCAGTGATCAGGGATTGGCCCAATTGAGACCACTCAAGGCATTACAACGAATTTCGATTTATCATACTGCCATGGGTGATCAGGGACTCTTGAATCTGGCACTGATTGCAAGCCTGAAATGGTTGACATGCAGTGGAACAGCCATAACTGAAAACGGGCTTAATTTTTTCAGGAGGGTTATGCCGGGTTGTAAAGCGGTCAGTTTCAAATGGCGCTATGATGGATAAGCAGGTAAAGGCAAATCAGAGAGGAACCCTTTGCGAAAAAAATCTGTTCTTTTAACGTTGTTGTTGTTTCTTGCTGTTTTTGGTTGCCATAGGCAGGAACAGAAACCACCGGGTGACTTACTGGTCGTCACGACACTGTTTCCTCTGTATGATTTTGCCCGTACGATTGGTGGTGATAAGGCTCAGGTTACGATGCTGCTACCGCCTGGCGTAGAACCGCATACCTTTGAGCCCAGGCCGGATGATATGGTCCGAATCAGTCAGGCCGGATTGTTTATTTATACCAATCCTTACATGGAGCCATGGGCGGAAAAGGTTGCCAAAGGGATTGAAAGCAAATCATTGCGGATTATCGATGCAGGTCGTCTCGTCCATTACGCCTCGGTTATTTCCGAGGATGAAGATCATCATGAAGCGATAGGTAGAGGAATGCATGATCACAAAGGCATGGACCCACATATCTGGCTTGATTTTAAAAATGCTTCCCTGATGGTCGATTCGATCCTGGAAGGATTCGTCACTTCGAATGCAGTTAATGCCGATTTGTATCGAAAAAATGCGGAAAAACTGAAAGTACGGCTAGCCGATCTTGATCAGCGCTACAAAAACGGGCTCTCCTCATGCGTTACAAGGAAACTGCTGCACGGCGGTCATTACACATTTGGTTATCTGGCCAAACGCTATAACCTGGATTATTACGCTTTGAGCGGAGTGTCTTCCGATGCAGAACCATCGGCTTCACAGATGGTCAAGCTTGTAAAAGAAATCAGATCTTCCGGTGCCAAATATCTGTTCGCTGAGGAGCTTCTTTCGCCCCGCCTGACTGAAACACTGGCTAAAGAAGCTGAAGTCGGTGTACTGATGCTGCATGGAGCACACAACCTATCCCGTGATGATTTGACCCGCGGAGTCACTTTCTTTGATTTGATGGAACGTAATCTGGAACGCTTGCAGAAAGGTCTCGGATGCAGCCCGAAATAGTCAGAACCGAACAATTAACTTGCTGCTATCGAGAGGGCAGGGTGCTTGAAGATATCAATATTCAGGTGTGTCGTGGAGATTATGTCGGAATCGTCGGACCGAACGGTTCCGGAAAGAGCACTCTGGTAAAGGCTCTGTTGGGTCTGGTTGATATCTGTGGTGGCGGCGCGTCACTTTTCGGCAGTTCTCTGGCCGAATTCAAAGACTGGCGACGGGTTGGTTACCTGCCGCAAAGTCTGCATATGGTTAATCCGGTTTTCCCTGCGACAGTACATGAAACGGTCGGTCTTGGCTTGTTGTCTCTTAAGCGTTTTCCAAAGAGGTTAAACCTTAACGACAGATTGAAAATTGATGAAACACTCGAAGAACCGGGTATATACGAACTTAGACATAAACTGATAGGAGAACTTTCTGGAGGTCAGCTTCAACGTGTTTTGCTGGCGCGTGCGATTGTAAACGATCCTGAGTTGCTGATTCTGGATGAACCTACTGCTGCGCTTGATCCGGAGACCCGAGAAAGGTTTTATACAATGATTGGCAATATCAATCGGACGCGGGGAGTTACGGTCCTGCTGGTTACGCATGACAGCGGAGCAATTGGACAGCATGCCTCGAAGATGCTTTATCTGGATAAAAAAGTACTTTTCTTCGGTAGTTTTGAAGAATTCTGCCACTCACCTGAAATGTCATCCCTCTTTGGCGAACATTCCCAGCACTTGATGTGCCACCGACACTGATGCCATGAACCTGATTGAAATTCTGTCATACGGTTTTATACAACGCGCTCTTCTGGCCGGCACGCTAATTTCCCTGCTCTGCTCGGTACTTGGGGTCTTCCTTGTGTTGCGCAGACTGTCTCTGATCGGTGACGGACTGTCGCACATAACCTTCGGCAGCACCGCCATAGCACTAGCTTTCAAACTTGACTCCGCCATGTCACTGCTGGTTTCAATGCCGATAGTTATTCTGGGGTCTCTCGGTATACTCAAGCTGACTGAAAAGGGGCGTTTGAGCGGAGATGCCGCCATCGGAATCGTTTCCTCCCTGGGTATTTCCGCAGGTATTATTCTGGCAAGTGTCGGGGGAGGTTATAATGTCGATCTGCTCAGTTATCTGTTCGGAAATATCCTTTCCATAAGTGTGGAAGAGACGTACATCGCGGTCGGACTATTCTGTGTCGTGATGATTCTGCTGTACCTTTTCTTCAATGATCTGCTGGCTGTTACATTCAACGAGGAACTTGCACGTGTTTCCGGCATCCGCACAAATCTGATCAATTCCGTTCTGGTGATGCTTACTGCTCTTTCGGTGGTTCTCGCCATGAAACTGGTCGGTATCATGCTGATCTCTTCGCTGCTGATATTACCGGCTGTTTCGGCACTGCAGATAGCCCGTGGTTTCAGGGCATGCGTGGCATTGGCAGCGTTGCAGGGCGGCGTGTCGGTTGTGGCGGGTATATTTGTTTCTTTTGCCAGCAACCTCCCCACCAGTGCTACTGTTGTAGTGATTAATTTGTTGATGCTGGCCTGCTCTTTGCTTTATCGCCGATTAACTTCAACCGCTTGATTTTGCAACTTCCCCTTGCTTATTTGCTTAAACTGCAATAAAAAATAATCTCTCATGGCTAAACTAAAGCAATAAGCATGCAAACATTATTATAAAAGCTTTTGAAACCCAGATAAATTGTGAATGTACTGAAAATATGAGTTCTTTTTCTAGCGTTTACCATTCGCCATTTTAATACTTTCAGGCGATCTTCTCAGCCTCCACATGAACAGTGGTCCCAAAAGTCCACCGACGCCGATTGCAGCAAAGGCGATACCCCATTCTCCTTTGATACCTGGAAGAGGTTCCCAACCCTGGAATCTGTCCAGAGCCCAGCCGAATACGGTGGGTGAAATCATGCCCATGGAGTAACCGATAAGCGATTGCAGCCCCATGGCGGCACCCAGATAACCGGGAGCGACCAGTTCGGTCAGCCCGGTCGAAAACACCGGCGATTCAGCCACAATCAAATAACCGTAGGCGGTTCCAACCAGCAGGGTCAGCCATAGATTGGTATTTATCAGCCAACCGAAAGTAAATGAAAGTGCAGCGCTGGAAAACATGACCAGCGTGATTGTGGCGGTGCGCCCGAAACGGTCCGAAAGTGTGCCGGTGATGGCGGTCGAAAAGGCTCCGATTCCGATCAGTACCGCTGCGATAGTTGATGAAAAGCCGGTTGCGGCGGTTGCTTCAACACCCCACCCGATCAAACCCGCCGAGAAGAACGGAGCAAGCCAGCTGCGCATGCCGTACATCTCCCACATATGGGCGGCATATCCCAGAATCATCAACAGGGCCGGGCGGTTTCTGATGACTTCACCGGAATATCCGGCTTCGCTGTTAATTCGTTGCGAAGGCATGTATCCACTGAAGAGAGGAAAAGAAAGTAGAGCCCCGCACACCACTCCGACCGAACAGGCAACAAAAGCAAACCGCCATCCGTACAGCCCCGTCAGCCATCCGGTTACAGCCAGAGAAAGAGAACCACCCAGTACCAGTGAGCCAACATAAATTCCGATTGCCTTGCCGCGACTGCCCGGATCGAAACGTTCTGCCACCAGCTTCAGGCCGGGCATGTAGGTTCCGCCCATGCCGATTCCGGTTAAAGCCCGGAACAGCATGCCGCTTGCAAAATCATTGGCATACAGTGCAAATAAAAGATTGCCGGCGGCAGAACAGAAAGCGGCCGCAATAAAAATGTGCTTGGTGTTGATGCGGTCGGTAAGGGTGCTTAAAAGGACACCGGAGGCGATGTATCCCAGTTGATATACCGAGAAGATCATGCCGGCCTGGGTATTGTTCATGTCCCATTCCTGTCGGAGAATGGGGAGTATGGCGGAATAGTTGATGAAAACCAGCATGATGAACAGCTGACAGCAGCAGAGCAGGGATAGCCAGCGGGCGTTGGAACGGATCATGGAAACAGGTCGGCGTCCTTTAATGCAGAGCCTTCGCGGTCTTTGGCCGATACATTCGGATCGGCCGCCAGCGGCCAGGTGATATTCAGGTCAGGATCATTCCAGGCGATGCAGCGCTCATGTTCCGGAGCCCAGTAGTCGGTGGTCAGATAAAGAAATTCCGCTACTTCGGAGGTAACGCAGAATCCATGGGCAAAACCGGGAGGCACCCACATCAGGCGCTTGTTTTCGGCCGAAAGAAGCGTGCCGAACCACTGTCCAAAAGTGGGGGAACTTTTTCTGATATCCACCGCAACATCGAAAACCTCGCCGGCTACAACCCGCACCAGCTTTCCCTGCGGATTCTGAATCTGGTAATGCAGGCCGCGCAAAACACCCCCTGCCGAACGGGAGTGGTTGTGCTGCACAAACTGCGAGTCCAGCCCGGTCAGAGCCTGCCAGGTGCGCTGATTGAAACTTTCAAAAAAGAAACCGCGTTCATCACCGAAAACTTTCGGCTCAATAATCAGGATATCGGGAATGGTTGTTGTAACAATCTGCATTTACTGTCCTTTGAAATATACTGTTGAAATCAGGAAAGATTTTTGGAAACGTAGGCTGTACTGCGCTGTTCGGCAAAGGTCAGGTGCGCCATCATAGCCTGGCGGGCTGCTTCGGCATCCTTGTTTCTGATCGATTCAAAGATGGCCAAGTGATGCTGGTACAGCAGATGATGATCTTCGCTGGTCAGATAAACAGCACGCCAGACACCCTGCTGGAATTCTTTCATCGCATCAAACAGGCTTTGCATCAGGTGCAGCCAGACGATGTTGTGGGTAGCACGTGCAATGATGATATGCAGGTTTGCATCCAGATCCTCGGATGGCTGCAGTCCGTTCAGGTTGCGCTTCATAGCAACCACAATCTCTTCCATTCGTCTCAGGTCCTCTGGCAGTGCTCGCTGGGCTGCGTAGTAAGCGGTCCAGGATTCCATGCATTTACGCACTTCGATCACATCCAGCGCCCGATCCTGCTGGACGCGAATCAATTCACTGAGCGGGCTGGTTGAGCTGTTTTCCACCAGTGACATCACAACTGTGCCGCCCCCCTGGTAGGACATTACCAGTCCGGCAGAGGACAGCGCATTAAGCGCTTCGCGAACAGAGGGGCGTGACACACCGAACATCTCGGCCAGTTCCCGTTCTGGAGGCAGTTTGTCTCCGGGCGAGAATTCACCGGATAGAATTGAAGAGCGGATCTGGTCTGCAATCTGGGTGGAAACTTTCTTCGGTTTTATGGGCTGAAATTTCATGCGATTCCAATCAAAAAGGAGTGTCTGTAAAGACTACCCCTTTTTCTACTATATACTCAGCAGGTTTGCAACCACCAGTCACGCATCCATGCTTTTCGATAGAATTTCGGTCAGGTGCATGATCCTGACTTGCGGCAGATTATCCGCCAGGCCTTTCTTCAGCTGAAGCAGGCAGCCGGGATTGCTGGTTATCAATACTTCGGCTCCAGTAGCAGCGATTGTATCAAGCTTCCGTTTCAAAATTCGGTCGGCCATCTCCGGCTTTTCAATATTGTAAGTTCCGGCACTGCCGCAGCAGGCATCGGCAGCTTCCAGTTCCTTGTAATCCAGTCCGGGTACCAGTTTAAGTAGTTCGCGCGGTTCTTTGCGGATGCCTTGGCAATGCGCAATGTGGCAGGGGTCGTGGTAGGTTGCTTTTATAGTTACAGGTTTGAGCATGGATTGAAGTTCCTCGGCATGCAGCGCCAGAACCTGGGATATGTCCCTTATCTTTGAACTGAATATTTTTGCAGCTTCATAATCTTCCAGATGATGGTTGTACTTTTTAAGTTCAGCTCCGCATCCGCCGCAATCTGTCACGATAAAATCAACATCGTAACCGGCAAAGATATCGATGTTAGTGTGGGCAGCCTCTTTCAGCCCGGCCAGGTCGCCGCCCAGCATGTTGGGCGCTCCGCAGCAGACCTGGTTTTTGGGAGTAATGACCTTGTAGCCGAGTGAAGAGAGCAGCTTGATTGTGGCACGGCTGGCATCGGAGAAGATCAGGCTCATGACGCAGCCTAGAAAGAAGCCGACAGTTCCTCGCTCTTTGCCGATCGCCGGTGTCACTTCCTGAATCTCCTGGCGCAATGGTCGGTCGGGCAGGGCAGGCAGAAGACCTTCCATCCGCTCCAAAGGTTTCGGGAACATCTTTAAAATACCTAGCTTCCTGACCAGTTTCTGCAAACCGGTACGCTGGTACATGCGCATCGGAACCATGGACGTCTCCAGGCGATCGGGGTGAGGTACCAGTTTGCGCAAGATCAGATCCTCCATGTAACCCAGGCCGGTATCCGCTTTTCGTTCACAGGTGAATTCCGCCACAAGTTCGCCGGCATTGACACCGCAGGGGCAGGCCGAAGCGCAGGCCTGGCAGTCCAGACAGAGCGACAGGTATTCCAGCAACCGCTCGGACTGGTCCAGATCGCCTTCCTGGAGTTTGCGGATCAGGGCCACCCTGCCGCGGGGAGAGGCGGTTTCGAGAAATGTTTCCTTATAGGTAGGGCAGGCCGGAAGACACATCCCGCAACGCATACAGTTGATAAGTTTGACGTAGTCCATAAAAACCTCATTTGCCACAGAGGACACAGAGAGCACAGAGTTAAACCTCAAAAAGTAAACCATAATTTTTTGGAACTTGAGTGACTTTAGCTTGATCAACAAAAAACTGTAAATCTAATATGAATTATTACCCCTTCTTGAATTACTCAGTGACCTCTGTGTCCTCCGTGGCAATTATTTAGAAAATCTTCCCTGGATTCAAAATCCCCTTCGGATCAAAGGCCTGCTTGATGCCGCGCATGACTCTGATTCCCGATTCCCCAACCAGCCTTGGCAGATACTTCTTCTTGGCCAATCCCACGCCGTGCTCACCGGTAATCGTGCCGCCCATCGAAATGGCGGCATCAAATATCTCGGCAAAGGCCGCGTGGGCGCGGGCTATTTCATCCTTGTCCCGTTCGTCGGTCAGGCAGGTCGGGTGGAGGTTGCCGTCGCCGGCGTGTCCGAAGGTTCCGATTGTGACGTTGAACTTCTTGGCAGATGCCTGGATGATCTGCAGCATGGCGGCAATGCAGCTGCGTGGTACGGTGGCGTCCTCAAGGATCGTGGTCGGCTTGAGCCGGGCCAGAGCAGAGAGTGCTGTACGGCGGGCCTCGGTCAGTTTGAGAGCTTCAGCAGGATTCTGGGCGGTCTGGAAGAAGGAGCAGCGATGCTTTTTACAAATTTCGGCAACTGCTGCGGCTTCCTCGGCAATCACCACCGGGTGGCCATCGACTTCGATCAGCAGCACGGCGTCTACATCCAGTGGAAGCCCGACATGGGCGTAATCCTCTACGCATTTGATAGTAACTTTGTCGAGGAATTCCAGTGTAGCTGGAATTACTTTGGCAGCAATAATAGAAGAGACCGCCCGCGCAGCATCATGAAGTACAGGGAAGTGCGCCAGCATCGTGATCTTGCCCTGCGGTTTGGGAATCAGTTTTACGGTAATGCCGGTGAAAAAACCCAGTGTTCCTTCAGATGATACCAGCAGAGGATTGAGGCTGTAACCGGCCACATCCTTAACAACCTTGCCGCCTGTTCGTAGCAGTTCACCGTCAGCCAGGACTGTTTCCAAGCCCATGACGTAGTCGGCTGTGACACCGTATTTCAGGCCGCGCAAGCCGCCTGAGTTTTCAGCCACGTTGCCTCCCATGGTGGATATGTTCATGCTGCCCGGATCAGGAGGGTAAAACAGGCCGCGCGATTCAACTTCGCGATGCAGGGTGCTGGTAATAACACCCGGCTCAACTATGGCGGTCAGGTTCTCCTCGTCAACTTCAATAATCCTGTTCAGTCGGCTGGTCTGTACAACTAACCCTCCGGCAGACAGGGAGCCGCCGGACAAATTAGTGCCGGAACCGCGTGGTGTCACAGTCACTCCGGCGTTATTGCAAAGCCTCATGATGCTGGCAACTTCTTCGGATGTGCCAGGCAGGAGCACTGCACCAGGCAGGCTTTCTATTTCCGGTGTGGAATCATAACCGTAGACTGCCAGCGATTCACGATCGGAAAGGGTGTATTGCTCGCCGACTATGGTTTGTAGCTCTTTGATGAATGATGCTTGCATGGCTAGCTCCTTTGTTGGGGGTCAAGGTCCAATCACACTATACCACTGTATTCTTGATCTTGAACCTAATCACTCCTGTTATCTAAGGTATCATCCACTGCAGGTAGTAGGCCTGCAGATAAACAATAACACCGACAATTACCGTCAGGAATATTGAATGTTTCAATGTAAAACGGAACAGGGTTCCTTCCTCACCGACCATGCCGCAGGCGGCAGTGGCGACAGCAATAGATTGGGGCGAGATCATCTTGCCCATGACACCACCGCTGGTGTTGGCTGCTGCAGTCAGGATCGGGTTGATACCGAGCTGTTCAGCAGTGGCTTTCTGTAATCCACCGAAGAGGACGTTACTGGATGTATCCGAACCGGTCAGGAACACCCCAAGCCACCCCAGGAATGGAGAGAGAAATGGGAAGATGTGACCGGTTTTGGTAAAGACCAGACCGAGACAGTTGGTCATGCCGGAGGCATTCATCACGTAGGCCAAGCCAAGTACCGAAGCTACGGTGACGGCAGGAAAACGCATATCATAAAGGGTTTTTCCGCCAAGTTTGATAAC
>JBBQCH010000086.1:0-14740 GCA_038318485.1 Geobacterales bacterium
AACGGGTAGCAACCATCATTACGGTAAATGGCCAACCACAAATCAATCGCGACAATTTGAAACGAATGGTGGCAATTACGGCACGTATCAGCGGACGTGATATGGGATCGGCTATCAGCGATGTCAAGAAGTTAATGACTCAACCCGACATGCTGCCGCAGGGAGTCTACTACGAATTGGGCGGCCTGTACAAACAGCAGCAAATTGCTTTCCGGGGTCTACTGGCGGTGTTTGCCGCTGCAGTAACGCTGGTCTTTCTCCTGCTGCTCTTCCTTTACGAGCGGTTTCGCATAGCGCTTGCAATCATGGCGACGCCACTGTTGTCAGTAACGGCGGTATTTATCGGGCTTTGGATTACCGGCATTGAGTTGAACATATCAGCTATGATGGGGATGACAATGATAGTAGGTATCGTAACCGAAATTGCGATATTTTATTTTTCTGAATTTCAGAGTATCGCCTCGACCACGGACAGGACAAGCGCCCTGATTACAGCAGGCAAAAACCGTATGCGACCCATTGCCATGACAACATTCGCGGCCATTCTGACACTTCTGCCGCTGGCATTAGCCTCGGGACAGGGGGCCAAAATGCAACAACCGCTGGCAATTGCCATCATTTCCGGGTTGATAGTGCAATTACCTATGGTGCTGTTGTTTATGCCGGTGCTGTATGACCTGTTACAAAGTAGATTTGTTAAACCATAATCTTAAACACCTGAGATTATACATTACTCCACATTACCTGCAGACCGAGGTGTACAGTGCCTGCACCGCCGGTTCTGGCATGGCGGAGTAGGGAGGCTTTTGATTCCCCTGACTGAGGTGTGGCGCACCGTTTATGTACTCATTCAGGATAACCGACGATTTGTTCGTGCAGTCAACTTGCAATAGCTGTAATGGACGGGTTTTTTTGATGTCACCGCGAGGATCAAATTCCATCCCCTTTGTCCAGACACGGAAGTGCCCATTACCCTGTGAAACAAGGGAGCTGCCGTCGAAGTAATAGGCCGCCCCCCGACTATTCGCATAGAAACGTACCCAGTCTGCAGCCTCTCCATAGCCGGACAGAACCGCCCCCGAGATGGCTATCAGCGTGAAACATATAAGACCTTCTTTGCAAACAGTCATGGTACCTCCCATGAAGTGTCCCTCTGTCAAGTAGCTATTGAGGGCGTACGTGTAGTTATGTATTACCATTTATAGGCAAGATGGTTCTGTTAACCTCTCATTTGAGCTCTGATACTCATCATTCCGGTTCAAGTCTGGCGTCCCGATCTCCGTATTTCATGATGGCCGTCACGGCAAATACGACCCATATGTGTTACATTGCCACTCTAATATATTGGCGGAGTCAACGCTCAGTATTGTGCAGCTGCTACTGTTCGGTGCATGATTTCAACGTACCATTCTCAAACATAAAAACGGGTTGATCCGCCAAGCATTTTTTCCCTTTTATTGTTACATCTTCTTTGAGTGTACATGAGCGTAGAGTTCCTGATGGATGTAATTCAATCGGTCCCAAGTCGCCACAGGTTAAGGCACCAACCCTGAAAGCTTCATATAGCGTGCACGAATGTAGTGTGCCCGTTTTAAAAAAGCGAACCTCGTTGCTGGCATTGCACTTCAGGGCGCCTCGCTCATAGATTGACTTTAGCGTGCAGGAGCGCAATTCACCCCGCGCATAAAAGGTAATCTCTGCTCCGGAACTGCAGATTGATTGATCGACCGCAAACACGGTCCCCGAATAAATGAGCAAGATAAATCCGGAAAGCACAATAATAGTTTTCATGTCGGACTCCTTTTTGAATGTGACTAAATAACAGGTTAGAGCTGAATATTGCGTAATTTCGGGTTGTACAAAAAGGGCATTAACTATGCCCTGTGAATCGCCGTGGCAAGAGCCTGAACGTTTTCGCTGACCGAAGCTTGCGTGTTGAAAATCGCCGAGCCGGCAACCAGAATATGCGCACCTGCCCGGACAACAACTTCGGCGTTTGATTGAAGGATACCTCCGTCCACCGCTATGTCAACATGGTCGAGATGTCGGTCGGCGAGCAGCCTGTGCAGCCGCGCAATCTTGTCAATACTGGCCCGGATGAACTCCTGCCCGCCGAAGCCAGGTTCAACGGACATGATCAGGACAAGGTCAACTTCAGTCAAAATCTCCTCCAGCATTGTCAGCGGAGTTGCCGGATTAACGGCAACTCCCCGGCGAACTCCAAGCGCAGCGATTCTGCGGACCGTCTGGAACAGATGAGTACATGCTTCAACATGGACAATTATGCTATCTGCCCCGGCGCGCACGAACTCGGGAATATACCGGTCCGGATCGGCTATCATCAAATGGACATGAAGCTCTGCCGCGTATTTTCTTCGGAGCGGTTGCAGGGCCTGCACGGCAAGCGCTCCCATGCTCAAATTAGGGACAAACAGGCCATCCATGACATCGACATGGATATGCCTGATGCCAGCGTTCATTGCTTCTTCCACCTGTTCACCCAGTCGGCTGAAATCGGCGGCAAGAATTGAGGCGGCGATTTGTACCCGTCCTGTCACTGCCATAATAAGTCTGTCCTTCGAGAGCAATGACCCCCAGAATTCATTAGAGCGATAGCCCCCATTTTGCCAGTTCCTGTTTTGTTGTTTCATAGCCGGTATGGACAATTCCGCGGATTCCCAGGTTACGAGCAACTTCCACAAACATGGGCCGGTCCTCGATGTATACTACATGCTCCGGCGCTACCTGTGCGATGTCCAGGGCAATACGGAACATGTCCGCATCAGGTTTGCGGAAATGGACGAAACATGATGAAATGAAAAAATCGACAAAGGTGCCGAGCCCGAAAGTTTTAATCCGATGTTCGTTCAGTTCGCGTCCCTCGTTGTTGACGACAGCAACCTTCAATCCGTAACGGGTCTTGAGATGACAGATGAGTTCGATCATCTCCGGAAACGGGCTGGTCTGGTCGAACATGAAGGTCCTGAATTCCTAACGGGAAAAGGGGCGCTCGTCATAGAACACCACCCTGGTCAGGTACTCTTCCAGCGACAGCTTTCCCTCCTCAAAGGTGTCAAAAGTGAGATGATGACGCTCGTCCAGCTCATCATGATCGAGCTGGAAGGTTTCGGTGGCCCGCCGTCGAGCTTTCCGGTCCCAGCCGTTGCTGAGCAGAACCCCGCCGATGTCGATAAACAGGGTCGTAATCTCTGTCGTCATATTTTCGTCTCCAACCGCGCTGTAAAGATGATCATCCCTGTGCAGCGCTGCGCTTCTGCTCCAGCGTCTTCATCAGGCTATCAAATGGTTTGACGAACTTTTCCACCCCTTCATTTTCCAGCTGCTGTGTCACAGCATCAAGATCGATTCCCACCTTGGCCAGACGTTCCAAACAGTGACGAGCCTCTGCTGTCCCCTCTTCCAGCCGGGATGCCGGGTTCCCGTGCTCCCGGTAGGCGCTGAGGGTTTCCAACGGGAGCGTATTCACCGTTTGCGGGCCGATCAGTGCTTCCACGTACTTCACGTCACTGTAGGCGGGGTTCTTGGTGCTGGTGCTCGCCCACAAGACCCGCTGAGGATGGGCGCTACTGGCCGCGAGCCGTTGGAACCTCTCACCGGCGAAGATTTCTTTCCACATCTGGTATGCCATCCTGGCGCTGGCAATGGCCACCTTGCCACGGAGCGAACCGGCCAGGTCGGCGACCGGGCCGCCTTCAACAACCTTCTTTTCCACGAGCGCATCGATCAACACATCTATGCGGCTTAGGAAGAAACTGGCCACCGACGCCACTGACTTCAGAGGCCGTTTTTGGGCAGCAGCCTCTTCCAGCCCGTCGATGTATGCTTCGGCCACGGCTCGGTAGCGAGGAAGGCCAAAGAGCAGAGTCACATTTACATTGATTCCCTCACCGATTAGCTGACTAATGGCGGGAAGTCCTTCCAATGTGCCGGGAACCTTGATCATCACGTTCGGCCGGTTGACCCTCTGCCAAAGCCGGCGGGCTTCCGTAAGAGTGCCGGCGGTGTCATGGGCCAGATGAGGTGAAACCTCCAGGCTGATGAACCCGTCCTTGCCTTCCGTCCGGTCGTAGAGCGGCCGAAAGAGGTCAGCGGTCAGCCTGATATCTTCCACAACGAGCTCATCGTAAATTTCCGCGACACTTTTGCCGGCGCAAGCCAGGGTCCGGATGGCGTCATCGTAGTCGCCGGTTTCGGCAATGGCCTTTTCGAAGATGGCCGGGTTGGAAGTTACACCGCCGAGTCCGTCCTCTTTGATCATGCGTGCCATCTCTCCGGAGGAAAGCATGCCGCGGCGGATAAAATCGAGCCAGATACTCTGCCCGTACGATTCGAGTTTAAGAAGTGGATTCTCTTTCATAGTAATTCCTCCCTTTCGCTCCAGTGCCGCTACCTTGGCCAGGCGACGACGATGACGTTTTGCTCCGCTGAATGTGGCTGAAAGAAAAGTCCGGACTAAATCCCAAGCCTGTTCATAACCAATGACAAAGCTCCCGAGGCAGATAATGTTCATGTCATCGTCTTCCACCCCCTGATGGGCGGAGTAGTCGTCGTGGATCAGTGCGGCCCTGACCCCGTTAACCTTGTTGGCGACGATGGAGGCCCCCACCCCGCTGGAGCAGATGGCTACCCCTCTGTCGAGCTTTCCTTCTGCCACGGCTCTTGCCATGGGGATGACAAAATCAGGATAATCATCGTCCGGGTTAAGCTCTGTGGCCCCAAAGTCAGTAAACTCGTATCCCGTCTTCTGGAGGGTGGCAACTATCAGTCCCTTCAATATGAAACCGCCATGATCGGCGGCGATGCCGATTCGCATGGATGTCACTCCTTTCCCCATTCCAACAGTTTCAGGACTCGCTCGCAGATGTTTCCCACAGTGAACCCATACTCGCGCATAACAATTTCCCCGGGGGCCGAGGCACCGAAATGATCAACCCCGATGATCTCCCCCTGCATACCCACATAAACAACACCGAAAGCATGTGAAACAAGAGGATCAGAATCATCATGCTCGACCCGATTGTATGACACATACGGATCAACCAGCCAAAGGGGACATCGTTCTTGATAAAGGTGACGCTCTTGAACGCCTTGTCAGCTTCCGGCACGTAATACACAAACAGCAGGATACCTGTTACTACTTGAAGTCCCAAAATGAAGAGCAGGATGCTCCCCATGGAGTACCAGACATTGATGTTGCGAGGCAGGAGATACCCGGTCAATTCCTTTGCCACAATCTCGCGGATACCGATGCGGCAATCGATCCAGTCTGTTAACCGTTTGAGCATTCCCATGCAACCTCCAGTTCAGCCTACGGTAATGACGCCATTGGCGACGACAAAAGGTAGTTTAGGCAGTGGTTTGGGGGGTGGGCCGGAGATTACAACACCTTCGGCGGTGTAGCGACCGCCGTGGCAGGGGCAGAGGACGTCCTGCTTCTCCTTTTCCCATTGGACAATGCAGCCGAGATGGGTGCAGACGGCGGATAGCGCAACCAGTTGGCCATCCTGTTTCCGTATCAGGACCGCAGATGAACCTGCAAAGTCGAAGAACTTGGCCCCGCCTGCTGGCACCTCATTATCCGGGATGACGACCTTTCCTGCCTGTTTACTGCTCTGAAGAGGCGACAGGTAGCGATATATGGGGTAACCTACTGCTAGTGCACCAGAGGCAGCAATTCCTCCCAGGCAATAACCAAGAAACTTTCTCCTGCCCTTGTTAACCATAGATGCTCCTTCATGGCGCCTATCTTTTCATACTATCAATTGATTATCAAACCCGACCCGCCACGCAGGCCGAATGCTACAATTAAGGCCTGCAACTGAAACTGAGACGGGAGTTATTTCCTCGACCTTTTGACAATCATAACGAGCAAAACGACCACCACAAGCAAGCACAGTACCGGCCAACCCCACATCTTTCCGTCCATCCAGCCATTCATATATCCACTCATCCAACCGTTCTCATGGTTCATCATATAGAGCCCTTTTCGTGCATGTTTTAACGGGAATGTTCCTTGTCTACCGGCTCATCGACCCAGTATCCTTTGCGATTGTAATGTATATGCAATATGGTTTCATAATCCCGCGTCAGCATGAATTTTTCCGTGTATTCAGGTGCCTGCTTGATCGCTTCACTGGGCAGATTGACTAAAATCTTAGATTCACTCCAACTGACGCGCTCGATCCATTGTGGTGAAATCAGGACTTTCTTTCCCGGCCAAAAATTCCGTGTATCAATAACCAGATAACGAATCGCCCAGGTCTCGTCATCGATGATAAAATCATCGACATGACCAATTTCTGTATCTAACGCCTGGATATGATAGCCACTTACTTCGTGAGTGCTCCGTAATCGCGGATCCCACTTTTTCTCGCTATTTGAGGAAACATCCCATTTTTGACGGTCGCGCACAATTTTGGGAGAAAAACCCCAAATGTATGGGCCGGTTGAATATAGCGGCCAGCCGAAATACCCGTGGTAGTCGTTCTCAAATTGTTGCGACACCGGCTTGTCACTTTCCAGGAGTGGACTGTCCTCAATTTGTTTTTTGGTCAAATTGATGGCGATGAGTTCCTTTTCTTTATTTACCTCGACAAGCGCATACGGGGAGATTAAAACTTGCTTGTCAATAAGCCAGTTTCCGGTTTCGGCGACCAGATAGCGAATCGTCCAGTACTGGTCATCGAAGAAGAATTCCTTGACCTTTCCGATCTCCCCGTCGAAACTTTCCAATGCATATCTTTTTACTGTTTTGGCTTTGACTAGCATAGGGGGTCTCCTTATTTACAATTGCTCGATTACTTTCCTGAGCTTCAACTGTATTTCCTCGGCAATGACCTGCAACTCCTTGTTTTCTATTGCCTGCATTGAGGAAAGCGGGTCAACGGCAGACACTTCTATTTGCCCATCATCCAATTCCTGGACGATCACATTGCATGGCAGCATGGTGCCTATGTGAGGCTCCGCCTGTAGTGCCCGGTAGGCAAAGGGCGGATTGCAGGCACCGAGAATTCGGTAGTTACGGAAATCCACATCCAGTTTCTTTTTCAGGGTGGCGGTGACATCAATCTCCGTAAGAATTCCAAACCCCTCTTTCTTCAATTCCTCAGTTACTTTCGTAATGGCTTCATCGAAGCTCAGAGCCAACTTTTTGCTAAAGCAATACGACATGGTAAACCTCCTGGTGCCGGACACTATCCAGCAAAGTTAAGGAGAACCTTCGCCGTGATCTGGGATTGCCGCCATAATCAGGGACAGCTTCATGTCCCGGCACCTTTACACATCTTGAAGTGGAAACAGGTGTCTTCTATTGAGACTTCATTTGCTTTAGTTTTTATGGTGACAGCGTGTGCAGTTGCCCATAATCACAAAAGCCTTTTTCCCATTGTGGCATTTGCCGCAATATTTGCCGGCGTAAAGGTCGCTCATGATAATCTTGACGGTTCCCTGTTTCATCTTTGGAAACAAATCCGGATTGTGACAATCAGAACAGGTCAATCCGGCATTCTTATGAGCTGATCCGTCGAAAATTACCGTGCCCATAGAGCTTCCCTTGAATTCCAGCGACTTCCCCTGACCGACAGCAAAGGCATCCCCACCTACAATAACCGCCAGCAACAGACTTATTACTGCTATCAGCTTTTTCATGCTAAATCCTCCTCGCATTCGTACCGTCACTTTCTGCCCAAGCTTGAGTCATACGGCGATGATCCGGTTTCCGCAAAGAATCAAGCTTCTCTCATAATATGCTGGCTTCTATTGAAGTAATTTCTGCTTGACCATGGTATCCACCATAACTCGAATGAATGATTTAATGAGTTGCTGATCTGAACCTTGGATAAGCGTTTGGGATGCAGCCGACCAGATGAGTTTATCGTCCTTGGCACCATACAGGTTGGTTTCAACATAGGCATATTCGTCCTCGGCCATATAGCCGGGCGAATAAATAGTTTCATATCCGTATCCATAATAATCTGGCCATCTTTCATAGTAAGTTGGCATGGTAGAGATCGTTTCAGGCACGTAGGTTACCACAGTTTTTTTGCTCGTCAACCGGGTGATGAGCACCGTATCAGCTCCCTGTTCTTTCATTTTTGCAGCAATGACAGCATGGTTATTTTCCAGTTTATCGGACAGAACGATATAGCTGGCAAAAGCATCGGTTCCCCTTGCTTTTATCTGGCTGACAAACTCATCTTCAAAAACTCTTCGGTTTACCGGCTTCTTCGCAATTCCTATGACCATGATCTTTCTGGGTGGTCCCTGATAGGAAGGTTCTTTCCAGGCCGAGGTAATTTGTGTCGTGGCACAGGCAGTCAATAGCATCATAAGTCCGATGCAGACCAGCAGCCCTGTCAGTAGTTTTCTCATAATCGTTTTCCTTTCTGTTCGTGAGCAACGTATTGTCATTAAATTGGTTCTCATATAAGTATCAAACCGGCCCAAGTTCACTCTTTATCATCAGCACTGAACAGGAAAGTCTACAGATAAGAGTGTTCTTTTCACCGCCGAACAATAAATGCTCCAAGCGAACTTCTTCATGAGCTAATACGTCTATCTGTACAAGCTTCTACTTCTTGTTGGTGTGTAGAATGAAATGTTACTTCCTGAACCTCTTGGCAATCACAACCAGCATCACGACCACCACAAGAAAGCAAACCACAGGCCAACCCCACACCTTTCCGTCCATCTAACCGTTTGTCTGGTTCATTTTATGATCCCCTACTCGTGATTGCTTTAACTGGAATGCTTCTTGTCATAAAGGTCGGTCTCCTGAAAAGACTCTAAATAATTGTCTTCGTGCGCTCATACAGTTTCTTCAGCTCCTGCTCCGTTTCATGGTCAAACTTGTTTAATTTCCCTTCAATCGATTCGATATCTTTCGATAGCTTATCCAATTCCGCTTTTGTTTTTGCATCTACAGTTTTGTCTGCTTTCTCAAGGTTTTCTTTGACCTTCTTGATATCCTGTTTGGCAGCTTCCGTCTTTCCTGCTGTATAGTTTTTGGTAGCTTGCCATAAGCTTATTTTGGCCTGCGACACAGGTAGTGAATCATCTAAACTAATTAGCATTACGCCGTCTTCCGCAGTTTTCAGGGCAATTTCAGCTTTCTTGAACTCTTTATTAGCTAAGTGCGCCTGTGCTAAAATGATCTGTCTTTCGGTATCACTCAGTGGCAAGTAAATTTCTGTTAATACAATAGTATCTTCAGCGAGTTTGAGCTCATCAGATGCCCCTTTCTTGTTACCCTTTTCCAAATGGTTCTTCACATTGTTTATATGTTTTTTTACCTTGTCTCTTACGGTGAAATCCTCGATATCATTCAGAGATGCATAAATGGGTATAAGATCCTGCATCACGGTTTCAGTATTTTCATAAGACAGGTGTTTATTCGCTACCCAGATATGATCTTTGACCTTCTCTGAAGGGACCGTGGTTTTTATAATTAAAATCAATGTCTGAGCATCTGCCAACTCTTTCTGGGCCTTGAGCAAGTCTTTTGCATGAACATCTGCGCGTGCCTGAGCGATATGACGCAGCACCTTGATGGCTGTCGAGGAAATCAGTGATTCGTTTTTGGGCGTTTCAGACCGCACAGGGGTGACTGTTACCTTTTCTTCAATTCCTCCCGCCCGCACATTGCCCGCAAGTAATATCCCCAAAAACAGTGAAACCGCTGAACAAGTTACAATTGAAAAATTTCTCATGAGTTGATCTCCTTTCAATCTTTGAAAGCCGGTTATTTGAGCAAAAAAACTACGAGAGCATTGAATCATGCCGTATGCACCGACACGTCGTGGCCCATGCTTTTCAATATTTCCTTTGCATTTGTCAGCTCTTTAGCAGTGCCGTGGACCACAAGTACGAACTTGTCACTCTTTATTGCCGTTTCATATTTTATGATGCTGTCATTGGGGATGCCAATGCTAAAGAGAGCTGCTCCAAGAGCGGACAGCCCACCGACAACCACTGCTCCCTCCAAACCGGCAACGATGGCTGCAACAAGCGGACCTGCAATCAAAAGCGGGCCAATGCCGGGGATCAGGAAGAACGCAGAACCAAATAACACACCCCAAATGTATCCCCAGAATGCACCGCGTTTTCCCCAATGAAACATGCGATCTCCGGCGTTGTAGTAGCCGACGATATCTTCTTCTGAGTGATAGTCCTTGCCAACAATAGATAATTTTTTCATATCAAATCCGGCTTGTTGCAGTTCCTTCACAGCGTTTTCGGCCTCGATATGAGTGTTAAGAATTGCTACTCCGGCGTTTTCTTTTGACATGTCTAATCTCCTTTGGTTTTGGTGTGTTACTCTTTCAACTCCTTATTGCAGTACATTAAGCTGTTTTTTCAACAAGTCGGCAGTCAGCGGAACAAAACCATTCCTTAGAACTATTTGTTGGCCTTCCTTGGAGAGAACAAATCTGATAAATTCCTCCACCACTTTGGGAAACGACTTACCTGGTTTCTTGTTAACGTAGATATAGAACGTGCGGCTCAGAGGGTATTCCCTGTTCATCACGTTCTGATAATTTGCCTTTACTGCGGCACCACCCTTTTTGATAGACAAAGGTACAGTTCGTACATTCGAGGTTGCGTAAGCGATACTGGCATAGCCGATACCGCCAAGATCATTGGCGACGCTTTCAACAACCAAGGCCGAACCGGGCTGCTCCTTCACAGTGTTTTTGTAGTCACCGTTTAACAGTGCATACTCCTTGAAAAAATCATATGTCCCCGAGGCGGAATTGCGTCCATAAAGACTGATCGGCATGGCTCCCAATTTACCTGACAGACCCAGTTGTCTCCATGTAGTGATTTCAGGTTGTTCACGTTTTCTGGTACTGGAGAAGATTGCATCGACCTCTTCTAGTGCCAAACTATTAATAAGATTATTTTTGTTGACATAAACCGCCAGGGAATCCAGAGCGACACTGATTCTCATCGGTTTATATCCATATTTTTTTTCGAACTGTTCAATTTCAGATGAACTCATCTCTCGGGACATTGAGCCAAGCTGGGTCGTATCTGAAATCAGTGCTGGTATGGCTGCAGCAGAACCTCCTCCTTCGATCTGGATGACGACATCGGGGTATATCTTTTTGAATTCTTCGGTCCAGAAAGGCATCAGATTGCCAAGAGTATCTGAACCGATGCAGTTCAGGATGCCGGCCACACCGGTTTTAGGGACATACCCGTTAATATTGACATCTACGTGTGTCGGCATGGCATCAGCCATTACTGTCAGTGCCAGCAACAATGTCATAATCAGAAATATTTTTTTAAACATGGCGCGTTCTCCATATTCTTTCCACATACCGGGTCATTTCAAAACAGTCCTAAGCATTTGCCATATTCAGCGTGGTTACATAAGAAGATCATCATGATTGACTCTCTCGACCAAGCTGAGTTGCCGAACTTGAAAAACATTCACAGCTTTAACGTCTAATGGACTTTAATTCAGAGTTGGCCCGTGACACCCATGAAGTGACGCTTTTTACAGCGTACATGACAGATGTATAGCCAATAATGTCTGAAACCAGTTACAGTGACAATACAACTACGTATGCATTGAATTATGCAGTATGCACCTGCACGTCGTGGCCCAGGTTTTTCAGAATATCCTTTGCATGGGACAACTCATCAGCCGAGCCATGAACCACAAGAACAAACTTATCGCTCTTTATGGCGGTTTCATATTTGAGGACGCTGTCCGTAGGAATGCCAATACTATAGAGAGCCGCGCCAAGGGCGCTCAGCCCCCCGATTACCACGGCACCCTCCAAGCCTCCCACAATGACTGCAACAAGCGGACCTGCCATAATAAGCGGGCCAAAGCCGGGGATAAAGAAGAACCCGGCCCCGAACAGAAGACCCCATATCGATCCCCAGAATGCGCCTTGTTTGCCCCAGTGGTACATGCGATCACCTGCATTGTAGAAGCCGACGACATCCTCTTCAGTATGATAGTCCTTGCCCACGATGGAGAGTTTCTTCAGATCAAATCCCGATCGCTGTAATTCCTTCACAGCTTGTTCTGCTTCAGTATGAGTATTGAGTATTGCGACACCGGCGTTTTCTTTTGACATGGTTAATCTCCTTTAGTTTTATGTGTTTTTTTCATACGACTGATGTATCGGGGTCTTGCCACCGCATACAGCTTCCTTTAATTTAGTATTACACGTAAAAGTGATTTGGCAATGAGTGGACGGCTGAATTTGCACTAATGTTTTGGCTCAGCGTAAATGGGACTTTTGGTCCGTTTGTGATAAACCATCACGAACGGCTTAGTGCGGAATATGCGTGAACGGACGAAAGTCCATGTGAAAGAAACGTTACAATTACACCCCGGAAGAGAAGGTTTCCATTTTGCCAGGAACAGTCAGGAGCTGTGTTTACTCCGTTTCAGCTGTTCATCCAGGAAATTCTTGAGTGCCAGTGCGTTGTTGTGCTCCTGGTCATGGGAACTATAAATGAGAGTAACGGTTCCATGCAGAGATGCGTCCAGAAGCGGCTCCCAGCTACTATGATTTTTATCCAGTTCAGCTATGTAGCGACATCGGAAATCTTCCCATTTGGCCGGGTCATGCCCAAACCACTGGCGCAAATCGCTGCTGGGGGCTGCATCTTTCAGCCAGCCGTCCAACGGCAGGTTTTCTTTCTTAATCCCACGCGGCCACAGCCGTTCCACAAGAAAACGCTTACCATCATTGCTATCGGGTGGGTCGTAAACTCGCTTGATCTGGATCATGGTCTTTCTCCCGTTCTGTTTACGTGAATTAATACAGCCGACCAGCGGCCAATGCCTTTCAAAGCGCAGAGGGAACGAAGTGCCGACACATCATCAAGCTCTTCCAATTCCTCCGCGCGAAGGCCGCCTTCTTTCTTGGACAAGGGCAGGCCAAATGCGCCGACCAAACGGTTGATGAGCTGGATACCAAAGGTGAGCATCAACTGCTGGCAGGCAATAGCATTGACAAAACCTTCAAAGAGGGTCGGGAAGCGTGCCGGTTTTACACCTTTAAAACGCCCGGCCAGTGCGTCAAGCTTCGCATCATGACCAGCCAGTTTATAAAAGCCACTCAGGTCTCTGTGCAAACCGAGCATCAGTTCCAATGTCGCCGCTGCCTCCTGTGTCATGGCTGTTGCCAGATGCGGGGCGGAAAGTGTGACGTGGAGCACGGGTGAAACGACGCTGCCGACCAGACACGTTTCTTGTCATTTTAATCTCCATTTCAAATATAGCAGCGGCCGCTTAAGATTCGAGTTTCAGATGCGGACTGTCTTTCATGGTAATTCCGCCCTTTTACCTGGTCCAGCGGCAATTCTGTAGCGCCGAATCAGCTCATTGGTCGAACTGTCATGCTGTAGCTGCGGTTCTTTGCCTCGACTCAGCTCAGGCTGGATTCTCTTCGCCAGCACTTTGCCCAACTCAACTCCCCACTGAT
Organism: Geobacterales bacterium; assembly: GCA_038318485.1. Taxonomy (GTDB): domain Bacteria; phylum Desulfobacterota; class Desulfuromonadia; order Geobacterales; family Pseudopelobacteraceae; genus JACRCG01. Next base: position 13,473 of record JBBQCH010000086.1, read on the forward strand.
CAAACGAGTCGATCTGCCAGACCGTTCCCTGAGTAAAAACGCTATGTTCGTAGAGCGCCACCAATTTGCCGAGAGTTTCCGGCGTCAACTGCTCGACTAGAATGGTATTCGTCGGTCGATTCCCCTCAAATGCGCGGTGCGGTGCCAACCAGTCAGGTGTTCCTTCCGTCCTCACCTCCTCGGCCGTCTTGCCGAACGCCAAAGCTTCGGTCTGTGCGAACAGGTTTGCCATCAGCAGGTCATGATGCGGTTCGAGCGGGTTGAGTGATCTGCAAAAACCGATGAAGTCACAGGGGATGAGTTTGGTCCCCTGGTGTATGAGCTGATAAAAGGAGTGCTGGCCGTTGGTGCCGGGCTCACCCCAGATTATAGGGCTGGTCTGGTAATCGACAGTTGTGCCGTTAACGGTGACATGTTTGCCGTTACTCTCCATTGTCAGTTGCTGAAGATATGCCGGAAAACGTTTGAGATACTGGTCATAGGGAAGGACCGCCATGGTCTGGGCGCCAAAGAAGTTGGTGTACCAGACTGAAAGCAGCCCCATCAGCACCGGCAGGTTTCTGTCAAATGGCGCGGTGCGGAAATGCTCGTCCATCTGGTGGAAACCATCGAGCATGGCGCGAAAATTTTCAGGGCCGATCGCGAGCATGGTTGACAGACCGATTGCCGAATCCATCGAGTAGCGACCGCCGACCCAGTCCCAAAAACCGAACATGTTGGCCGTGTCGATGCCGAATTTCGCAACCTCTCCGGCGTTGGTTGATACCGCTACGAAATGTCGTGCGACAGCGCTCTCGTCTTTGAGTGTCTGAACCACCCATTGACGGGCTGAATGGGCATTGGTCATCGTTTCCTGTGTGGTGAAGGTCTTTGAAGAAATGATGAACAAGGTTTCATCGGCACAGAGATCACGGGTCGCCTCGGCAAAGTCGGTGCCGTCCACATTTGAGACAAATCGGAAGGTCATGTCACGTCGACTATAATGGCGCAAGGCTTCATAGGCCATGACCGGTCCGAGGTCGGAGCCGCCAATGCCGATGTTTATGATGTTGCGAATCGGTTTACCGCTGTACCCTTTCCACTGGCCGTTACGTACTCCATGAGAGAATCGGGTCATTTTATCGAGGACCTCATGCACTTCAGGGACCACGTTTTCCCCGTCGACCATGAATGACTGATTCCGGGTTGCGCGCAGTGCCACATGGAGCACGGCGCGGCCTTCCGTACTGTTGATCTTGTCACCATGGAACATGGCATCGATTCGTTCG